>NZ_CP090958.1:3114248-3425673 GCF_025787225.1 Saxibacter everestensis
GCCACAGAACGCGAAACAGGGCTTTGCCGCCTTGTTAGCCTTTATCGCCGTAAGCACGATCACGGGCGTGGTCGGCGCCGGCCTGGCGCTGCCGGCCGTCGGCGCGGTGTCTGCCGGCGCGGATGCCGCCATCGGCATCTTTGAATCGCTGCCTGCATCCCTGGAAGAGGGCCCGCTGGCACAGCAGACGACGATGCTGGCAGCTGACGGTTCGACAATCGCTAAGTTCTACTGGGAGAACCGGATCGAGAAACCGCTGGAAGACATGCCGGCCGACCTGCAGGACGCGACCGTGGCGGTCGAGGACTACCGGTTCTTCGACCACGGCGGCGTCGACATCAACGGCATTGCCCGGGCAGCGGTTCATAACGTGCTTTCCCCGTCGACTCAGGGCGCGTCGACCCTGACCCAGCAGTACGTGAAGAACGTGCTGATCGAGGCTTCGCATCAAAGCGGCGATGACGAGGGAATCGCCGAGGCGACAGAGTCGGACGGCAGCTCCGGCATCGCCCGGAAAATGCGCGAGGCGAAGCTTGCGATCGCGGTCGAGAAGAAGTACGACAAAAGCGAGATCCTTGAGCGGTACCTGAATATCAACAACTACGGTGGCAGCCCGCGTCAGTACGGCGTCGAAGCGGCCTCCCAGCATTACTGGGGCATTCCGGCCAAGGACCTGAACCTTCAGCAGTCCGCCTTGTTGGCGGGCATAGTGCAGAACCCATCCGCGTTCAATCCGGAGTCGGAGCCCGAGAAGGCGTTGCAGCGACGCAACGTGGTGCTGAGCCTGATGTTGAAGCACGGCAAAATCTCGCAGAAGGACTTCGATGAGGCGAGGAAGACCGAGCTCGACCTGGACGTCCACAAAGTCCCGAATGGGTGCCAGGCGGCAGGAGTCAGCGCCTTCTTCTGCGATTACGTGCAACGCACGATCGAGACTGACAGCACCTTTGGGAAGACCCTCGAGGATCGGAAGAACTTCCTGACCCGCGGAGGTTTGCGGATCAAGACGACCCTGCATCCGGATATGCAGAAGGCTGCGGCAAAGGCAGTAAGCAAACGGATTCCGAACAAGGACGCCTCCGGCGCCGGACATACCATCGTCACGGTCGAGCCCGGTACCGGCAGGGTCCTCGCGATGGCGCAGAACCGGAAGTACTCGACGTCCGAGAAGGCCGGGCGAGGCGAGACGAACGTCAATTACAACGTCGATAAACAATTCAACGGCGGCACCGGGTTTCAGCCTGGCTCTACCTGGAAGCCGTTCGTACTGGCAGCCTGGCTGAAATCCGGCCGGCAGCTCAACGACACAGTTAACGGCGGAGCGGCAAAGTATTACGGCTTCCGGACGACGAGCTGCGATGGTCGTGACTATGCGGCGAACGGGTACGGACCGAGGAACGCCGGAGACAGCGGCGGAGCCAACGGCAACATGTCGGTCCTGAATGCCACGAAGAACTCGGTGAACAAGGCTTACGCCGACATGGCTTCGGAGCTGGACATGTGCAAGATCCGCGACACGGCGATGGATCTCGGGGTGCATCTGGGCACCGGGAAGCCTCTGGACGACGCCTCGGGTCCGGGTGACACCGAGCAGGTGTTGTACCCGGCGTCGATTCTCGGTTCGCTGTCAATTTCGCCGCTCACGATGGCCGCGGCATACACGACCTTCGCCACGGGAGGCATTCACTGCAACCCGGTTCCGATTGATTCGATCCTCGATCGAGACGGCAACCAGGTCGATGTTCCCGACGCGGACTGCAAGCGGGTGATGAAGAAGGAGGTGGCGGACGGTGTCGCCTATGCCTTGACGCAGACGTTCAATGGCGGAACCACGAATGGATTGCAGATTGGGGTTCCAGCCGGGGCGAAGACCGGCACGACCAATTTCGAGGTCGGCGCCACCTGGTTGGTCGGCATCACCAAGACCCTCTCGACGGCCGTATGGACCGGAGACCCGCAAGGAACCCACGACTGGCGGGTAAACAGCAGAGGGAGCATGCCACCGATTGTCTTCGGCGCAACGATCTCCGGTAAGACCTGGTCGTCGTACATGAAGACCGCGGTCAAACACACCAAGGGAAATACTGCCTTCGCGCGGCCGGCCGCGTCGATTCTGGGCTCGCAGTCGACTCGGAGTAAGAGCACGACCGGGGAAGACTCGGGCGAGAAGACTGAATCGGATCAGAAGGCTGGCTCGGATCAGAAGGCTGGCTCGGACGAAAAGCAGGAGAAGCGCGAGAAGCGCGAGAAGCAATCCGGTCAGCAGCCTGACCAGAAATCCGAGCAGCAGCCCGGCAGGGAACCCGGTAAAAAAACCGACCAGGGCGGGATCAAGGGCAAAGACACCCAGTAACGACACTCCGAGGCCGGAACGAACCAGATTGGAACCAACGAGACTGGAACGAACGACGCCGGAGCAAACAAGCTGATTCAGCACAAGGACACAGGGAGAAATATGAAGAGACGCAATATCCGCCGCGGTGCCTTCCTTCTGGCGCAGGCCGTCGTGCTGGCATCGGCACTCGGCTGCTCTGGGCCCGAGGCCGGCAGCAATTCGCCGGATGCCGGGAACACGGCAGCGCCGCCAACAGCCGAAAGCAGCCAGACTGCGGCGCCTCCCGTCGAACTACAGGCGGATCAGGAATTCGAGAAGCTTGAACAAACCTTCGACGCCGACCTGGGCGTCTACGCGGTGGATACTGGCACCGGAAACTCCCTGGCCTATAACGCCGACGACCGTTTCGCTTATGCGTCCACCTTCAAAGCCTTCCTGTGCGCCGCCATCCTCAAGCAGAAGTCCGACGAACAGCTTGAGGATGTTGTCAGCTACTCGGCCGACGACATCATCAGCCATTCTCCGGTCACCAGCAAGCACATAGATTCAGGCATGAGTGTGAAAGACCTGGCAGCTGCCACCATGAAGTACAGCGACAACACGGCTGCGAATCTGCTCCTCGAGGAAATAGGCGGACCACGGGGGCTGCAAAGCTTCCTCGCCGACAACGGCGATGACGTGACTCACGTCGACCGGAACGAGCCGGGATTGAATGAGGCGGTTCCCGGCGATATCCGGGATACCAGCACGCCACGAATGTGGGCGAAGATGCTGAAGACGTTCGCCCTGGATGACGGCCTCCCTGCAGACCGGCGCGATATCTTCACCAGCTGGCTGCGCGACAACACCACGGGAACCGATCTGATCCGGGCAGGGGTACCTGCCGACTGGTCCGTCGGCGACAAGACCGGCGATGGCGCCTACGGCACGAGAAACGACATCGCCGTGCTCTGGCCGCCGGATGACGAGCCGATCGTGCTCGCCGTCCTTTCCAAACGAGACACCCAGGGTGCCCAGCACGACGACGCCCTGATCGCGGCGGCCGCCGAAACCGCGGTCAAAACGTTTGCCGACAGCACCAAGGACTAGATCAGTTCGATGACGGCGTCGGCGTTGTGCGCGGTGGCCGCGATCAGCAGGGCGTTCTGCTCGTCGCTGCCAAGCGCCCACGTCCGGGCCTCGTCCGGCGACTTTCCGTAAGACTCGTGCCGTCGGATCAGCCGGTCGTGCCGCACATCCTCACCCGGCGCAAGGAACCACACCTCGTCGACGCAGCGCCGGGCGCGCGGCCAGGCTCCGTGATCGAGCAGCAGGTAGTTGCCCTCCGTCACGATCAGCGGAACATCGGCTGCAACGGCAATACTCGAGCCGATCGGCTCTTCGAGGTCGCGGCGGAACTCCGGTGCATAGATCACCGCATCCGACGTCTGGCTGTGGATGCGTTCCAACAGGTTTGCGTAACCGTCGTCATCGAAGGTGTCGTGGGCGCCCTTGCGCTCACGCCGACCGAGGTCGGCGAGAACCCGATTGGCCAAATGGAAACCGTCCATCGGCACCAGCACTGCCAGCTCCGGTCCGAGCTCATCGACAAGCTGTTCGGCGACTGTCGACTTTCCGGCGCCGGGCGCTCCGGTGAGGCCGAGGATGTGACGCTGCCCGGGGACGGCGAGCGTCCTGGCGCGCTGCACCAGCTGCTCGAACGTCCGCGTTTCTGTGGCCAACCCCGGAACCGCGGTCATGAACTACTCCGTTTCAGATCAAGCTCAGCCAGGTGGCCGAGCCATTCGCGCGGTCCGGTGAACTGACAGCGCAAGGCTGCCACCCGGGCCGCTGCGGCGAGGGCGTCGGAAAATTCCATCGCCGGATCGGCATGGAAGAACGCGAACGCCCCGTGAAAACTATCGCCGGCGCCGAGGGTATCCACCGCCCGGACTTCCGGCACATCCACTATTCCAGCCTGGTTCTGTTGCCGCCAACTGATCGGCGCGGCGCCATTGGTCACGGCGATCGCCGGCACATCCAGCGCCGCCAGCTCTGCCGCGGTCTGGGCCGACGAGGTTGTGCCGGGCACCCGAAAATCGGCGGAACAGATAGCAATGTCGGTCAATGGCAGCAACTCCGACATCACCGGCTTCCACCGGCCGGCGTCCAGGATCACCGGAACGCCGCACTTGCGCGCCTCGCTGGCCGCGGCCAGGGCGAGTTCCGGGTGATGGCCATCGACCAATACAGCGGCGGCGCCGGCGATAGACCGGAGGGCCTGAGCCGGGACCGGCACGGCCTGGCCGGCTGCGTCGACTGAGACGATCGTCCGCTCGCCACTCGCCTCGGTCACCGCAATTGCCGAGACCGGAAGCTGGAAACGCCCGGAACCAACAACGTCGATCAGCTCGACACCGTGCGTCTCAAGGTCTTCCCGGAGCACCGACGCGGCCGCGGAAGCACCGACCGCGCTGATCAGCTGCGCCTGGCCGCCAAGGGCCGCGAAAGTCACCGCGGCGTTCGTCGCCGGCCCTCCGGCAGCGACATCCTGGCGAAGCGCCGTCACCTTTTGGTTGGCCGCGGGCGGCGCGTCCACCCAATGCAACACATCGAGGGTGGCTAGGCCGACGAACACCGCCCGTGGCGCGGGCTGCTCAGGAGCCACCCGAGCGCTCCTCATCGCTCGGCTCGGTCGCACCCGTCATCAGGGCGACCACTTCGGCCATCGAGCGCTCATCGGGCCGGACCACCGCGGCGCGCTGACCGAGCCGATGGATGTGGATCCGGTCGGCAACTTCGAAGACGTGCGGCATATCGTGGCTTATCAGCACGACAGGAAGGCCCTTGTCCCGCAGCTGCCGGATCAGGTCGATCACCATCCCGGATTCCCTGACCCCGAGGGCCGCGGTCGGCTCATCCATGATGATGACCTGCCGGCCGAAGGCGGAGGTTCGCACCACGGCGACGCCCTGCCGCTGCCCACCGGAAAGAGTCTCGACCGGTTGGGTAACTGAGCCGACACCGATCTTCAGGTCGGCCAGGTGCCCCGCGGACTGCTCCCGCATCCGCTTCTTGTCGAGCTGCCGGAAAACTGAGCCGAGAATCCCCTTCTTCCTGATCTCGCGGCCAAGGAAGACGTTGCTCGCGATATCGAGGGCGGGAATGACGGCAAGATCCTGGTACACGGTTTCTATCCCGTGTTCCCTGGCGTCTCCTGTGCTCCGGAAATGCACCGGCTTACCGTTCATCAAGATCTGCCCGGAGTCGGGGACCACAGCGCCGGCGAGCGCTTTGATCAGGCTCGATTTCCCGGCGCCATTGTCGCCGATAACGGCAAGTACCTCGCCGGCCCGGAGCTCGAAGTCCGCGCCATTGATCGCGGTGACGCTACCGTATCGCTTGACCAGTCCGCGTGCTTCCAGCACTGGCGCCTGCTTCATGACGACCTCCTTCGGGCAATCTGATCGATTGCGACCGCCACGATGACCAGGATGCCGGTCGCGACGTTCTGGTAAAGATTGTCAACGCCTGCCTGGGTCAGTCCATTGCGCAGCACACCGACGATCAGGGTTCCGATCAAGGTGCCGATCACGCTGCCCCGGCCGCCGAAGAGGCTGGTGCCGCCGATAACGACTGCCGTGATCGTCTCAAGGTTCGCGTTCTGGTAGGCATTCGGGTCTGCGTTCGGGATCCGGCCAAGGGCGGCCCACGCTGCCACCGCGGCAATCAGGCCGGTGAGCAGGTAGACAGTGAACAGTGTGCGGTTCGTCTTGATGCCGACCAGTCTGGCCGCAATCGGATTCCCGCCAACAGCGTAGATGTGTTTCCCGCCGGCGGTTTGCGACAAGGCGTACCAGACGATCGCGTAGACAATCAGCATGGCCACGACGCCGTAGGTGGTGGAAAATCCGCCGATCCGGAACGAAGTTCCGAGGAACGTCAGCGGACCCTGCGGCACCTGATATGTTTTCGAGCCGGCAAGTAGCTGGGTGGCGGCGTAGATCGCGGTGAACGCCCCGAGCGTGACGATGAACGGCGGTAACCGAAGCAAGGTCACCAGGCCGCCGTTGATCGCACCCGCCAACAGGCAGATGGCGAACGTAGCGATAATCGCCACCAGCGGTCCGTTGGCGCCGGCGGTCTTCGCCATCACGATGGTGCCGAGGATTGCGACGCTGCCGATCGACAGGTCGATTCCCGCGGTCAGGATGATCAGCGTCTGTCCGACGGCGAGGATGCCGATCACAACCGATTGCTGCAGGATCAGCGACATGTTTTGCGGATTGAGGAACGAATCCGAGATCGAACTGAAAATGATGACGGCGACGATAAGTGCCGCGAGCGGGCCAAGCAGCGGCTGCCTGATCACGTTACTCAGGCTGAGGCGCGGCTGCGCGGCGCCCTTTGCCATGGTGGGACTTGTCATTGTTTACTCCTCCATGCGTTTGCCACGGGGCAGCCCGCTCAAGCGTTCTGCCCCGCGCAATCGCCGGCTAGCAGTGGTTAGCCCCAGCAGTTTTCCGCGCCCCAGCTGGTGTCTTTGGACTCGACCCCGTCGGCTGGCTTATCGGTGATCAGCTGCGATCCGGTGTCGTTGAATCCCGAGGGCTTCTCACCGTCCTTCGCGAACTTGACTACCGCATCGACACCCTGCTCGGCCATCTTTCCCGGGAACTGCATCACGGTGGCACCGATAACGCCCTTCTTCACGTTTTCAACGCCTGTGCAGCTTCCATCGATGGAGGCGATGGTGACCTGGTCTTCCTTACCTGCGGCCTTGATCGCTTCGTAGGCTCCGGCCGCGGCTGGCTCGTTGATGGTGTACAGCGAATTGACATCGCCGGCCCTCTGCAACAGGTTCTCCATCGCGGTCTGCGCCTTGGTCTGGTCGCCGTTGGTGTTTTCCTGGCCGACGATGGCCGGATCGCCTTCCTTCAGGCCCATGCCCTCGAGGAAGCCGTCATGACGGAACGTGTCAACTGTGCCGCCGGGCGTTCCATCCAGCATGATCGTCTTAGGTTCCTTGTCTCCCAGCGTGGCCTTGACCCACTTGCCCTGGAACACGCCCGCCTGCTTGTTGTCGGTGGCGAACGTTGCGTCGACCGCATCTTCCGGCTCGGTCGCCGTGTCGAGCGCTATCACCACGACGCCGGCATCACGGGCCTGCTTGATGGCATTGAGAATTCCTGATGACGAGTTCGGCGTGATCAGGATTCCCTTGACACCCTGGCTGACCAGGTTCTCTATTGCGGCAACTTGACCCTCGTTGTCGCCGTCGAACTTGCCTGCCAGGGCGACAACCTCAGCGCCGCTCTTTTCGGCCTGCGCCTGGGCGGCTTCACGAATATTGACAAAGAACGGGTTGGAATCGGTCTTGGTGACCAAGCCGATCTTGACCGCATCGCCTGAACCGGAAGAAGAATCGCCACCGGAACAGCCGGCCGATGCCAGGAGCAATGCTCCCGCGGCCATCGCGGTTCCGACGCGTACCCATCCACGGGATGGCGCTCGACGTGCATCTGTGCGACGTAGAAAAGACATCTGGACTCCCTCGACCATCAATCATTACCTGGCTTCGTTGCCGGTGTTATGACAATAAGGCCAGACAAGCGCTTGCGCAAGCGCTTGTATGACTTATGGTTGAGCTAATCGCAATCGCGTTCAACGAGGAGTGCAATGGCAACGATGGCCGACGTGGCCCGCCTCGCCGAGGTTTCCGGGTCTACGGTGTCGCACGTGCTTAACGGCACACGGAAGGTTGACCCGGAAACCCGGCAACGGGTACTTGAGGCGATCGAGAACACCGGCTACCGGCACAACACCCTTGCCCGCGCGCTGGCAACGTCGCGGACGCACACAATCGGCTTGTCCATCTCGGTGTTGACCAACCCGTATTTCGCCGGCCTGGTCAACGCGATCGAATCCCGGGCCAGCACAGCCGGCTACACACTGGTACTCGGCGACTCGCACGATGACCCGGAAATCGAAGAACGCGTGGTCAGCTCGCTACTGGATCGCCGAGTGGACGGCATCATCGTCGCGCCGTCCGCCCTGGCCGAAGACCACTGCATTCCGCATATCGTCCGGTCGGGAACTCCTCTGGTCCTGATTGACCGGCACGCCGAAGTGGACTGCGATCAGATCGCGCCGGAAAATTCAGCACCGGTCGAGCGGCTGACCGAACACCTGCTGGACCTCGGACACACCCGGATCGCGGCCATCACCGGCCTGGACGGACTGCAGTCTTCGATCGAGCGCGAGCAGGGCTTCAGGTCTGCCTTCGCCTCCCGCGGCATCTCGCTGCCATCGGAGCTGGTCGCCAGCGGCGGTTCAAAGGCCGGCGCCGCCCACGACGCTCTGTTGAAACTGTTCGGCAATGACCCCCAGCCCACAGCAGTCGCTGTGCTGAACAACTCGATGACCATCGGCGCGATGCGGGCGCTGCGGGAACTCGGCCTGCGAGTTCCCGATGACGTCGCGCTGGTTTGTTATGACGACTTCGAGTGGGCTGACCTGTTCGAGCCCAGGCTCACGGCGATCGCCCAGAACGTCGAGGAAATGGGTGCCCGGGCCGTCGATCTGCTGATCGACAGGATGAAAGGCGGGGACGGCCCAACCCAGAGACTTCGCACCGACCCCGTCTATCAGCATCGCAGCTCCTGCGGATGCCACGCCCAACCCTGAACCGGAGGCCCCATGCCAATCGCCAGCCCTGACGCCTATGTCGCGATGCTCGACCGGGCGCGAGACGAAGGATTCGCCTACCCGGCAATCAACGTCACGTCATCTCAGACCCTCAACGCCGCGCTGCAGGGGTTCGCCGAAGCCGAGAGCGACGGCATCATCCAGGTTTCGCTCGGCACGGCGCTTTACCTTTCCGGCAACCGCGTGCAGAACAGGGTCGCGGGTTCGCTGGCCCTGGCTGCATACGCCCACGAGGTGGCCAGCCACTATCCGGTCAACGTGGCGCTTCATACCGACCACTGTGCGAAGGAGTACCTGGACGACTGGGTTCGCCCGCTGATTGCGCACTCGGCCGATCGGGTCCGGCGTGGCCAGCTGCCGCTCTACCAGTCGCATATGTGGGACGGTTCCGCAGTTCCGCTCGCCGAAAATCTTGCCATAGCCGAAGAACTGCTGGAACGGTCCGTTGCGGCGAGGACCCTGCTGGAAATCGAGGTCGGAGTGGTCGGCGGCGAGGAGGACGGCATCGTCGGCGCCATCGACGAGAAGCTGTATTCCACAGTTGAGGACGCAAGGGCCACTGTCGCAGCCCTCGGGGCAGGCGAGCGCGGCCGCTATCTCACCGCCCTGACGTTCGGAAACGTGCACGGCGTCTACAAACCGGGCGGCGTGCACCTGCGTCCGGAAACCCTTGGCGAGATCCAGTCGGTAATTGGCGGGGAAGTGGGCGCCGATAAGCCGTTCGACCTCGTGTTCCACGGCGGCTCGGGCTCAAGCGCGGACGAGATCGCGGCTGCGGTGTCTCACGGGGTGGTCAAAATGAATATCGACACTGATACCCAGTACGCCTTCACCCGGTCGCTGGCCGGACACATGTTCAGTCACTACGACGACGTGCTGAAGATCGACGGTGAGGTCGGCAACAAGAAGGCCTACGATCCGCGCTCCTATGGCAAGACGGCGGAATCGGCGATGGCGGCGCGGGTCGTCGAGGCCGCCCAGATGCTTGGTTCCGCCGGTCGGTCGGTGCGCGGCTGACTCTTCCGCGAAGCGGCCATTTTTGCTGCTATCCCCCGCCGAATGCGTCCTTTCCAACCGCAACTTCGTTCCGGAGCCGGCCAACGCCGGGAATTTCGATCTCGATGACGTCCCCGGCCCGTAGCCGGAAGTCGAGGTCCGGCACGATCCCGGTCCCGGTGGACAACACCGCACCGCCTGGAAAGTGATCTGCCCGGAACAGCAGCTCGGTCAGTTCGTCAAGCCCGCGCTTGATCTGACCAGTGTGTGACTCGCCGAAGAATACCCGCGCGCCATCACGCTCGACCCAGCAGCTGACCGACAGCGCCTCGGGTGCGCCGACCTCCCAGGCCGGCGCGATGCCGGGACTCAGCGCGCAGGCGCCGGCATAGATTTTCGCCTGCGGCAGGTAGATCGGGTTCTCGCCCTCGATGCTGCGCGAGGACATGTCGTTGCACACCAGGTATCCGACTCGTTCCCCCGCGGCATTGAGCACCAGGGCAAGTTCCGATTCCGGCACACTGTTCACGGAGTCCGCGCGGATGCCGACAGGGTCGCCGTCGGTGACGACCCGCCAGGCAACCGATTTGAAGAATATCTCGGCCCGCTCGGCATCGTAGACCAGGTCATACACGCTGGCCTGGTCACTCTCCTCGACCCGGGCATCTTTCGATCGAAGGTAGGTGACCCCGGCCGCCCACACCTCGGTGTTGCCGTCCAAGGGTGCCAGCAGGTCGACATCGTGAACAGGGCGCTCCTCGGTCGTCGGTGCGGCATCGACCTGCGAACGGATGTCACTCAGTGGCAACGCCAGCAGAGCGGACATCGAATCGTGCGGGAGCCGCCGAACTGTCTCCCCCTCAAGGATTCCGATCGAGATCCGGCCCTGGTATCGATACCGAACAATGTGCATGGATAAGTTCCTCCTAGTAGTCGATCAGGCCGCGCGCCCGCAGGTCTTGCCAGCCAGGCCCGGCCGGGTAGGCCCACGTTTCGACCGACTCGTCGCGCATTTCCGCGCCGTTCCCGGGCGCGAGCTGGGCTTGGTAGCGACCACCGGTCACGCGCGCCGGTGCGTGGAAATGCTCGTGCAGGTGGTCGACGAACTCGATCACCCGGCCGTCCTGGCTGCAGGAAACCGCGGCGTAGTCGAAGAATGCGAAGTGTTGCACCAGCTCGCACAATCCGACGCCCCCGGCGTGCGGGCACACTGGGACGCCAAATTTGGCGGCAAGCAGAAGAATCGCGATGTTCTCGCCTGGCCCGGCCACCCTCGTCGCATCGATCTGCAACACGTCGATCGCCTCGGCCTGGAGCAGCTGCTTGAAGATGATCCGGTTCTGGACGGCCTCTCCGGTGGCGACCCTGATCGGCGCAATCTCGCGCCGAATGCGGGCGTGCCCGAGCACGTCGTCGGGACTGGTCGGCTCTTCGACCCAGTGGACGTCGTACGGCTGCAGCTCCCTCATCCACGGCGCTGCCTCGTGCACCTCCCAGTTCTGGTTGGCATCGACGGCGATCGCAACGTCCGGCCCGACCGCTTCCCGGGCCAGCCGTAGCCGGCGAACATCGTCGTCAAGGCTCCCTGCGATCTTGAGCTTGATCAGCGAGTAACCCTCCGAGACCGCCTCCCGCGCCAGTCGCACCATCTTCTCGTCGCTGTACCCCAGCCAGCCCGGAGACGTCGTGTACGCGGGATAGCCGTTGGCCTTCAGCTCGGCGATCCGTTCCTCCTTGCCGCCCTCGCCACGGCGCAGGATGTCGAAGGCCTCCCGTTCCGTCAACGCATCGCGCAGGTGTGAGAAGTCGACGACCGCGACCAGCTCTTCCGGCGTCATCCGGGCCAGCAACTCCCACAACGGCAGCCCGGCCCGCTTCGCCTTGATATCCCACAGCGCGTTCAGCACCGCGCCGGCGGCCATATGAGTTGCGCCCTTTTCCGGGCCGATCCAGCGGAATTGCGAGTCGTGAACGAGCCGCCGGGAGACATCGCCCAGATTTTCCAGCATGGCCTCCAGATCGCTGTCCGGCAGCAGATCGACGGCGGACCGCAGCGCCGCCGCGACGACCTCATTGCCGCGACCACCGGTGAAGACCAGGCCGAATCCGTCCGGCCCATCGCTGGTGGCGAGCTGAATGTACGCGGCGGAATAGTTTGGGTCGACATTGACGGCATCGGAACCGTCGAGTTCGATCGAGGTGGGGAACCTGATGTCGGTGACTCTCGCAGCTGTGATTCGAGACATCGATCCTTCTCCAATTCTCACCGAGGTCGCTGAGCAGGTCAGTCGCGCGGCGACGGTGCCTGCGCCGGCGCAGTCCGACCCTTCCGGGTACGGACCGACGTTGAGGCGTCGGCCGGACGCGGAACCTATAGGCTATATCCTGCAATACGCGCACCGAATGTCAAGCGCGACCGCCCGGCAGCTGTGCTCGACCCCAGCTCGACAGGCTCGCATCTCTGCCTTGAGCGCCTCACTTCGCGCGCGGATCCACCCTGTCCCTGGCGTCTGGTTCCACCCCGTCCTTCGCGCCCGGATCCACCCCGTGGCACCGATCGCGAATGAAGCGCTTGCGCCCGAATCGATATGGAACTATATTCCGTTACGCGGAACTAATGAGGACCGCGACCGGTATCCCCGAACACGATGGAGTGTCGCACCATGTTCGAACAGCTCTTGGCACCGACCGGAAGCCTGTGGTGGTCCAGCTTCCTGGCCATAATCCCGCTCGCGGTCCTGCTGTTTCTGCTCGCCGGTCTGCGCTGGAAGGCACAGTGGGCCTCGCTTGCGACGCTCGCGGTCGGCCTGATCCTGGCCGTCACGGTGTGGAAGATGCCTGCCACTCAGGCATTCAACGCAAGCCTTGACGGGATGGCGCAGGCAGTCCTGGCGATCCTTTGGCTTACTTTCAACGCGATCTGGATCCACAACATGTCGGTGGCCTCCGGCCACTTCGAGGTGCTGAGGAAGACATTTGCCCAGCTCTCCAGCGACCTCCGGATCGCGACAATCATCATTGCCTTTGCCTTCGGCGCTCTGCTCGAGGCACTCGCCGGCGGCGGTGCGCCAGTCGCTATCTGCGCCGTCATGCTGATCTCCCTCGGCCTGCATCCGATCAAGGCAGTTGTTGCCGCCCTGGTTGCCGACACGGCGCCAGTCGCGTTCGGCGGGATGGGGAATCCGATCACGATTCTTGGCCGGACCGTCCAGCTCTCCGATGGCTCCACTATTGATCCAGAGATCTTTGCCGCGATGGCCGGCCGGCAGACCTCGATCCTCTCGGTGTTGGTGCCGTTCGCCCTGCTCCTGATCATCGACGGCAAGAAAGGCGTCAGAGAGGTCTGGCCCGCCGCACTCGTCGGCGGCGTATCCTTCGGCATCGCGCAGTACCTGCTGTCAAACCACTTCTCGTACCAGCTCACCGATATCTTCTCGGCGCTCGTCGCGACACTCGCCATCGTGATACTCGGTCGGTTCTGGCAGCCGAAGAACACGGTCTCTTTCGTCGGCAAGGTGCCCGGACCCGTGATCAACGGTGGCGGGGCCGGCTCCGTTGATCACGGCCCAACAGCATCAGCCGATCGCAACCACACGGCATCCGGCGGAATAGACGGGGAGTCGGGTGGGCCCGGTTCACCAAATCAACCCAGTGTGCGCGGCGACTCCCAGCTGACCGCGACCACCCTGAAGACGTCGCCGTCGGATCCGCCGGTGCTCGCGGTCACGCCGACGGAGCGCTGGCGGGCATATTCGCCGTACATCATCATTATCGGACTGTTTTCGCTCGCCCAGGTGCCAGCGATCAAGGAGTTTCTTGCAACCCTTAGCGTGACCTTCGCCTGGCCGGGGCTCAACGTCGTGAACGCGGCCGGCAACCCGGTGAACACCGACTACGTGTTCAACTACGGCAGCGCGACCGGAACCCTGCTGTTCCTCGCCGGCCTGGTGACGATGGCGGTGCTGAAGATTTCGCCGCAGCAGGCCCTGTTGGTCTATCGGGGCGTGCTGAAGCAATTCGGCTGGGCAATTTTCACGATTCTGTGCGTCTTCGCCCTGTCGTACCTGATGAACTACTCCGGCATGATTGTCACTCTTGGCACGTCCCTGGCCCAAACCGGACCGTTCTTCGCCTTCCTCGCCCCTATCGTGGGCTGGGCCGGCGTCTTCATCACCGGCACGGATGCCGGGGCGAACGCCATGTTCGGGCAGCTACAGGCCACCGCCGCAGAGCAGATCGGCACCTCACCCGTGCTGCTCGGCGCCGCCAACACAACGGGAGGCGTGATGGGCAAGATGATCTCACCACAAAACCTCGCCGTCGGCGCCGCCGCCATCAATATGGTCGGAAAAGAAGGCGAGATATTGCGCCACACGATCAAATGGAGTCTGCTCTTCCTGCTGCTCACCTGCGTGCTCGTCTACCTTCAGTCCACGCCAATCCTCGGTTGGATGGTCGTGGCTCACTAGGATCGCACGATAAGCGCCGTTGGCTTTGGCGGCGCTCGGCTGTGGCCGTTCGGCGGCCGTGGCTCCGACATGCATTCCCGCAACAAGGAAGAGGTACCCATGAAGCTGGTCCGAATTGGTGCGCGCGGCGCCGAGAAGCCGGCGGTTCTGCACCGGAACCGCTATTACTCGCTGGACACCATCGCCAATGACATCGACGCCGCGTTCTGGGAGACCGGCGGCTCTGGAAAGGTCGCCGCCGCGCTCGAGGCGGGTTCGCTCAGCGAAATCTCCCTAGACGGTTTTCGGCTCGGCGCACCAATCGCCCGGCCGTCATCCGTCGTGTGCATCGGCATGAACTATGCCGCGCACGCGGCTGAATCCGGCTCGGCGCCGCCAGAGGTTCCGATCATCTTCCACAAGGCGGCGAACACGGTGCAGGGACCGAACGACCCGGTCGCCATCCCACGTGGTTCCACCAAGACCGACTGGGAAGTCGAACTCGGCGTCGTCATCGGCAAGCGTGCGTCCTACCTCGAGTCGCCTGAACAGTCCCGCGAGCACATCGGCGGCCTGGTGGTTGCCAATGACCTCTCCGAACGGGATTTTCAGCTCGCGGTATCCGGTGGTCAATGGTCGAAGGGTAAGAGCTGCGCTGGGTTCTGCCCCACCGGTCCATGGCTGGTCACGCCCGACGAGGTCGACTACAACAACCTGCGCCTGCGCAGCTGGGTGAATGGCGAACCTCGCCAGGATTCAACCACGGCGGATCTGATCTTCGACGTGGACTACGTGATCTGGAACCTCAGCCAGTACCTCGTGCTCGAGCCGGGCGACCTGATCTGCACCGGAACACCTGAGGGAGTCGCGCTCTCCGGCCGGTTCCCGTATCTGAAGGCCGGCGATGTGGTCGAGATCGAAATCGAGGGCCTCGGCCGGCAACGCCAGGAATTCACTGCTTGAGGCACTAAGCCAGGCACCCGACACAAGGACTTACATTATGAAACTGGAATTCGACGGTCTCAAGGCGATCGTGACCGGCGGCGCCTCGGGCATCGGCGCCGCCGCTGCGGACCTGCTCGACAGCCGGGGAGCCGACGTTGCGATTCTCGACCTGGCGCCCGAGAACGCCGGACCGAACGTGACTGCGCTGCGGGCCGACGTGTCGAACGACGACTCGGTGCGCCAAGCCGTCGACGGTGCCGCCCTCAAGCTTGGCGGTATCGACATAGTCGTGAACAACGCGGGAATCGGCGCGCAGGGCACCATCGAAACCAACGATGACGACGAATGGCACCGGGTGTGGGACATCAACGTCCTCGGCATGGTCCGGGTCAGTCGGGCGGCACTGCCCTACCTGCGGAAATCGTCGAATGCGGCAATCGTCAACACCTGCTCGATCGCGGCAACGGCCGGGCTGCCGGAGCGCGCGCTCTACGCGGCAAGCAAGGGGGCGGTGCTGTCGCTGACCCTGTCGATGGCCGCCGATCACCTGCGCGAGGGCATTCGGGTGAACTGCGTGAACCCGGGCACAGCGGACACGCCGTGGATCGGCCGTCTGCTGTCGAAGGCCGACGACCCGGCCGCCGAACGTGCGGCGCTTGACGCACGCCAACCGCATGGCCGGCTGGTGCGGCCCGAGGAGGTGGCCGCCGGCATCGCCTACCTCGCCAGCCCGCTGTCGGGGTCGACCTCCGGCACCAGCCTCGCCATCGACGGCGGAATGCAGGGCCTTCGTCTTCGTCCGGCGACCTAGGCTCTACTCTGCGTTTCGCCAGTCGTTTGTCTTCGAGTCGTGGGTTAAGGCAGGCGAGACGTGGGTTCGTCATCGAGTCGTGGGTTAAATGCCACGACTCGAAGACAAACCCACGAGTCACTGCGCAACGCGGGAGTCACGGCCGGCAATTCCCCGTCCACGAGCGCGCGTGTGAGCTGCCATGATCCGTCGGCCCACCGCGTCTCGATCACCAAGGTCCTGCCAGCTCAGTCGCAAGACCTCCCATCCCGCTTCGGTCAGCGCATTCTCCCGTTGACGTTCCCTGCGCAACGCCTCAACCGCGCTTCCGGAATATGGGTCGGCAAGTTTCACGAGTCCGTCTACTTCCACCAGCACGCCAAGACTCCGGAAGGCGAAGTCCGGATAGCAGACGCCCATTCGGGTGCTGATCTTCATCTGGAGGGTCGGCGCGGGGAGTTTCAGCGATATGAATGCTGCGCGGGCCCGGGACTCTGCCGCTGAACCCGACAGGGGATTCGCGGCTGCTATCGCTTTGCGCGCTGTCACTCGCCCCCGGAGACGACGCTCCTCGAGCCTCGTCAATAGGTGCAGGCGGATCTCTTCGATCCGATCGGTCGGCAGCTCCCGATCCCTGCCCAGCCTCTCACCGGCCTTTCCAAGCAGCAGCCGCAGCGCGGCATCACCCACCATCAATGCCTGAGTGAACGATGATGCAGCGGCGCAGTCAACAGCCGTACGGGCAATCGACGTCACTGGCACTCCCGACTCCGTGGCGACCTCGCCATCCAACGCGGAAGTATGCACGATCAGTTCCGAAACATGTTTACGAGAGTTGGTCCCCGAGCGGGTCAGATGCGTCGATCGCGGGAGACTAAGTAGCGGAAGGCCCCAAAGCAATGCCGCTGAACCGTGACTCAGCGCTCCGCCGCCGCCAGCATCGGCCTCACGCCGCCCGGTGCCGACTGCCTGCAGCCACTTTCTGCGCCCAGGCGTGGCCTCGTTCCATACGTCCGGGAGCACGTAGACTCCGCGCCCGATTCGGTACAGCTGGCCGCGGCGCACGTAACCGGCAAGCACAGATCGGCTGCCGAGCAGATCTGCGGCATCCTGGCTGGTCAGGATGCCGTGCTGCGACCCGGCTGTGTCGACGACTTCCGGCAGTAGAGAGGACGGATCCATCCACCGATGATTCCCGAGTGGACGGAGTTGCGGTCCCAGTCGGCAATTATGTGCATAACTGCGCTGCGGCACATTTCTGTGGACACTGCAGCGGCCCCGCCAACTGGGTAAGGCAGACGAACCGTGGGTAAGGCAGGCGAACCGTGGGTTTGTCCTCGAAACGTCAGTTACTACCCACGATTCAGTGCCAAACGCACGACTCGCCATCCCCTCGGCGGCTCAGCAACTCCTGGGCGGCTCGCCATCCCCTCGGCGGCTCAGCAACCCTGGGCGGCTCAGCATTCGACGACGTTGACCGCCAGTCCGCCCATCGCCGTCTCCTTGTACTTGGAGCTCATGTCGGCACCGGTCTGCCGCATCGTCTCGATCACCTCGTCGAGCGACACCCGGTGATCGCCATCGCCCCAGAGCGCCATCTTCGCGGCGTTGATCGCCTTACCCGAGGCGATGGCATTTCGCTCGATGCACGGCACCTGCACCAGGCCGCCGATCGGGTCGCAGGTGAGTCCCAGATTGTGTTCCATCGCGATCTCGGCGGCATTCTCCACCTGGGCCGGGGTACCGCCAAGCACCTCGGCCAGCCCGGCAGCAGCCATGGATGACGCCGAACCAACCTCACCCTGGCAGCCGACCTCGGCACCCGAGATGGATGCCTTCTCCTTGTAGAGCACCCCGATCGCCCCGGCGGTCAGCAGGAATGTCACCGCGGCGTCGTCTTCGCTCGTCCTGCCGCCTGCCCTGACCTCAGGAATGTAGCGCGTCGTGAAGTAGAGCACGGCCGGGATGATGCCGGCCGCCCCATTTGTCGGCGCCGTCACAACCCGACCTCCGGAGGCGTTCTCTTCATTGACCGCGAGCGCAATCAGATTGACCCAGTCCTGGTAAAACTCCGGATCACGGTTGGGATCCTTTGCCTTGAGCTTTTCGTACCAGCGGTGCGCGCGGCGTCGGACCTTCAAGCCGCCAGGCAACATGCCTTCACGATCGAGGCTGTGCCGGGCGCTTTGCTTCATCACCGTGAAGATCTTCAGCAGGCCCGCCCGCACCTCCGCTTCGCTACGGCTGGCGCATTCATTGGCGAGCATGATCTCGCTGATGCTCAGGCCGGTATTGGCGCACAGCTTGAGAAGTTCGTCGGCGCTGCGGAACCGATAGGGTAGCTCGACCTCGTCATCGGAGACGGCATCCGCGAAGGACTGTTCCTCGTCCTCGACCGCCGGAGGCGCTCCGGCGTCTGTCGCTTCGCCGTCCGCCACGGAATCGCCGCCCGAGCCGGAACCAGCATCTGCCCCGGAACCAGCGCCGGCCCCGGAACCAGCGCCGGCCCCGGAACCAGCGCCGGCCCCGGAACCAGCGCCCGTCGATGCTGCCAGCCGGGCGTCCGTCTTACCCTGCGCCCATTCTCCGGCCGAATCGTCGCGGACGATGAATCCGCCGCCGACCGAGAAGTAGGTGGCTTTCAGCAGGGACTCGCCGGCCGAGTCGCGCACCTCAATAGTGATGCCGTTGGTGTGCCTGGGCAGCACCGTGAGCGGGTGCAGCACAATATCGTCGACGCCGAATTCAAGGGTCGGTCCGGAGGCAAAGCTGAGCTGCCCGGATTCCCGGATTGCGGCCAGTCGCTGATCCACCACCTCGGGTTCGATCTCGTCCGGCCGGTAGCCTTCGAGTCCGAGCAGCACCGCGGTCATCGTGCCGTGCCCCGCGCCGGTAGCCGCCAGCGAGCCGTACAGGTCGACGTGAACCGACCCGACCCGCGCCGAGTCTCCGGCGTTGGCTACTTCCGCGGCGAATTCGGCGGCGGCACGCATCGGTCCCACCGTGTGCGAACTCGATGGCCCGATGCCAATCGAAAACAGATCAAAGACGCCGACCGCCATTGTCCAGCTCCTCTACCACTATTGCTTGCGCGCTTGGAAGCGCACATGTCCCGGAAGCTGCCAGTTGGAAGTCCGGGTTTGGTGCGAGAATCAGCCGAGCTTGTTCAATTCGCCGTACTCCGCGGCCGACATGAGTTCACCCTCGGCGCTGACCTTGACGGTGAACAGCCACCCGTCGCCGTATGGATCCGAGTTGACCTTTGCCGGATCGTCCACCGCAACGGCGTTGACGTCAACCACCTCGCCGCTCACTGGGGAGTACACATCGGAGACGGACTTGGTCGACTCGACCTCGCCGCATACATCACCGGCGGTGACGGTCGTTCCGGGCTGCGGCGGTTCGACGAAGACGATCTCGCCGAGCGCATCGGTGGCCACAGCGGTGATGCCGACCCGGGCGATGCCGTCACTGAGTTGCTCAACCCATTCGTGTTCCTTGGAGTAGGTGAAGTTTTCCGGAAGGGGAGGCAGTTCCTTGGACATGTTGTTCCTTTGCTCGCAGGTGTTATCAGGTTACGTTTCGCGCGGCCCAACCGACAGGCCTGAACGAAGGGCCAATCCGACAGACTAGGTTCCGCGCGGCCGCCTACTTCTCCCGCCGATAAAACGGAGGCTTCACGACGATGAACGGCTCGCGCTTGCCGCGCAGGTCCACGGTGAGCTCGGTGCCCTCAGCGGCTTTGGAACGTTCCACGTATGCCAGGGCGATCGGGTAGCCCAGCGTGGGTGACGGCGCGCCCGAGGTGACCTCGCCGACGGCGACATCCGCGCCGTCAACGTGCACGCCATAGCCGGCGCGGGCCGCGCGCCGCCCCGTGCCCCGCAGTCCCACCAGCACGTGCTCCGGCTCGACATCCTTCGCGGGTTCCAACGCCGCCCGTCCGACGAAGTCGCCGTCCTTGGCGTAGCTGACGATCTTCCCCATCCCGGCTTCGGCCGGGGTGATGTCGACGTTGAGCTCGTGGCCGTACAACGGCATTCCGGCTTCAAGCCGGAGCGAATCCCGGCAGGCGAGTCCCGCGGGCTTCAGTCCGTCGTCGGCGCCGGTCTCAAGCAGCTGGGTCCAGAGCGCGACAGCGTCCGAGTTGCTGATCATCAGCTCGAAACCGTCTTCACCCGTGTAGCCGGTGCGGGCCAGCAGCACATCGATGCCGGCAACTCGCAGCTCGATCGCGGCGTAGTACCTCAGTTCGCGTACCGCGTCGGCCTGGTCGCCGGCCACCAGGCGGAGCAGGATCGCCTCGGCCTTCGGCCCCTGCAACGCAATCAGCGAGGTGGACAGCGATTGGTCATCGACGACGGCGTCGAAGTTCGCGGCACGCTGCTGGAACGCCGCGGCGACCGTTGGGGCATTCGACGCATTGGGCACGACCAGGAACCTGTCCTCGGCCAGCCGATAGGTGATCAGGTCGTCGAGAATGCCGCCGTCCTCGTTGCAGATCAGCGAGTACTTGGCCTTGCCGACCTTGATCGCCGAGAGCTTGCCGACCAGCGCGTAGTCCAGAAGTTCGGCTGCCTCGGGCCCGGTGACCCAGACCTCTCCCATATGGGACAGGTCGAAGAGCCCGGCAGCGTTCCGCACGGCATGGTGCTCGCCGAGTTCGCTGGAGTACTTCAGCGGCATCTGCCAGCCGCCGAAGTCGGTGAAGGACGCGCCAAGCTTTTCATGTTCGGCATAGAGCGCCGTGTGCTGCAGGGTCATTCAGTTCTCCTCGAATGATTCGATTGGCGGGCACGAGCACACCAGGTTGCGGTCGCCGTGTGCTCCGTCGATTCGGCGCACAGGCGGGAAGTACTTGGTGACCCGGAGTCCCGGCACCGGGAAAACGGCCTGTTCCCGGGAATACGGCTTGTCCCAGGAATCGTCAATGACGGCGGCAGCGGTATGCGGCGCGTTGCGAAGCGGGCTGCTGGCGAGGTCGAAGTCGCCGTTCGCGATCTGGTCGATCTCGGCACGGATGGCGACCATTGCCTCGATGAACCGGTCGAGCTCCTCGAGGTCTTCGGATTCGGTTGGCTCGACCATCAGCGTGCCTGCCACCGGAAATGCCAGCGTCGGCGCGTGGAATCCGTAATCGATCAGCCGCTTGGCGACATCCTCGGCGGTGACGCCAGTCTTCGCGGTCAGCGCACGCAGGTCGAGGATGCACTCGTGCGCGACCAGCCCGGCGTCCCCGGTGTACAGCACCGGAAACGAGTCGTTCAGCTTCGAAGCCAGGTAGTTGGCGGCCAGCAGGGCGTGTCCGGTGGCCGAGGTCAGGCCGCCGCCACCCATCATCGCGATGTACGCCCAGGAGATCGGCAGCACGCCGGCCGAGCCGAAGTTCGATGCCGAGATCGGCACGCCGGTGCTGCCAGGCTGGCTGGAATCAGGCGAGCTGTTCTCCGGGGAATTCGCGTTACCCGGCATGAATGGCTCGAGGTGTTTGCGCGCCGCGACCGGACCGACGCCGGGGCCGCCGCCACCGTGCGGAATGCAGAACGTCTTGTGCAGGTTCAGATGCGAAACATCGCCGCCGAACTCGCCCGGCTTGGCCAGGCCGACCAGCGCGTTCAGGTTTGCGCCATCGATGTACACCTGGCCGCCGGCCTTATGCACCTCCTCGCAGACCGCGCGAACATCCGCATCGTAGACCCCGTACGTAGACGGGTAGGTGATCATGATCGCGGCGATGGCGTCCGGGTGGTCGGCAATCTTCGCGGTCAGATCGGCATGGTCGATCCGTCCATCGCTCGCGGTAGCCACCACGACGACCTTCATCCCGGCCAGCACCGCGGACGCAGCGTTGGTGCCGTGCGCGGATGCCGGAATCAGGCAGATGTCGCGCTGTTCGTCGCCGCGCGAGCGGTGATACCCGCGGATGGCGAGCAGTCCGGCGAGCTCGCCCTGCGACCCCGCGTTGGGCTGGATCGACACCGTGTCGTAGCCGGTGATCGTGGTCAGTTGCGATTCCAGATCCTGGATCAGCTCGCGCCATCCGGCGGTCTGCTGCTCAGGCGCGAAGGGGTGGATGTTCGCGAACTCGGGCCAGCTGATCGCCTCCATCTCCGCGGCTGCGTTCAGCTTCATAGTGCAGGAGCCGAGCGGGATCATGGTGCGATCCAGCGCAAGGTCCCGGTCGGACAGCATCCGCAGGTAGCGCATCATCGATGTCTCGCTGCGGTGCTTATGGAAGATCGGATGGGCCATGAATCCGCTGGTGCGCAGCAGTTCGCCGGGCAGCGCTCGCTGCTCGTTCACGGTGAAACCCTCGCCGATATCGACCAGCCAGGCGCCGAACACCTGGAGCAGGTCCGCGACGATGTCGAGCGTTGTTCGCTCGTCGCAGCTGATCCCGATGCGATCGGCATCGACCAGGCGCAGGTTGATCCCTGCGGCGGCGGCATCGGCGACAAGCCGATCCGCGCGCCCCGGCACCCGGACCAGCACAGTGTCGAAGAAGCTGTCGTGTACCACCTCGATACCGGCGGCGCCGAGCATCCGGGCGATGGTCGCGGCGTAGGAGTGCACCCGCTCGGCGATCGCCTTGAGGCCGGCCGGTCCGTGGTACACCGCGTACATGCTGGCGACAACCGCCAGCAGCGCCTGGGCGGTACAGATATTGCTGGTCGCCTTTTCGCGCCGGATGTGCTGTTCCCGGGTCTGTAGCGCGAGTCGGTAGGCGGGAGCGCCGTCAACGTCCCTGGATACGCCGACCAGACGGCCGGGCAGCATCCGTTCCAGTCCATTGCGGACGGACATGAAGGCAGCATGCGGGCCGCCGAAGAACAAGGGCACGCCGAACCGTTGCGCGGAGCCGACGGCGATGTCCGCACCCTGCTCGCCGGGCGGGGTGATCAGGGTCAGCGACAGGATGTCGGCGGCAACTGTGACCAGCGCGCCGCGTTCCTTGGCCGCCGCGATCACGGCAGAGTAGTCGCGGACGACGCCGGAGGCACCCGGCTGCTGGACGATCACGCCGAACACGCCGTCACCGACCAGGGGCTGGCTGAGGTCGGCAACCTCGACGTCGATGTCCAGCGCCTCGGCGCGACCCTTCAGCAGGGCAATCGTCTGCGGAAAGCACTCGGCGTCGACGATGACGCGGTTGCCCTTCTTATTGGCCCGGCGCATCAGCAGCATCGCCTCGGCGACGGCCGTTGCCTCATCGAGCAGCGAGGCGTTCGCAATCGGCAGCGCAGTCAGATCCTCGACAACGGTCTGAAAGTTCAGCAGCGCTTCCAGGCGGCCCTGGGAAATTTCCGGCTGATACGGCGTGTAGGCGGTGTACCAGGCGGGTGATTCCAGCACATTGCGCCGAATCACTGGCGGCGTAATGGTGTCGTAGTAGCCTTGGCCGATCATCTGCACAGCGGTGGTGTTCTTGTTGGCGAAGCCTCGGAGCGCGGCCGCGGCCTCTTCCTCGCTCAGGGCAGCCGGCAGCTCGTCATCGAGATCGCCGGATTGCCGGATTTTCTGCGGCACCGCGGCGTCAACCAGCGCATCCAGGCTTCGATAGCCCAGGTGGTCGAGCATCAGGTGCGTCGGCTGCCAGCCCGGGCCGATGTGGCGCCGCCTGAAGTCGAAAGCGGTATCCGAACCGAACGTGACAACCTCAGGCTCGACGAACGTGTATGCGGGTACGGCATCAGACATAGAGGAACTCCAGAGTCGACGGCGACCGGCTGCCCGGCCGCAGATGGGTTCCTCCCCGCTCTGTATGGGACCTGAGAGATTCCGCAGCCGCTCCGCGTATTGGGAGTGACTGCTTGCACCGTCGGTGAGCCGCGATCATGCTGCGGCTGCTTTCCAGAGTTGCCTCGCCACGGCGGTACAGGGGCCTGAGAGATTCCCGGGGAGGGTTTGCTCCTACGGCGTCCCGCCAAATGCACGTCTGCGGGAACTCTCCCGCCATGGCTCAAACGGCTATTCAATTCTTGTGACCCAGACTACCGCCGCAGCGCTGAAATCGGGAAGTTCAGCCGCCCTCTTCCGACCGGCCTGGCCGATGCCCGTCCCACGGATTGGGCGATTCGGTGCCGGACCCGGCGGTTTTGGTAGACCGATAGGCAGACCGTCCCGCCGTGCAGGTCATGCGCGCAGATGTCGACAGGCGCCGTTACTGGCCGTCTGCGCATCAGTCACTGACGATGCAAGACACGTCACCGAAGACGCAAGAGGAGTACGCCCATGAGCGACAGGCTGGAAGCCATCTACAGCCAGGTGCTGAATCGTAACCCGGGGGAAGCCGTATTCCACCAGGCGGTCCGGGAAGTGTTCGACAGCCTCAAGCTGATCGTCGGGCGTCATCCTGAGTTCGAGGAAGCGTCGATCCTGGAACGGCTGTGCGAACCGGAACGGCAGATCATCTTCCGGGTTCCGTGGGTCGATGACCAGGGCGCGGTACAGATCAACCGCGGTTTCCGGGTCGAATTCAATTCGGCTCTGGGCCCTTACAAGGGCGGGTTGCGCTTCCATCCTTCGGTCAACCTCGGCATCGTCAAGTTCCTGGGCTTCGAACAGATCTTCAAGAACGCACTGACCGGGATGCCGATCGGTGGCGGCAAAGGCGGCTCGGACTTCGATCCGCGCGGCAGGAGTGACGGCGAGGTGATGCGCTTCTGCCAGTCGTTCATGACCGAGCTGTTCCGGCACATCGGCGAATACACCGACGTTCCGGCAGGTGACATCGGGGTCGGCACCCGGGAGATCGGTTACCTTTTCGGCCAATACAAGCGGATCACCAACCGCTATGAATCAGGCGTGCTGACCGGAAAGGGCATCGCCTGGGGCGGCTCGCTGGTGCGAACCGAAGCGACCGGCTTCGGCACAGTGTTGTTCGCGGAGGAAATGCTGAAGACCCGTGGCGACTCCCTCGACGGCAAGCGGGTCACGGTTTCCGGCTCCGGAAATGTGGCCACCTACGCGATCGCCAAGGCCCAGACGTTCGGCGCCCGGGTAATTGCCTGCTCTGATTCGTCCGGATACATCGTTGACGAGGCCGGAATCGACGTCGAACTGCTCAGTCAGGTCAAGCACGTGGAGCGTGCCCGGATCTCGGAGTACGCGCGGCGCCGGCAGAGCGCCGACTACGTCGAATACGGCAGCGTGTGGGATGTCGACACCCAGGTCGCTCTGCCGTGCGCGACCCAGAACGAGTTCGATGCGGATGCCGCGGAGCGGTTGGCGAAAAACGGTCTGATTGCGGTGGCGGAGGGCGCAAACATGCCGGCGACACCGAAAGCGGTCGAGCTCCTGCAGTCGGCAGGGGTGCTCTTCGGCCCCGGAAAGGCGGCCAATGCAGGCGGGGTGGCAACCTCGGCACTGGAGATGCAGCAGAACGCCAGCCGCGACGCCTGGGACTTCGGGCACACCGAGCAGCGCCTGACCGAGATTATGGTCGGCATCCACGAGCGGTGCGCGGCAACCGCCGAAGAGTACGGCGCGCCAGGCAACTACGTGCTGGGCGCCAACGTCAGCGGATTCGTATCGGTGGCCGAGGCAATGCTCGCGTTCGGCGTCGTCTAAGGCGCACCGGCCCCGGGCTCGGCGAAACGGTCCAGTTTCCGGGCCATACATGGCGAAACGGTCCAGTTTCCGGCATTTAGGGGTCTTTATTACCCCCTACATTGGCAACTTTGCGGACCGTTAGGTCCGTCCAGCGATCGCAGGTAGCGGTGGCCGCCTGGGCTGTCCCCTTGACTGTGCCGCAGTGGCATAGTTTTTGATTGGTTTATGACTATAGATCAGCGCGAGACTCTCGTTCGACGGCCAGCCTGGCTGGAGATCATCATCGGCGTCGCGACATTGGCGGTCGTCGGGTATGGCGGTACCTCCTTATTGTTAGACATTCCCGGGCTGACGCCGGGGGTTGCCGGGGTCATCGCCGGGGTGATGTCCGGCGCGGCCGCGTTCGCTGCCTTTGCACTTGCCGCCGCCGTCAGAGTGCGACAATGGGACGTTTTCGGCGTTCGACGCACAACCCCCAAGTGGTTGCTTCTGGGAGTCGCAGGCGGCGTGATTGCTCTCATCGCGAAGCTCATCCTGGTACCGCTGTTCATTGCCCTCACCAATGCGCCGACGGATACGCAGGCCGACTACGCGGCCAGCTCCCAGGGAGGCCCTCTGCTACTCGTGCTGTCGATCTTCGCTCTCGTAGTGCTGACACCCATCGGCGAGGAGTTCCTGTTCCGCGGTGTCATTTTCACCGGCCTCGCTCGCTACGCCCCGTGGGTCGCGACACTCGGAAGCGCAGCGATCTTCGCAATTATGCATGGCATCAACGTTGTGCTGCCGGCAGCCTTCATCGTTGGAATCCTTGCCGCCGAACTTCGCCGCCGGAGCGGTTCAGTTTGGCCCGGCGTCGTAGTCCATGCCGTGAACAACCTGATCGGCGTGGCGGCCTACGCACTCCTGCCCAGCTGATTTGCTTCACTCCGAGAGAAAAGAGAAAAACGTGCAGACATACAAGATCGGGCATGAAGTTGGCGTGACAGAGGGACCCATGAAGGGCATTTTCGGGATCGTAGTCGGCTTTCAGAAGTCGAGCGGCAAGTACTTAGTCCGCTTCACTGGCCTGCAGCAGCTCTACTACAGCGAAGAGCAGATGTATCCATGGGTCCACGGGGTTTCTCCGTCCTAACCTTCACTCCTTGCGGCTCTTGCCGCCGGATCAGCGGAATAGCAGTAGCTCGCCGTCGGTTGACAAGACCATGGTGATGATCGACTCGGCGATGCCCGTGCAGGAGTGGCCGAGGCGTCCTCGGGTAGACGGAGCTGCTCTAGAACGAATTCTCGCGACGATCGAGCTGCGGCTGATCGCGATGCGCCTCACCACGATCGCGGCATCGGAAATCGTCGCTCTCCCGCGGGGACACGTCGTGCTGGCATACGTCACCGAGGGCAGCGTGCGCGGCATTCCCGCGTTTCGCGACACCTGCACCCTCGACATCGATCGCACGTCGAACACAGTGCGACCCGAGCACGCAGCGCTCGTCGCCGGCGATTCGTTTTTGTCGCTCGGGCATCGCTCGAGCGTCCTCGAGGCCAGGTCGGACGCGACGATCATGGTCATAGAGCTGGCCCTGTCCGAGAGCGCCGACCACATTGCCGCGGTACTCCCCGATTCGATGGCCGTGACCGGCTTTGCCGGCCTCGAACCGGTGGCTGCGGCCCTGGCCGAAGCCCTGGCCGTATCGATGAGGCTGACTCAGCCGAAACCGCCAGAGCTGCGCTCGAGCGACCCGGTGATCTGCCGCATGATGGCAACCACGATACTCCTGTCCGTGATTCGAGCCTGGGCAGAGAACGGGTGCGCGCCGTCGGGCTGGCCCTCCGTCTCAGGCGATCCGTTCCTTGATCGTGTGGTCACCGCCATCCGTAACGAACCGGGTCGCGACTGGACCGTCGACCTGCTGGCGAACCTCGGCGCGATGTCACGTTCAGTCTTCGCCGAGCGGTTCCGCGCTGCTCTGGGCCGAACACCAGCCAGCTATGTAACCGAAGTGCGGATGGACGCCGCCAAAGGGATGTTGGCTGCCGGACGCTCCGTCTCAGATGTCTCCCGGAGCGCCGGCTACGCCTCCGACGAAGGCTTCAGCCGCGCGTTCCGCCGCTCGACTGGCATGACGCCCTCGGCCTGGCGCGCCAGCCGTTCACCGGCCGGGATTGGCAGCTGAGCTGTCGTCGCTGCGTATTCACCCGAAGTCGACCTTCGCGGGCTTCCGCTGCGACGCTCCGAACAGTACCGAACCGGCGACGAGCGCGACCGCGCCCGCCACGTACACCGCCTCCACCCCGAGCGCGTCGACGAACAGTCCGCCAATACCTGCAGCGACCATAATTCCGGCCTGGAACCCGACGACGACCAGGCCTCCGCCGGCCTCGAGTCGGTCCGGCATCCGGCGCCCGACCCAGGTGTTCACCACGATCAGCCACGAGGCGAAGAAGAACCCCCATGCGAAGGTCACTGCGCCGATGCCGACTACCGAAGTCGAGAGCACGAGCATTGCTGCGACCAGCGCGGCGACCGCCAGCGGTACGACGATCGAGACGACCCGCAGCGCGCGATCGATCACCAAGCCGACTACGAGGTTCCCGAGCACACCGCCCACCCCGTACATGGCGAGTAGCAGGACGATCGTGCCGGCGTTGATTGCAACGCCCGAGGCATCTTGCACTCGCTCCAAGGCCAATCGGACGTATGTGTAGGCGAGCGAGTGTCCCAGCACGACCAGAAAGTGGCCGGTGAGCCCGATCGCCGTCCCGGGTCGGCGCAGCGTATTCCACAGTACGGAGAAGCTCGCGGCCTGCTCGGCCGGCACACTCGGCAGCAGCGTGCGCAGCGCGATGGCGAGCACCCCGGTCGCTACACCAGCGACGATGAAGACCGCTCGCCAGTCGACGAGCTCGCTCAGCAGGACCCCGAGCGGCACGCCGGCGACGGTCGCGACCGACACGCCCCCTGCGGAAAACATCACGGCACGTCCTAGATTGGCGGGACCCGCGATGCGCGAGACGACGGTGATCGACATCGACCAGAATCCGGAGAGCGCCGCCCCCAGCAGGAATCGGGCCATGAGTACGACAGCGAAGTTCGGCGCGAACGCGACCAAGAGGTTCGACGCTGCAGCAGCGATCGCCATCCACACCAGCAGGGATCTACGATCTAGCCGAGGGAAGATCAGACCGATGGTCGGGGCCACGATCAAGCCGACGAGGGCAGTGACAGTCACCATCTGACCGGCCTGGCCTGGGGTGATGTCGAGTGCGACAGCGAGCTCGGTGAGGATGCCCCCGGGCAGGAACTCCGCGGTCACGAGCAGGAAGCTCATGAGCATGATCACCACGAGCGCTCCGTAGCGGATGCGCTGTGCGCCGGCGGCTGGAATCGTGTCGATGGTCGCCGTACTTGTCATGTCTCCATTTGTCATGTTTCTACGCTCGCAGCACCCTGGGGTTGCTCGCCCGACCGTACGTCTGAAGCACCCGATCTTTTGTCCGGACCAGCCCCCGTGATGAGGCATTCGGCCTCGCGGCTCCAGGCGAAACGGTCCAGTTTCTGGGCCATGCCAGGGCGAAACGGTCCGGAATCTTGCATTTAGGGGTCTTTATAAGCCCCTACATTGGCAACTTTGCGGACCGTTTCGCCGAACCAAAGGGACCGTTTCGCTGGTGGCCTCAGCCCGGCAGCGGCCAAGTGTGCACCGGCTGGTTGGACCGGGAGTGCCCGGCGTACAGCCTGGTGAGTTCGGTCAGCGCGTCTTTCCGGTCCATGCCGTTGGCCTCCAGCCGCTCCAGGCAGTCGAGCTGCCACTGCGCGCCATTCTGGTTGCTGGTGGCGCGATCGTGCAGGATGCCCAGGTACTTGGTCACCAGGTCCTCGTCGACGTTAAGCGCCCGGAGTCCCTTCGCCGCCATCGGCAGCAAGAGCTTAACGATCAGCTCGTCAACGGGCACGTTACCGACCCCAGGCCAATACACCTGGGCGCCCAGGCCATCGCGGGCACAGGCAATGAAGTTCTCCTCCGCGCTCGAGAACGACATCCGGCTCCACAGCGGCCGATCTTCGCGCTGCAGCGACTCGACCAGACCGAAGTAGAACGCGGCATTGGCGACCGTGTCGATCAACGTCGGGCCGGCCGGCAGCACCCGGTTTTCCACCCGCAGGTGTGGCTTGTCTGTGCCGGGATCATAGATCGGCCGGTTCCAGCGGTACACCGTGCCGTTATGCAGCCGTAGCTCATGGGCCACCGGCGCGCCGGATTCGGTGAACTCCGGGGTGTCCTGGTCCTCGCGGAGTTCCGGAAGCAGAGCCGGGAAGTAGCGCACGTTCTCTTCAAGCAGATCGAAAATTGAGGTGATCCACCGCTCGCCGAACCACACCCTGGGTCGCACGCCCTGATTCTGCATCTCAGGCGCGCGGGTGTCGATAGCCTGCTTGATCAGCTCCACCCTGGTTTCGTGCCAGAGCCGCTTGCCGAGGAAAAGCGGCGAATTGGCCGCAAGTGCCAGCTGTGGACCGGCGATGATCTGCGAGGCGTTCCACGCCCCCGGAAAGCGGCGCGGCGATACCTGGAGGTGGAACTGCACCGAAGTGCACGCAGCCTCGGGTGCCACGGAGCCCATGAAAACGCTCAGGTCCTCGTCGCCATGGATGTCCAGCTCCACGTCCTCGCCGCGGGCCTGTAGTACCGACTCATTGAGCGCCTCATAGCGCTTCCCGGGACTCATCCAGTCTTCGCTTTGCAGAAGTTCACGGGTCAGCGTAGGCAGCGTGCCTACCAGCAGCAGCGCAGACTCCGCATCCGCTGCCTTGGCGGCAGCCGCATCCAGCCGGTCCTTCAGTCCCTGCTCCAACTGGGCCAGGCCATCGCCATTAATGGAGAGCACGGGATAGTTGAGCTCGATATTGAACGCGCCGAGCTCCGTCTGGAACGATTCGTCGGCAATGTTGTCGAGGACTTGCGCGTTGCGCAGGGACGGCTGGAAGCCTTCGTCGACCAGATTGATTTCCATCTCGAGACCGATAGTTCCCTCATCCACGAAACTCTCCGTGGTCAGGAACTTCGCGAAATCGTCGAGGTTGTGCTGCAAACGTTCCCGATAGCGGGTGCGCTGTTGCCGGCTGAATGATTTGGAACTTATTTCCTCGCCCATAGTGAAACCAAACCACATCCGAGCCGGAATCCCTACACCGGCTTGGCGGCTGAAATCAGGTCTGAGACAGGTCCCACTGTCGGACATCATCACCCACAGGTAATCCGGCGCCGCATCCTTCCCCGCGGGCGCTTTGCCTCCGGCTCCAACTGCCGATTCCGCCATCTGGGCTGCACCCGTATTGCGCAGTCAGCCGAATTAAGCTGACTGTCGTAGCCAGTTAACCGCTTCGGGTGGGACGACTCAGCTGCATGGCGCGCTTCCCTATCCAGGCATGAAGATATGCAGGCACTGAAGATCAAAGGAGATCCAATGAACTCGACCCGGCTGGTTGCAGCGATATTCGCGGCATCCCTGCTGAGCCTTGCAGGTTGCACGCAGGCCCAGGAGGCCGAGACGCCCACCGCCAGCGGCGCGTCATCCGCCGATGCCAAGGGCGGATCAACGGGCTCAACGGGTCCCGACGGTGCGTCCCGGCTGGACGCGGTGAAGGAGAGCGGAAAACTGAAGGTCTGCACCACCGGCGACTACCGGCCTTTCACTTACCTGGATCCAAAGTCGGAAGCGTGGAGCGGCATCGACATAGACCTGGCTAAGGATCTTGCCGAGCGGCTTGATGTGGAGCCGGAGTTCATCCAGACCAGCTGGTCCGAACTGATGCCGGACTTCCTGGAAAATTGCGATATCGCGGTTGGCGGAGTCTCGATCAGCACCGAGCGCGCCGAGCAGGCCTTCTTCACGGACGCCACCCTGACCGAAGGCAAAACGCCGATCACCCGCTGCGAGGATGTTAGCAAGTACGACACGATCGAAGAGATCAATCGGCCCGGCGTCAAAGCGATCACCCCGTTAGGCGGCACCAACGAGGTCTTTGCCGACGAAAACTACCCCAAGGCAGAGATCATCAGATTCAAGGACAACAACACGATCTTCGACGAGATCCTCCAGGGCCGGGCAGACGTGATGACCACCGACGCCTCGGAGACCAAGTGGGTGGCGCACGAGAAGAAGGGCCTGTGCGCTGTACACCCGGACAAACCGTTCAATTTCAGCCAGAAGGCCTTCATGGTGCCGCGCGGAGACGTCGTCTTTCAGGAGTACGTCAACCAGTGGCTGAACTTCGCGAAACACGACGGCACCTATGCCGCGGCGGAGAAGCCGTGGTTCGGCTAGGCATTCCGGCCATGGTCAGCGCAATCTCTGCGACGTACCCTAGCCTGCCGTGACGACCGGCGGCAGGCCGAAGGGTTCGGCGAGCGCGTAGGCATTGGCGGCCTGCATCAGCAGCGCGTCCTCGTGCCGGGCGGCCACCAGTTGCAGGCCGATCGGCAGTCCGGTCGAGGTGAGCCCGCACGGCACGCTGATCGCGGGCTGCTGGGTGAGGTTGAACGGGTAACTGAACGGCGTCCAGTCCGTCCAGCGCTTCATTCCCGAGCCGACCGGCACCTCCTCCCCGATCTCGAAGGCGGGGATCGGAACGCTCGGCGTGGCCAGCAGGTCATACCTCTCGTGGAAGGATCCCATCGCCATCCCGAGGCTTGCCCGCACCGCATTCGCGTCAACGTAGTTCCTGGCGGAGTAGCTGCGCCCTTCCTCTGCTATCTCCAGCAGATTCGGGTCGATCTCGTTCAGGCGTTCCCGGGGATAGCCGTCAACCACCTTGGCCGCGCCCGAGAACCACAGCACATGGTAGGCCCACTGAGCGTCCGGGAACGACACATCGACGTCGTCTACCCTGGCGCCGAGTGCCCGAAGCACCTCGACTGCCCGGGCAGAAGCCGCGGCGACTTCCGGATCGACATCGGCCAATCCGCTTCCGCGGCAGTAGCCGATCCGCAGATCCTTGACCCCCTTGTCCAGAACGCTCGTGTATGACAGGGCCGGGCGCGGCATCGCCGACCAGTCCCTGCTGTCGAAGCCGGACAGCACATCGAGCAGCAGCGCGTTATCCGCAACCGTCTTCGTCATCGGCCCCGCGTGCGACAGCGTGCCGAACGGGCTCGGCGGATAGACGGGCACCGCTCCATACGTCGGCTTGATGCCGACAACACCGGAAAACGCGGCCGGGATCCTGACCGACCCGCCGCCATCGGTGCCGACAGATAGGGGTCCCATTCCGAGTGCAGGGGCGACAGCCGATCCACCGCTTGAGCCTCCGGACGTCTTGGTGGAATCCCAGGGATTGCCGGTGTTCCCGGTCAGCGGGTTGTCGGTCACGCCCTTCCAACCGAATTCCGGCGTGGTTGTCTTTCCGAGCAGTACCGCTCCCGCCTCACGCATCCTGGCGGTTACCGGCGCATCCTCATTCCAGGCCGCGTCGGCGTCGATAAGTTTCGAACCGCGGAGCGTCGGCCAGCCCTTGGTCAGCAACAGGTCTTTGATACTCGACGGGACACCATCGAGCTTGCCGACCGGCGTACCGGCCCGCCAGCGCTGTTCCGACTCACGCGCCTGCCGCAGAGCGGATTCCGCGTCTACAAGGCAGAACGCATTGAACTCGGGGTTGAATTTGGAAATCCGGTCAAGCGCGGCAGTCGTGGCCTCAACCGGCGACACCTCTTTGCTGCGGTAGGCCGTGAGCAGCTCGGTTGCGGTCCAGTCGGCCAGATCAGTACGGACATGCTCGGGCACTTGGCGCGCCTCCCCTTCAATGGGTGATGGTGATCTTCTCCAACCTGTCGAAGAGCGAGACATATTGTCAACAATTTTCGAAAACTTCTTGGTGGCGGATCGGCTGCCGGATTCCCTCGTCAATTTTTTTGATGATCACAGACGTCAGGGGTTGTCACTGGTCAGTGACGGCCTGTCGCTCACCGGAGATTCCGTCGCTGCTGCCTTGCACACATACGTGCAGTGGTCCGTCGGCCAGCCCCGTGAGATGGCCTCATCGGTCCTGCTGAAGTGGGTGCAGGAGCTAGCCGCGATCCCCGAGTCAACCCGTTGTCGCCGGAAGACGCACGTCTGCATCGCATCCGTGGGAGCGACCCTAAGCATACGATAGGCCAGCTTGAAGGACCGCGAGCCGCTGCTGCCTGCACTGGACATCCTGGCGCAGATGCCCAGCAGCCAACCCGCGTTCATCCATAAACGAGGGGAAGTGCGCCGCTGAAAATCTGTGGGTTGTCCGGCATCAGCAACACCTTCGGGATGGGCAGATGCAGAGACAACGGTCGGCCATGGTGCGACGCCCATGGCCGACCGTCGCAAGATCAGCTTTAGACGGGGGCACCGCCGAGCGGAGACACCATGATGCGGCCGATACCAGCAGCGATTGCACCGGCGGCCAGTGCAATAAGAGCAGCTGTGACAATCGGAGGTAGCGAGAGCGTCAGTGCGAGGACGATCCACATGAGTGCCACGACCCCGGTAGCAACCGCTCCCACAATTACCAGCGCCTTCGGAAGAGTTGATCCCCGTGACGCTGCCCACTTGAGACCTTCGCGAACACCAAGACCCGCCAGGGCACCGAATACGGCTCCAACGATGCATGCTGCGACGTTAGCGACTACGGCATCCATGGCGTACATCTTCGAGTCGGGGTGCATGATGATCGACCACAGTGTGAGTGAGCCCATGTAGATGAGTCCGCCAAGCAGTCCGATTGTTGCTCCGATTAGTGATGCGCGGAGTCTGGTGGCCCATGGTTTTAGTCGGAAGTTCATCGTTTTCTCCTAGGGCTCATAGGGTGGACTTGTTGACTTTTGCTGATTTGCACGCGCCAGCTACCAGACAGGTGAAGGATTTCGCTGCCTTCTTGTAAACAAAATAGAACGGTCCGTCGTCGCGCGACCGATATACTTCATGATGTGGCGCTTGACGGTGGCTCCCTGCGACCTTGTAACCACCGTACTTCGATAGGGTCACGTCCATGTTGTACTTGATGGCTCCGGTGTAACAGAACGGGTTACCGACTGAGTGATTGATTCTGACTTTTGCCCTGGTTGCGGACCGGCTTTTCACAAGGACCTTAATGCCTTTGCTTCCGGCGTTACGTGTTCCCACAAGCTTCCCGGACGTGTTGTACGAGTGGGTGTCTTGAACTCGCTTACCGGCCGTCACACTTGCGCTTTTGCCAAATGTCGCATTGACCTGAACTCGGGTGCGGTAGCTACGTGCAGTTGCCGAGTAGCCGCGGTCATCTCCTCCATATCGACGATCTTTGAGTTCGCACATGAATGTCTTGACGGTTTTGCTGCTGATAAAGGTGGTGTATCGCAGCGTTGCCTTTGAGGTTGATTTCGCCTTCGCCGCGGAAACAAACTGTTCAGCTGCGCCTTTGGCGGCAGATAGTCTAGAAGCTAAAACCCCGATAGAAATCGGTCCGGGTTCGTTGTCAGGTTCCACTTGCGATTCGATAATCTCCGGAACTTCAGTCTCTGGCTGCGGTAGCCAGATGATTGGTGGTTCGGCGACTACCGGGTCTTGAGGTGAGGAGACTGGGCCCTCAGGCGCTTCCACGCCCGTTCCTACATCTTCAGGTGCTTCATAATCATCGGTTGAAGCGGTGGTAACTACGTAGTCATATTCTACACCTGCCACTGCCGTCGTGTCTGTGAAGTTCAGATCGCTGGTAGTACCAATGACTTCATCGTTTCTGGTGACGGTGAATGGCTCGGTCTTGTGTGTTACGTCCTCCCAGAAAAGCCTGACAGCCTCGGCGCTGGCGACCGATGAGATCGCGGGCAATGGATCAGTTGTGTCGTCGGCTTCGGCATACATTACCGCGGGTGCGCCCAGGTACGACACGACTTTCAAGTCCGCTTCCCCTTCGGGAACGGTGGTCGTAGTCAACACGGTTTGGCCGGCAACGATGGATACTTTTGTTCCGTCCGTCACCAGACGGGAACCGTCTGGATTTTCGCCAGGGGTAGCTGCCATGGCAGGTAAACCGCCAGCGAGCATTAGCGATCCCACTCCCAGTAGCAGAAGTGGGATCGTCTTTATTCTATTTTTCAACGCCGTCTCTTTCGGACTCAAGCAAATGGGGACTGTTAAACAATGCCCGACTCAAACACGTTCCACCTGGTATCCAGCTACTTCGTACCCAAAGCGTTACTTCCGCTCAGTACTCTTACAGCTGACCGACGTATCGCCCGGCAGCCTCCACAGGCCAAGAAGAAATCGCCTGCCTGATGTTTCCGGGGTTCTGCTGGCGCGATTATTCCGTAGTTGTTCGTCGCAGTTGGATTTGTCGTAGGTGGCGCACGGTCCAGGTGCGCTGGCGGTGACTTCTGTGAGCAAGTCCTGACGGACGCAACGGTCTGTGAGGTGGACCGCTTCAGCTGCAAGGGAACGGACAGCGTCGCGAGAAGACCCAGTGCTACGGTTTTGGTGGATATCTGCCAGTCGGTGCGGCAAGCTGGTCACAGTTCACTTGAGCTGTACCCGCCGGAGCGAACGGGCCTCCCCCGCGGTGCACCGGCCTCGAGGAGATGGGGCACCCGAGCGATGGCGCAACGATGAGTCGGAAGATTCGAGACACCGACGCGCGGAAACCCGGCACTCCCGAAACCGTGTGGAACAAATGGGGCCGCGACTTCCCCGAGCTGTCCTTGCAAGACTGCACGGAACTTATCGTGATCGCGCCTCACCCCGACGACGAAGTACTTGGCGTGGGCGGGCTTATCGCCCTGGCGCGGGCCAACGAGATCCCGGTGCGGGTCATCGCTGTCACCGACGGCGCCGACACTCTCGCCGCCGCCCCGTCCCTGACCCAATCCCAGGTTGTTGAGGCCACGGCTGCGGAAACTGCCGATGCGCTCGCCGTGCTCGGGGTGGATCCCCCGGTCCGGCTGGGCTTCACCGAGGGCTCCCTCGTGCACGAGGAAACCACCCTGGTTTCTGCTCTAGAGGTAGTGCTTGAGGATGCCGATCCACAGGCGTGGTGCCTGACCACCTGGCGCTCCGACGGACAACCGGACCACGAAGCAACCGGCCGGGCAACGCTGATTGCCTGCGACCGGCTCGGAATCCGTGCGCTCGAGTATCCAATCTGGATGTGGCACTGGGCCTACCCCGACCATCCGGACGTGCCGTGGGACTGGGCCGCACAGCTCGTGCTGCCCGGTGACGTTCACCAGCTCAAAGGCACCGCTATCCAGCAGTTCTGCTCGCTGCTCAGCGTCGAGGACGACTCCGGAGAATCGACGCCGGCGCTGCCGAAACACGTCCTGGAGCGGCTATGGCGAATGACCGAGATGGTCTTCGGCTGACTGCGGCCCTTCCCGGAAGAGCGACCGCATTGTGCCTGGCGACCGCGGCGTTCGGTTCCGAAATACAGGCCAGGCGCCAAAAAGCGGAGCGGGGATGGCTGATTGCCGGTTACCGTTGATAGTCATCTGCACGAGCTTTCCAAGGAGATTCAAATGTCGAACAAAAACTCCAAGCCCACCGGCCCGAGCGAAGAGATGAAGAAGAAGTTCAAAGAGGTGCTCGACGCCAAGAACGATCGCAATACGAAGGATCCAAACGGTCCTGTCCAGGGTGATTCGAAGGTGCACGAGGCGCACGGCCCGGCCGACCACAAGCGGGAATTCCGTCGCAAGAGCGGCTAAGGAAACTTTCTTGACACGCTTGTCGATCCGGGCGCGCACCGTTCGACGTGATAGCAGAGGGACGCACTCCCGCTCTCTCACTACTCAAGGAGAATCCGATGAAGTACATGCTGATTATGCGTTCGACCGATCAGGCGCGCGAAGCGTACGAGCAGGTCCCCTTCCAGGAGATCATCGAAAAAATGGGCGCCTACAACGAGTCACTGATCAAGGCGGGTGTGCTACTCGCCGGCGAAGGACTCGCTGACGAAATGACCGAGAACTTCGTCGTCGACTTCTCGACGGACCCTCCGGTGGTTACCGACGGCCCCTACGGTGAGACGCACGAGCTTTTCAACGGTTTCTGGATCATCCAGACCTCGTCCAAGGAAGAGGCTGCCGAGTGGGCCAGCCGCTGCCCGCTCGGGCCGGGCTCAAAGCTCGAGGTGCGCCGGGTCAACGAGATGGACGACTTCGCCGAGTTCGCAGACACCGATGCGATCAAGAAGGAAGCGGCATGGCGGGCGGAGCGAGGCCAGGAGTGATTCCGCCAGCCGGGATCCGGGCATGACTTCGGTTCCGCGCACGGTCGAGGCCGTCTGGCGGATCGAGAGCGCCCACATCGTCGGGACCCTGGCCAGGGTGACCGGCGATGTGGGCCTCGCCGAGGATCTCGCTCAGGAGGCTGTCGTCGATGCGCTCGCTCAATGGCCGGTCTCGGGCGTCCCGCAGAAGCCGGCCGCCTGGCTCACGGCCGTCGCAAAGCGCAAGGCGATTGACGGATGGCGCCGCCGTGAGCGGCTCGATGAGCGCTACCGCCAGCTCGCTCAGCAGCTGGAGGCCGATCCGTCGGGAATGGAAGGCATCGCATCCGACGCGTGGGAGCCGATCGACGACGACGTGTTGCGCCTGGTGTTCACGGCATGCCATCCGGTGCTCGGCCGCGAAGCCCAGATCGCGCTGACCCTGAGGATCATCGGTGGTCTCACCACCGAGGAGATCGCCCGGATGTTCCTGGTGCCGGTGGCAACCATTCAGCAGAGGATCGTCCGGGCGAAGAAGACGCTGTCCGCTGCGAACGTCGCGTTCGAGGTTCCCGACCCGAACGAGTGGCGGGAGCGGCTTGCCTCCGTGCTCGGCGTCGTCTATCTGATCTTCACCGAGGGGTACGCGGCCACATCAGGTGAAAGGTGGATTCGCGCAGAGCTCGCAAACGAAGGACTCCGCGTCGGACGAGTGCTCGCCGGACTCATGCCGCGCGAGCCCGAGGTGCACGCACTCGTCGCCCTGATGGAACTCCAGGCCTCGCGGTTCGGCGCCCGGTTACAGCCGGACGGCACGCCGATCCTGCTTGCCGACCAGGACCGGAGCCGTTGGGATCGAGCGCAGATCGGCCGAGGATGCGCGGCGCTCGCCCGCGCAGACGCGCTCGGCCGAGGACGAGGCAGCTACGCCCTGCAAGCTGCGATCGCCGAATGCCATGCCACGGCTGCGCACTTCGGCGACACGGACTGGGAGCACATCGTCGTACTCTACGAGGCGCTCGGCAGAGTCGCGCCCAGCCCGATTGTGGAACTCAACAGGGCTGCGGCGGTCTCGATGGCGACTGGCCCCGCGTCGGCCCTGCTCCTTGTAGACCGGCTCGCCGCCGGGGGCGCACTTCGCGGCACACACCTCCTGCCGAGCGTCCGTGGCGAGCTACTGGCCCGGCTCGGCCGCACCGCGGAGGCCCGCTCCGAGTTCACGACTGCGGCATCCCTTACCGCCAATATTCGTGAACGCGACGTCTTGCTCGCCAAGGCCACCGCGCTCTGACAAGCCGCGACAGCGTTACACCGCGTTCGGTAGCAGGAGCATAATCAAGAGATGACACTTAACGGGGAGTACCTGCCGAGTCCGGAAAAATGGGTCCGCGACCAGGTCGAGCTGTACGAAGGCTCCGGAGGCACCAAGGGCACAACGATGCGCGGCATGCCTGTGGTCCTGCTGACCACGACGGGCGCCAAGTCCGGCAAACTTCGCAAAATGCCGCTGATGCGCGTGGAGCACGACGGCGAGTACGCGGTGGTGGCTTCGCTGGGTGGCGCGCCGAAGCATCCCGTCTGGTACTTCAACATCAAGGCTCATCCGGACGTTGACCTTCAGGACGGGCCGGAGAAATGGCAGATGGTTGCCCGCGAGGTGACGGGCGAGGAGAAGGCGACCTGGTGGGAACGTGCTGTCGCTGCCTATCCGGATTATGCGGATTACCAGAAGAAGACAGACCGCGAGATCCCGGTCTTTGTGCTCTCCCGAGTTTGACGTGCCATTCCCGGCAGACCTCGTCCAGCGTCCTGATCCGGAATTGAACGCGCTGTCTCGGCGTTAACTGTTCATGCCAAAGCCATCACCACGCGAGAATCTGCTCGCTGCCCGCTCTGATGCGCAGCGACGAAGCGAAGCGCTCGCCCATGAGCACGCGGACATTATTGCCGCAACGCAGTTCGCGGCAATTGACGACGAACACGATCCAGAAGGATCGACCATCGCCTACGAACGGACCCAGACCGCACAGCTTCTCGCCGACACGCACGATGAAGTGAACGAGATCGATGCGGCCCTGCTCCGGGTGGAGGACGGCAGCTACGGCAAATGCCAGCAGTGCGGCGAACCGATCGCTCCGGCTCGGCTGGAGGCCCTTCCGGCGACCAGGCTGTGTCTTAGCTGCGCAGCCTCGCGCCGCTAGTCAGTCGATCGGCCCCGCACCGCGGTCAGTCGATCGACGTCACCGCGGTGAGCAGAATCGCGGAGTCTTCCAGGGCGTCGACGCTGTGTCGCTGCTCGGGCAGGCGCAGCAACTGTCCCGCTTCTGCGTCGACGTAGCCGGAGCCATAATTCAGTCGAACGGCACCCTTCAGCACCTGCAGACTGGCGGCTGGTGGCGTGTCATGCTCGGCCAGAGTCGTGCCCTGCGTCATCGCGATTATCGCCTGCCGAAGGTTCCGGTCATGAATGAGCAGGTGCGCACTGCGCCCGTGATGGTCCCGTGCCGCAAGCTCGAGGTGTTCCACTACCAACTGGTCCAGGTTCTGCATCGTAGCCTGCCTATCTCGGCGTCATTTCCCTAAAGCTACGTCGCGTTCGGCTGGCGCGCCACCATAACCGGGCCGATCGAAGCACCCGGCTTTACTTTTCAAGTACGACGCGGCCTGCCTGAACTACGGTTCCGATCCTCGACTCGGCGAGAATCGAAATGTCGTCAACCGGATCGGCGTCCAGAATCAACAGGTCACCGTGTGCGCCGGGGGCGACGACGCCGAGCTCACCCTCACGCTGCAGGAGCTTGGCGGCAGTGACGGTGGCCGAACGAATGACATCGATCGTCGGCTGTACCTCGGCGCGAATCTGAAATTCCCGAGCCTGATGCCGCTGCATCCCGCCGAGCAGGTCCGAGCCGTAAACGATGTTCACCCCGCCACGGACGGCGAGCTCCAAACCTCGGCGGCCGGCATCGAGGACCGTCGCAACTTTCTCCCAGTTCGATTGGCCAAGTCCGAATTCCCGGCCCTCCTCCTGCAGGGACCAGTAGGTGACCAGCGTCGGCACCAGGAAAGCGTCATGCTTCCGAAACAGGCTGACCGTCTCGTCATCAAGCAGGTTGCCATGCTCGATGCCGCGAATACCGGCCTCCAACGACCGATTAATCGCCTTTGCCGTATAGGCGTGAGCGGTGACGTAGCGGTTTGCCGCTTCGGCTTCCTCGACTATCGCGTGCAACTCATCGAGCGAGTACTGGGTCGAATCGATCCGGTCAGTTGGTGACGCGACGCCTCCTGACGCCATCACCTTGATGTGATGCGCACCTTTTCGCAGCTCGTCCCGAGTAGCCGCCCGCACCGCATCGACGCCATCCGCTATCCGGCCCAGGCCGGCGCAACACTGATGTGAGTCGAACAACGCCGTACCCCTCGCCCGGGAGTCGCCGTGTCCACCGGTCTGACTCAGTGCCTTCCCGCAAAAGAACAGCCGGGGACCCCGGACGAGCCCTTCCGCCTGGGCGTCGTGCAGCCCGAAGTCGGCCCCCGACGCGTCGCGGACCGTGGTGAATCCCCGATCGAGCATGTCTCCCATCAGTCGGCCTGCCTGGAATGCCACGTAGCTTGGCGACCAGGAGGACAGCGACCCCAGATCCGCGGTGGCCGCCGTGACGTGCACGTGAGCATCGATGAGTCCCGGCAGGACGAACTTCCCGCCCGCGTCGATCTCCCGTGCAGACTCTGCTGCGCCGAGAGAGCTGCCGACTTCGGTGATCATCCCGTCGTCGATCCGGATATCGGCTTGCGTATAGCTGCCCTCGACGACGTCGAGGACGTTTGCGTTACGAATGAGTAGGTTGTTGGCCACCAGCGGATCCTTCGTTCGGTGATTAGTGGTTCAGCGTGCGGCGGAGCGCTGTGCTGACCGCGCCCGCGCTCCGCCCGGCGATGTCTACGGCATCCCCGACCGATTCCTGGTCGTAGGCGCCTTCGGCGTCCAGGATGTTGAGGGCTCCGATGGTCACTCCGTCCTTGACCACCGGGGCATTGATGATCGTCCCGCAGCCGAGCGACCGAATAACCTCGGCGTCCTTGAAGATGCGCTCGACCTCGGCCGGCCCCTGGCCGAAATAGGGCTTCTGTTCCTCGATGGCCAGAGCCAGCCATTCGGCGGCGACATCCTGCGAGGTGTCTTTCGTCCCGCCCACCGGATAGGCAACGGGGTGGGTGGAGTAGATCCGGCACATCGTCCTGCCCTGGTCGGCGAACCCGAGCACCGTGAACAGCTTCACCCCGATGTGCTCGGCTACCGCGCGATGAACGTCCTCAAGTGAGGCGAATTCTTCACTCATACCTTCCCCTTGATTTCTGCCTGGGTGATGTCTTCCAGCGAACGCCCTGCGGTCTTGACCGCGAACAGCAGGGTACAGATCACGCCGACGGCCAAAACGGTGGTGGTCAGTCCGAAGACCCCGCCGAAGCCCAGCTGGGCGGAGAAGACTCCGATCAGGAGCGGGGCGGTTATCGAGCCCACTCGTCCAAAGGATGAAGAAAGCCCGGTCCCGGTGGCACGCAGCCAGGTCGGGAACACTTCAGGCGTGTAGGCGTAAAGCCCGGCGTAGGTTCCGTTGAGGAAGAACGACAGAGCAACCCCCGCGCAGGTGATCAGGATCGGATCGGTCATCTGGCTCAGCCACAGCGCTGAAAGCGCGGAACCGGTGAGATAGGCCGCGATGACGTTCTTCCGGTCGATCTTTTCATTGAAGTACGCGGCGCTGAAGTAGCCGGGTATCTGCGCCAGGTAGATGATCAGCGAAAAGGTGAAGCTGGTGGTGACGGTGATTCCCTTGTCCACCAGCAGGGTTGGAATCCAGGAGAAGAATCCGTAGTAGGAGAAGGTGATCACGAACCACATCAGCCAGGTCACCGCCGTCACCTTCGCCATCTTTCTCGACCAGAGATAGGTAATGGCTTCCAGCGTCTTGAACTTGCGCGGCGCCTCAGCCTCCGCGAAACTCTGATCGACGGGCGGTAACGGTTTACCAGTGGCAGCGAGAACATCCTGCTCAAGCTTTGCGACGACGGCCTCCGCTTCGTCCGGCCTGCCGGCATTCCTCAGGTATCGCGGTGATTCCGGCAGATTGCGGCGCCACCACAACAGCATCACGATTGGTACCGCGGTGATCACCTGTGCCCAGCGCCAGCCTTCGTCAATATTCGGCACGATGAATCTGCCGATAAGGGCAGCACCGACGAAGCCGAACGAGAAGAAGCCGGACAGTGTGCCGACGAACCAGCCCCGCTTGTACGACGGAACGAATTCGGAGAGGAACGGTGCGATGATGGCACTTTCGGCACCCGCACCGAACCCGGCGAAGATTCGCGCGACGAGGAAAATCTCGAAGTTCGGTGCGGCCGCGGCGACGAGCGAGAAGATGGCATAAACCGCGAGCGCCCCCATCATCACTTTCTTGCGCCCGATCTTGTCACCCAGGATTCCGGCGAAGATTGCGCCGAAGAGGAAACCAAAGGGTGCGGCCGAGGACACCAGGCCGAGTTGCGCGTTGTTAAGTCCAAAGACCTCGCGCAGGTCATTCAGCAGGAACGCAACGATAGCGGCGTCCATGCCATCGAAGGTATATCCCAACCCGCCGATCAGAAGCAGCTTGTAATGCGGTCTGCTCAAGGGCAGGCGATCCAGTCGGGCGTTAAGCGACATTTTGGCTCCTGGGCGTGAGGCAAATCACGAAGTTGTCTCTCAAGAACCTAGACGCAAGATTCTTTACACGCAACTGCTTTTGCAAGTTTTCTTACGTGGAGAGTGTCTAGACTAGTCGCGTGACTACCGTAGATTCAGTTCCCGAGGGGCCTCGATCCGCCGAGCAGTCGACATCGGCAGTCGCCGCCGACTCTGTCGACGATTGGCTCCGTTCCCTGGTGCCTGCGAAGGGGCTGGGAGCGAAGGCGCATGCGCTGTTGCACCAACTGCAGACCCACCCGTCTCGAGCGTCATATGCCAGCGCGCATGAGCTGGCGACTGCCTCCGGCACAACAGTCGCGACAGTCACGCGGCTGGCACAGTCACTGGGATTCGAAGGCTGGCCCGACCTGCAGCGACAGATACGAACGCGCCATCTGTCGTACCTGTCGCTCACCGAGGTGATCAGGGCTCATCAGGGCAGCGCGCTGCCGTCCCACTCCTCGGTTCAGCAGGACCTGGATTCATTGGCCGTCTTCCTGCGCGAGGTTGATCACGATCAGTTGAATCGGATTGCGACGGGCCTGGGCTCGGCGCATCGGATCTACATCAGCGCCGAGGGCAGCTATTCCAGCATCGCTATCGCAATGGCACACAACACTCGGCTTGCCGGTTATGACGCGCACGCGATTGTCGATGGCGGCGCGACGCTGGCGAATTCAATCGCAAAGATGCAGCCCGGAGACGTGTACGTCGTGGTGTCGTTCTGGCGACTGTACGAATCCGCCCTGATCGCCAGCACCGAGGCCAAGAAGCGCGGCGTGTCGGTATTCGTTATCAGCGACACGGTGCCCCGGGAACTTCAGGACTCAGCCGACGAGATAATCCTGGTGCCGAGCGAAGGAGCGTCCTTTTTCCCTTCACTGACCACCGGCATGGCGGCGCAGCAAGCAATCGTGACTGCGCTTTCCACTATCGACGCCGAACGCACCGGGGCTTCGATCAAGGCGGCAGATGAGAGTTGGCGTCGCTTCAAGCTACTGCACCGCTAAGCCCAACGGCCTGCTGCACGGTTGAGCTCGCCGACGTAGGCTGAAGTAATGGAATTCAGATATCTCGGAAACAGCGGCCTCAAGATCTCGGAAATCACCTACGGAAACTGGCTGACCCACGGGTCGCAGGTGGAAAACGACATCGCTGCCAAGTGCGTCCGTGCAGCGCTCGACGAGGGCATCTCGACCTTCGACACCGCCGACGTCTATGCGAACACCGCCGCCGAGCAGGTGCTCGGTGACGCCCTGCGCGGCGAGCGACGGGAATCCCTGGAGATTTTCACCAAGGTCTACCACCCGACCGGCCCGAAGGGCCACAACGACACCGGGTTGTCGCGCAAGCACATTATGGAGTCAATCAACGGTTCGCTGACCCGGCTGGGTACGGACTACGTCGACCTCTACCAGGCACACCGGTACGACTTCGAGACCCCGCTGGAAGAGACGATGCAGGCGTTCGCCGACATCGTGCGGCAGGGCAAGGCGCTCTACATCGGGGTCAGCGAATGGACCGCGGAACAGATCCGTGCCGGACACTCCTTGGCCACAGAACTTGGCTTCCTGCTGATTTCCAACCAGCCGCAGTACTCGATGCTGTGGCGAGTGATCGAGCCTGAGGTCATCCCGACGTCCGAAGAGCTCGGCCTCTCCCAGATCGTCTGGTCACCGGTGGCTCAGGGCGTCCTTACCGGCAAGTACAAGCCCGGCGCCGAGCCGCCGGCAGGCAGCCGCGCGACCGACGAAAAGGGCGGCGCCAACATGATCAGCCGCTTCATGAACGATGAGGTGCTGAGCGGTGTTCAGAAGCTTCAGCCGATTGCCGCCGAGGTCGGGCTGAGCATGGCACAGCTGGCCGTCGCCTGGGTGCTGCAGAACAAGAACGTCGCCTCTGCCCTGATCGGTGCTTCCCGCCCTGAGCAGGTTTCGGAAAACGTCCAGGCCGCCGGAGTGAAGCTCGATGACGCGATCCTGACCAAGATCGATGACGCGCTGGGAGGCCTTGCGGAGCGGGACCCACGCCTGACCAAGTCTCCTGAGACTCGTTTGGTGTAATGCCCGCGATGTCGTCCGCCGGGCGGCACAGACGTGGTGGGGCAGCACCACGCCTGTGCCGCCACGAGTCGAAACAGCCCGCCAGCGGAGAAGCTGGCGGGCTGTTTCGCGCGGTACTACGCGGCATGGATGTCGCGACTGCGGCATCTATGTGTCGCGCGAGCAGACCTATCGCGCGACTCACTTAGGAAACCGGTCCGGCGGCATCCAGTTCGGCGACGGTGTCGGCATCAAGAGTCAGCTCGGCAGCGGCCAGATTGTCTTCCAGGTGCTCAATCGACGAGGTCCCCGGGATAGGCACCACCACCGGTGAGCGCTGAAGTAGCCAGGCCAGCGCTACCTGGGCCGGCGAGACGTTCAGCCGCTTTGCTGCGGCGTCCACCGGGCCTCCCGGCTGCGCGAGTTCACCAGCTGACACCGGCGCCCACGGGATGAATGCGATGCCGTTCGCGGTGCAATAGTCGAGCACATCGGCGTGCTTCCGGTCTGTCAGGTTGAAGCGGTTCTGGACCGAGGCAACAGTGAAGTACTTCTCCGCTTCCTGGATTTCAGCAACGCTGACCTCGGAGAGTCCGAGTGCTTTTACCTTTCCCTCGGCCTGCAGCTCCCGCATCACGCCGAACTGTTCCGCCGTGTCAACCTTCGGGTCGATCCGATGCAGCTGAAACAGGTCGAGCGCGTCGACCTTCAACCGGCGGATGCTCAGCTCCGCCTGCTGACGGAGGTACTCCGGGCGTCCCAGCGGGATCCACTGCCCCGGCCCGGTGCGAGCTTGTCCGGCTTTGGTCCCGATCTTCAGGCCGTCCTGATAGGGATACAGCGCCTCGGCCAGGATCTGCTCACTGGTTTCGGGACCGTAGGAATCGGCAGTGTCGATGAAATCCACGCCGAGTTCCACTGCCCGTCGGACGACTGCCCTGGCCGAGTCCCGGTCGACAGGGTCACCCCAGATGCCCTCGCCGGTGATCCGCATCGCCCCGAAACCCAGACGGGTCACGGTGCCAAGGTCTTTGATGTCGATTGTTCCTGCTGTGCTGAGATTGCTCATAGTGTGCATAGCCTGAACGATGGTCCGGTTTATTCCGGACCGCCCTATCCGCGCCGCCGGCCGGCCCCAGGCTTTTTGGGTTCCTGCGGGACCGATCTGTGCCGCTGCTAGCGTGGTGGCTGCAGACAAAGGAGAGTGATATGGCACAGGTTGTGGCTTCCGCCTCGAAAACGATGAACGCCGAGCCGGAACAGGTCAGGTCTGCGTTAGCCGACTACAGCACGGTGCGGGAACGAATCCTGCCCGAGCAGTACACCGACTACCAGGTGCTGAAGGGCGGCACAGGCGATGGCACCGTCGTGCGGTGGAAGCTGCACGCGACGAAGAAGCGGATCCGGGACGTTGAATCCGCTGTGTCCGTCGACGCCGACAGCGTCACCGAGCGCGACGCCAATTCCACTCTGGTCACGGTCTACCGCGTGACGCCCGCCGCGTCCGGCTCCGAAGTCACTGTCACAACGTCATGGAACGGCGCCGGCGGAATTGGCGGATTCTTCGAGAAGACGTTTGCGCCACTCGGCCTGAAAAAGATCCAGGCCTCGACGCTGGACAACCTGGCAAACTTCCTCGGATAACCAACCGGAGCACCCGCCCAGGTAGCCGAACCGGTGCCGCGGTCAGGGCGCAGTCGACGAACCAGCGCCGTCTGTGCCCTGCTGCGACGATCCGCGCTGCGACGATCCGCCCCCACCGTTCCCGGATGAGCTGTCGCTCCCGGACGTTCCACTGCCGGACGAGTCGCGTCCAGCTGAATCGCTGCCGCCCTGCTCCGTGGTGTCAGAACCACCCGATTCCTGTTCGTTGCCAGGATTGCTCGGTGCACTCGGCTCGGTGCTCGGCGTATCGTCCCCTGGGTTCGTCGCGGAGTCGGATTCCGGACCGGTGGGTACGTCGCTCGGATCGGTCGCTGGCTGTTCGCCGTTCTGCTGCTTCTCGGTGTTTCCGGAGTCCTTCACCGTGGTGTCGGACGAGGAATCGTCCTTGCCGTCAGAGGAGCTCCCGTCAGTTTCGCCGTCCTTCTCACTGCCGTCATCGCTCGCCGAGCCACCTCCCGAGGAAAGCTGGGTGTGGATGGTCCCGGTGCCCTTCGACAGGTCCGTTCCGGTCACAGCCTGTGCCGCCAGGATGCCGCCGAGGCCAAGTACGAATGCGGCCGCGGCCAAGCCGACCGCCAGGAAAACCTGCTTCTTCGACAGTCGATGCCACCAGCGCTGCGGCTGCTCAGATTGGTCCGTCGTCGGCTCGGATTCGTCCCCGTCGCCACCGGTGCCGGGAAAGAGGTCCTGCCGGTCCAGCACCGTGGTGGGCGTCTCAATCCGCCCGGTCTGCGTCCTGATCAGCGCTGTGCGGGGATCGAGAACCGTGGTTGCATTGCTATCACGAGCGCTGGTTGCGTCACTGTCGCTACGGTCAGATGCGGCACTGGATTCGTCCCGCTCGATCAGCGGAAAAGTAGATGTCGGCGTCCGGCCCGTCGTCGAGCCGACGGGTTCAAGCCGTTGCAGCCGGCGGGTGTCGGTCTTGCTCCTGAGAAGTCTCTCCCGGCCCTTGTCCAGCGAGTGTTGATAAAGAGTCAGAGAGACGGCCGAGACAACGCTGACCAGGCCGGCTCCGATAACCGTCCCGGCCACACCGAGCTGGCCGCCGACGACCGATGCCGTCGCTGCAGCTGCACCACTCGCGACCAGTTTGCTCGGGCTGAGCGCCGACTTTACGTCGGAGTCATTCTTCTTCTCGTCCTTGGGTTCTATTGTCGTCGTATCCTTCACGCCTTACGTCCCTTGCCTAAAATTGAAGACGCGACGCCAATGGCAAAGCCACCATCGACGCCGCGCTTTCCCTCAGGATCGCATCAAAGTCTAAGAGTTTGATGAGCTACCGCGCAGAGAGCCGTGAGACCTCGGACCGTCGCCAGTTCGCTAGGCCGACTGAGCCAGCCGCGATCCAGGGATTATCCGACTGTGGTCGGCGCACTGTCGCCCTTCACCCAGCCCATGTCCGGGTAACGGGTTCCGGCAGGCTGCATCTCGGCTAGTTCGGCCAGCACCTCATTCGGAAGCTGCAGACTGAGCGCACCGATGTTTTCATCCAGGTAGCTGCGACGCTTCGTGCCGGGAATGGGGACGATATCGTCACCCTGGGCAAGCAGCCAGGCCAGCGCGATCTGTGCCGGTGTGGAACTCAGCTGCTCGGCGAGTTCCTGAATCCGCCGTACCAGAGCCAGGTTCGTCTGCAGGTTTCCGTCCTGCCAGCGCGGGAGAGTTCGGCGGAAATCGGTCTCGCTGAGATCGGTGGAAGCAACCGGGGATCCAGTCAGCAATCCCCGGCCTAGCGGACTGTATGGGACCACAGTGACGCCCAGTTCGCGCGCTGTCGGAAGCACATCGCGCTCGATATCGCGGCTGAATATCGACCATTCGGTTTGCAGCGCCGCGATCGGATGGATCGCTGACGCACGGCGGAGGCTTTCGGCCGAGGCCTCAGACAGGCCGAGATGCCGGACTTTTCCAGCCTCGACCATATCGGCCATCGCTCCCACGGACTCCTCAATAGGTACGGCCGGATCAACCCGGTGCAGGTAGTACAGGTCGATCACGTCAACACCCAGCCTGGACAGAGACTCGTCAACTGCCTTGCGGGCGTATTGCGCGGAACCATTGTTTCCTTGCGGCAGCGAGGTCTCAGGGTCGGTAACGATTCCGAACTTGGTTGCCAGCACCACCTCGTGGCGTCGAGTGGCCAGCACCTCGGCGAGCAGCCGCTCATTGTGACCATTGCCGTACATGTCAGATGTGTCGAAAAAGTTCACGCCCTGGTCAAGGGCATGGTTCAAGGTGGCCAGCGATTCACCTCGATCCGCGGGGCCGTATGCCAGGCTCATGCCCATGCAACCTAGCCCGATCGCTGACACGCTGAGCTCGCCGATCCGGCGGTTAGGGATCGATGCATTGTTCATCTTTCTTCTCCAATCGAAGCTGCGGGCGCTTTTTGCCCGCACATTTTGGGCAGGATCAAGCAGCGAAACGTGCTGAAATGCCCTGCTTGCCTGCAGGTGACGTACCGGTTGTGGCGAACGCTAGTCGCTGCAGTTGCCGCCGTAGGTGGTGACCTTGTAGTCAATGACGGCCAGCGAAAGTTGCAGGTCGGCGATTTGCTGGCGCACCCGGTCACGTTGGTTCAGCAATATCTCCAGCCGCGCGGGCACAGAGCTGTCCCCTTCTTCGACGAGCGCGACGTAACGCTGAATATCACGGATAGGCATATCGGACATCCGTAGCCTGGTGATGAAATTCACCCGGGCCAGAGCGGTCCGGTCGTAGGATCGGTAGCCCGAGCTGTCGCGTTGCACCCGAACCAGTCCAATGCGTTCGTAGTAGCGCAGGGTATGCGTCGAGACGCCGAGTAGCTCGGCCACTGTGGCGATACTCAGCGGCCAGTCGAGTCGGCTGGGCATGTCCTGCGCACAATTCAGCACCTCGGCCGGACCGGATGGTGCTTCGGACGAAATCTGGCCTAGATGCTGGCTGATGTCGTGCGCCGTGATGCTCATAACGATCAGCGTATGCATTAGAGCGCGCTCTAAGGCAAGAGGCTGTGACAACTATCTGTGCCACGTAGCGGTCGGTCACCGTGCGACTGGAACGTGTGGACCCCCGCTAGCCGACCTTGAACTTGAATCCGCGGTGAGAACCCACAAACCCCAGCCGCTCGTAGAAGCGATGAGCATCGGCCCGTGCTTCATCTGACGTGAGCTGCACGAGGGATGACCCCGTCGCCGGGGCAGCCGATTCAATTACCCAGCGCATCATCGCTGAACCGATGCCGCTCGACCTATGGTCGTCTCCGACCCTGACGGCCTCGACTAGGAGTCGCGTTGACCCACGTCGAGCCATCCCGGGGATCCGGGTGAGCTGCATCGTGGCTATGGGGCGATCTGCGTCGTCGACTATCAACAGAATCTCGTTGGACGGATCAGCAATCAGTTCCACGAGCGCGGTTTCATAGGCTGGGCCGTCAGCTGGGTCAGCCTGATCACCCCTCGCTGCGCTGATCGGATCGTCAGAGAGAAGGCCGATGAGTGCGTCGAGGTCATCGTGACTGGCGCGACGGAGAGTCAGATCCCCACTCTTCGTGGTTAACGAGACAGGAAGGTGAAGAAACTTGATCATGTCCTCAGTTTCTCATCGACGTTCGGAGCGGCGGACACGGTCCCAGACCTCGGGGACATGTTGCCACTCACCAATGAGGACGCGGTGTCCACCCTGCTCAAATACTTGGGATCCGCTTGGATTAACTGCAGCATTTCGGGGAGGTCTAAGTCGAGAGTTGTCTTCGACTAGTCCACCGTATTGAGCCTCCCGCGAGACGTTCCGCTTACCGGCATCGAGGGTTGGAAGTCTGCGCGCCAAGCCTCGGCGATGCAGTCAACGACTGGCCAACCGGCAGCCGCCGAGGCAATGTCGCTACCCGGTGGCCGCGGTCAGCCGATCCGTTCAGCCAAGGCCACGATGATTCCCTCCGGGCCGCGCACGTAGGCCATTCGCCAGACGCCCTCATACTCGCCGATGCCACCCACCAACCCGTAACCCTCAGCGGCCAGCCGATCGACCTGCGCCTGGAGATCATCGACCTCGAAAGACAAACTGCGCAGGCCGAGCTCGTTAGCCGCGGCTGCGGGCGATCCCCTCTCGGGGTCGGGCCGAACGAAGCTAGAAAGCTCCACTCCTGTACCTCCGTCAGGCGTTCGCAACATAACGATCTCTGTACGGGAATCAGGGATCGCTATGACTGTGTCGATGAACTCGCCCTCCACGAATGCCCGGCCCTCGATCTCGAGCCCGAGTCCGACGAAGAACGCCGCCACCTGGTCGAGGTCCTGAACGGTGACACCGACGTGGTCGAACCGAATGATTCGCGACATAAGCACAGCCTCCATGTGTTCGTTCTACAGTGGCCGCCAACCCTTAGTGCCCACCTTTTCCTACACTCAAGAGCGAATGCGCTGCGCGAAGGGCACAGCGCCCGGCCCAGTGAGCTCGCCCACCTCCACCGGTCGTCCTGACACGGCGAGCAGCAGGACGATGGCGGGGCCGCGAACCTCTTGGCCCGCGCCGTGTTCGAAAGCCACGTCGGAGGCGACCAGTCGCCACCCCTCGGCATATTCCTTGCCGCCGCCGATCTTTACGGTCGTCTTCAGCTGGTACCTCAGCGCGGTGGCTACATGGGCAGTCGGGTAGTCGCGGCTGATCCCGATAGGACGACGGATGTCCTCCCCGTGGACGAACGCTTCGACCAGCCGAGTGGCGAGCGGTGCCGGGGGGCTGCTTGTCCGAGTGAGCACAGCGCGAAACTCAGCCAGAGTGCGACCCGGATCCTCTGCGCGCTCCCGCGCTACCCCCGCGGCGTTGTCCCGATCGAAGTCGAAGCCAGCTGCGACCATGCGGCGGACGAAGCCAAGTCGGGTCGCCTTCGCGGTGTCGACGAGATGAGCCAGGACGTCGTGCACGTCCCAATCGGGGCACAGCGACGCCGTCTGCCACTGCTGCGGTTGCAGCGCATCCAGGTCCTGAATCAGTGCTCGACGCTCGTCGTGCACCACAGGCCAGATGGTGGAACTGGGTCGCGGGGTCATTTCACTACTAAAACAGTAGTTGACACTTCTAGTCAAGTAGTAAACTGAGAATATGGCAGTGCGCAGAACATACGGCTCATACAACGACGGGTGCGCCTCCGCTCACGCACTCGATCTCATCGGGGAGCGCTGGGCGCTGATAATCGTGCGAGAACTGCTACTCGGGCCCAAGCGGTTTCTAGACATACAACGCGACATACCGGGCATCGGACCTGCGGCGCTCTCCCAGCGGCTTCATAACCTTGAAGAGGCAGGCATTGCTGTGCGCCGCAAACTGCCCATGCCCACTCACGTCACAATGTACGACCTTACGGACTGGGGACGTGATCTTGAGGCAGTCAACAGTGCTCTATCGCTTTGGGCCGTTCGCTCACCACGACTCCCGCTCGACGCGGACATGAGCCCCGATACGGTCGTCCTGGCAATGCGTGCACATGCGCGACCGCTAGCCCATGGCGCACGGAGTCGCCGCATCTCGCTTAAGCTGACCGATTCCCGCGTCGCTGACCGCGAGCCGGTCGAGTATCTCGCGACTCTGGCAACGGAAGGGACATTCATTACGAAGATGTTCGGCTCCGACGACGTCGACGCGCTCGTCACCAGCACGACAAGGGCATGGAAGTCCCTAATTATCAGCGGGGACCGATCTCCCCTCGAAAGCTGCGAGGACATCACAGTCGAAGGCGACAGGGAGGCCGTCCGCGTCCTGCTCGACGCCACCCAACTGCAAGCCCCGGTTCAGGCTGGGTCGCCGTTCGGGAACTGAAGACAGAACAGGGCCGGGCCGGAGAGATCCCGAAACGATCATTCGCGGAGCAGCCGATCAACACATCACCCGCCGTCTCCGGGTAGAGCCGGATCGGACGTGATTGCCCTATCGCTGGACGTCGACTTGGTGAGCTCATCGGCGATGTCCCGCGCGCAGGGCAACTACCGGGCGAGGCGGTCGAGCCTCGTGACCAGGAGGGTGTCGCCGGACCGGCCGATCTGCGACGCCCGAAGACGATGGCGGTCTCCACCGATCACTGCACTACCGAGCCCCGCAGCCGTTAGGGGTTGATAGATCCCGTGATGCCGCCATCGACACGAAGGGTCGCGCCGGTCACATAGCCCGCACGCGGACTGACAAGATATGCGACAGCGTCAGCGATGTCCTCGGGCCTGCCAAGGCGGCCCACGGGGTTCGGGGCATACGTCGCGACGACCTCGGGCTCGAACTCCTCCCACGACCTCGCATCCCCCTGAGCCTGCGCGCGGTCGAGGAACATCCGCTGCAGTCCAGGCGTGAGCATGACGCCTGGGCTGACGGTGTTCGCTGTGACCCCAGAGCCGGCGAGTTCCTGCGCGAGCGCGCCAGTGGCATTCGCCAACGCAGCTTTCGCCGCCGAGTACTCCACCATGTTGGCCAACGGCGCACCTACCCCGCGCGTGCCGACTGTCACGATGCGGCCCCATCCTCGTTCGCGCATCGGACCAGCGAGGTGACGGATGCACCGCACCGCCGACAGCACGTTGCCTTCGAACGCGCTCACCCATTCCTCATCACTCGCATCGAAGAACGCATGCTCAGCGAACGGCCCCGCGTTCGCCACGAGGATGTCGATCGACCCTCCGAACGCTGCCTCCTCGCAGACCCGACGAGCCTGCTCCGGATCCGTCAGGTCACCGAGCACAGCAGTCGCGATCACGCCGACCTCGCGAAGTTCGGCCATGACCGCGTCGGTAGCGACCGGGTCCCTCCCGTGGATCACGACCACGCATCCCTCCGCGGCAAGACGCCGCGCAATCGCCGCACCCAGCCCGCCCGAGCTGCCCGTCACTAGTGCACGCTTGCCCCTGAGTCCCATATCCATAGACCCAGTCTGACCCACGCCTCCGACACCGCCACACACGTCGTGCGGTGATGCGCTGTCCGGTTGAGACCGCCATCATTCGCGGAGCAGTCAGTCGTTGACCTGACCTGGTTTCCGCGATTTCGCCCCGCTTCGGCCTCGCATCGTGCTCACGGACAAGCGTCGCCGGAGTGGAAGGAGCCGTTGATCGCTACGCCGCGACTCCACCACGTGCTCGCTGGCGAGCCGTAGTCTGCCGGCCTATCACGGCCCCCGGCGCAACCCGGGTGTCCGACCTGACCACCGCCCGTTGCCCAATTGTGGCTCGCTCCCCGATCCTGGCGCCGCTGCCTATTCGGGCACCGTCCTCAACCTGGGCGCGCACGCCGACTCGGACATTGCCGCCGATCGTGACGTCATTGCCGACCACCGCGCCGTGCTCAAGCCAGCTTCCGACGCCGATCCTGGTCCGCTCGCCGATTCGAGCACCGGCTTCGACGTAGGCGGCCTGATCAATCCTCGCGCTTTCCGGCACGTTGGCCTCCGGGGAGACCAGCCCACCGCCATTGGCATGCCTTAGGTACTGGACGATCTCGCCCTGATCGTTTTCGAATTCAACGCGTGCCGAGGCTCTTCTCGCCATGAGTCTCCTAGAGTCGTGTCGTTCCGATCCGGCGGGCCCGCTCACGACCCGCACACTTGCTCTCTGCCCCGACAACGATTGAGGTGCGATACAAATTCCACAAAGATTCGCCGCAATGCCCGGTGGCTCGGGTTCAACCTGGCTAGCAGGCAACCCTCGTCAGTCCGCGGGCGTGCTCGACTAGTAGTCGAGCCGGTTCCCGCTTGCGTTCCATGCGTTGAACGGCTCCACCGCACTGTCCAGGCGGAGTTGCCGAACCGGCATCACCGTGTCCCGGATGCTCGGCTGGTCGAAGTACTGGTAGAACGCCGCGTCGTCGAAACCCGCGGCGGCTGCATCGGTGCGGTCGGCAGCGTACAGCACGCGATCGATCCGGGCCCACAGCGTGGAGGCCAGGCACATTGGGCACGGCTCGCAGCTGGTGTATAAGGTCGCGCCGTCCAGGCTGAACGTGCCAAGCCGCTGGCAGGCATTGCGGATTGCCGTGACCTCGGCATGCGCGGTTGGATCGAGGTTCGCGGTTACCCGGTTTAGTCCTTCGAACTCCCTGCCGTCCGCCGCTACGACGATGGCGCCGAACGGCCCCCCGCTGTTGAGCACGTTGGCCGCGGCCAGGTCAACGGCCTTCCTGAGCAGCAGCGCGTCGCGCTCGCTTGCATCGGCGGTTGTAGGTGCCATCGCCTCGCTCCCCTCTTCAGCAGCCGTCTGCGTCGATCGTCTGGTGTCCGATGCCCGTCGGCGTGGCGGGATTCGCGCTCTTGGGGACGACGGCTCGACTCTCCCAAGAGCTAGATCCACCGACTGTAGCACCGGGCCGCCGGGCCACCCGTGGATACCAGAACAGCCCGGAGCGCTGGCTGGAACCCGTGCACAATTTGTGATGTGCGCCACGGCAACAAGTGCGCTATGCTGACGAAATAACGCCCGGGCCAACCCCGGAAGCTGACGAAGCAATGCCCGGGCCAACCCCGGAACCTGAGAGTAGCGGACAGGGTAAAAATGAGCTGGCATCCTTTGATGCCGGCTCTTTTTCGTATGACGGGGGCCGACGCGGATGTCGCCTCGACAGTCATAAGGAGTAGGGCCAAATGGATCAGACCAACATCACCGTGAACGGACAGCGACGGCCGCTGAATGGCGCGTCAGCGCACACGACCGCCCTGGACTGGTTACGCGGTAATCGCCTGATCGGCGCCAAAGAAGGCTGCGCGGAGGGTGAATGCGGCGCGTGCGCAGTGCTGGTCGCCCAGTCCGATGGCGATGGCGGCACGATGTGGACCTCGGTTAACAGCTGTCTCGTTCCGGTCGCCGCGCTAGACGGCCAGGAGGTCGTGACATCGGAGGGTCTCGGCACGCCTGAGAACCTGCACCCGGTGCAGGAAAAACTCGCGATAGCGGGTGGTTCGCAGTGTGGCTACTGCACGCCGGGTTTCGTCTGCAGCATGGCCGCGGAGTTCTACCGCCGCGACCGCACCCCGACCGCAGACGGCGCCGCACATGAGGACCGCGTTCCGGCCGACGGCGCCGCGCAGGCCGACAGCGTGCCCGCCGCCTGCGGCGCGTCAGATGGCGCAAGTGAGCACGGACCGAACGGCTTCGATCTGCACTCGCTCAGCGGAAACCTCTGCCGCTGCACGGGTTACCGCCCGATCCGCGATGCTGCCTACTCGATTGGTGAACCGGCCGCCGATGACACGTTCGCCGCTCGGCGCGATCGCCCGGCGCCGGAGCCGGTACCGACCACGCTGGAGGCAGCCGATGGCCGGTTCATCCGGCCCGCCACGCTCGCGGACGCCGTGCAACTACTCGCCGAGAACCCCACGGCCGTGCCGGTGGCCGGCTCGACCGACTGGGGCGTTGAGGTAAACCTCCGCGGTCGGCGCGCGCCACTCGTCATCGCCATCGACCGCCTGCCGGAGCTGGGCGCGCTGGAGTTCGGCGACGACGAACTCGAAATCGGCGCCGGTGTGTCCTTGTCGGAGGCCGAGCGCGTGCTCGACGGCAGGGTGCCGCTGCTTGCCGAGCTGTTCCCGCAGTTCGCCTCGCGGCTGATCCGCAATCGCGCCACCCTTGGTGGCAACCTGGGAACCGGATCGCCGATCGGCGATGCCCCGCCCGCGCTGCTCGCGCTTGGCGCACGGGTCGTGCTGGCGTCCGTCGACGGCGAGCGCGAAGTCGAACTCGACGAGTACTTCACCGGCTACCGGAAGACCGTACGCCGTCCGGACGAGCTGATTCGCTCGATCCGGATTCCGCTGCCGCTAGCCCGGGTGACTGCGTTCCACAAGATCGCCAAGCGCCGCTTCGACGATATTTCGAGCGTCGCGATCGGATTCGCGCTCGACATCACGGACGGCATCGTGACCTCAGCCCGGATCGGCCTCGGCGGGGTCGCCGCCACGCCATTGCGCGCTCGCAACACCGAGGCAGCACTGGTCGGCAAGCCATGGACCGAGGAGACTGCACGTGCGGCGGCAGCCGTGCTGGACAGCGAGGGAACACCAATGAGTGACCACCGGGCGAGCTCGTCATACCGCAGCGCAATGCTGTCGCAGGCGATGCTCAAGTTCTTCGGCCAAACATCAGAAGAGTTGGAGGTAACGGTATGAGCACCCTGTCCCAGCGCCCAGAAGTACCCGTTGTCGGTAAGCCAGAGCCGCACGAGAGCGCGGCAGGTCACGTCACCGGCGCGGCCCTGTACACGGATGACATTGCGATCTCTCGGGCCGACACTCTCACCGCGTGGCCGGTGCAGGCTCCGCACGCCCACGCGCTCGTCAAGGCACTGCGCACAGAGCCGGCGCTCGACGTCCCCGGCGTCGTTCGCGTGCTTACCGCCGCCGATGTGCCCGGAGTCAACGACTCCGGCGTCAGGGGCGACGAGCCGCTGTTCCCAACCGAGGTGATGTACTACGGCCACGCCGTGTGCTGGGTTCTCGGCGAGACCCAGGAAGCGGCACGTCTCGGAGCGGAGGCGGTTGAGGTCGATTATCAGCCGCTGCCCTCCCTGATCACAGTGCCCGAGGCAATCGAGGCCGGTTCGTACCAGGGCGCACACCGGATAACCCGGCGTGCGGATGCCGACGCCGCGCTCGCGGCGGCGCCACGGGTGTTCTCCGGTGTGACCGAGTTCAGCGGCCAGGAGCATTTCTATCTCGAGACGATGGCCTCGCTGGCGTACTACGACGAGGGCGGCCAGCTGTACATCCAGGCCGGAACGCAGCATCCTTCCGAGACACAGGAGATCGTCGCGCACGTGCTCGGGCTGAGTAATAACGAGGTCACGGTGCAGTGCCTGAGGATGGGTGGCGGCTTCGGCGGCAAGGAGATGCAGCCGCACGGACTCGCGGCGATCGCCGCGATCGGCACCAAGCTGACAGGCCGCCCGGTGCGGCTGCGGCTCAACCGCACCCAGGACATGACAATGACCGGCAAGCGGCACGGGTTCTACGTCACCTGGCAGGCCGGGTTCGACAATGACGGGAAAATTCTGGCACTGAAGGCAACGCTGACCGCCGATGGTGGTTGGAGCCTCGACCTTTCCGAGCCGGTGCTCGCCCGGGCGCTGTGTCACCTGGACAACGCGTACTTCATTCCGGCCCTCGAGGCAGATGGCCGGGTCGCCAAGACAAACAAGACGTCCCAGACCGCTTTCCGCGGCTTCGGCGGGCCGCAGGGTGTTTTCGTGATCGAGGACATCCTCGGCAGGTGCGCGCCCGCGCTGGGAATCGACCCTGCGGACCTGCGGCGACGCAACTTCTACACGGCCGGCCAGTCGACGCCCTACGGTCAGCCGGTGCGGCATCCGGAGCGAATGCACGACATCTGGTCACAGCTACTGGAGGACTCGGGATTCGCTGCCCGCAGCGCGCAGATCGAGGCGTTCAATGCGAGCAACCCGAACCTCAAGCGCGGCCTGGCGATGACACCGATCAAGTTCGGCATCTCCTTCAATGTCGCGGCCTTCAACCAGGCCGGCGCCCTCGTCCTGGTCTACAAGGACGGTTCCGTGCTGATCAATCACGGCGGGGCAGAGATGGGCCAGGGCCTGCACACCAAGATGCTCCAGGTGGCCGCGACCGCCCTCGGCGTCGAACGCTCCGCCGTGCGGCTCGCGCCGACCCGGACCGACAAGGTGCCGAACACATCGGCGACCGCTGCGAGCACGGGTGCTGACCTGAACGGCGGCGCGGTCAAGAACGCGTGCGACCAGATCCAGGAGCGGATGGCGGTCGTTGCCGGCGGAATGCTCGGCGTGAACCCGAGCGATGTGCGATTCTCCCAGGGCCGGGTCACCGGCTTGGGCGTATTTGGCAAGGAGCTGACGTTCGCCGAGGTTGCGCAGGCAGCCTACATGCAGCGGGTTCAGCTCTCGGCATCCGGCTACTATCGCACGGAGGGCCTGCACTGGGATCCCGAAGCCTGGTTCGGTTCGCCGTTCAAGTACTTCGCCTACGGCGCCGCGGCGACGGAGGTCGAGGTCGACGGTTTCACCGGGGCGTACCGGACCCGTCGCGTCGACATCGTGCATGACGTCGGCGACTCACTTTCCCCGATGATCGATATCGGTCAGATCGAGGGCGGATTCGTCCAGGGCGCCGGCTGGCTCACCCTGGAGGATCTGCGTTGGGACACCTCGGACGGGGAGGGCCGCGGAAGGCTGCTTACCCAGGCGGCGGGCACCTACAAGCTGCCGAGCTTCTCCGAGATGCCCGAGGAGTTCAATGTCACCCTGTTCGACCGCGCCCACGAGGATGGCGTGATCTACGGCTCCAAGGCGGTCGGCGAGCCGCCGCTGATGCTCGCCTTCAGCGTCCGCGAGGCGCTGCGCCAGGCAGTCGGCGCCTTCGGCCCGGGCGGATATGAGATCGAGCTCGCCTCACCGGCAACACCAGAAGCTGTCTTCTGGGCATTGACCGAGGCGAAACAGTTGGCAACTCCGGCGACCGCTACGTCCGCATCCGCGCCGGAGCGTGCACCCGTCCTGTCCGGTTCCTAAGTCATGGACTGGTTGGCAGCCGTCGAATCACTGCGGGCGCGCCGCCAGGCAGGCGTCATCGTGACCCTGGCGGCAGTCCGAGGCCACTCCCCACGGAATGCCGGGGCAAAGATGGTCGTGGCGGCCGCCGAGGTGTGGGGCACGATCGGCGGCGGCAATCTGGAGGCCACAGCGGTCGATCGTGCGCGGGCGATGGTCCGCAAGTCAGTCAAGTCTCCGGTGATGGAAACCGTCAAGCTCAGCGACAAGGCGCCTGCCGAGTTCGGAATCCAATGCTGCGGAGGTGAGGTGACAATGCTCCTGGAGCCAATCCGGGTGGTTCCGTCGGTGGCAATCTTCGGAGTGGGCCACGTCGGGATCGAGGTTGCCCGCATCCTGTCGCGGCACGACATTGAACTGTCGCTGATCGACTCCCGTGCCGACATGCTCACCGACGAGCGTCTTGCCCCGCTGCGCGATGGGTCCGCGCTGCTGCATGTTCACCATGCGCCGGTCCCCGAGGCAGCACTCGACGAGCTTCCGACCGGAACGCACGTCCTGATCATGACGCATGACCACGCCGAGGATCTCGCGTTGTGCGACTCGACGCTGCGGCAGCCGGAGCTGGCCTCTATTGGGCTGATCGGCTCATCGGCCAAGTGGACCCGGTTCCGGCAGCAGCTATCAAAGGAGGGGCATTCGGCAGAGGATCTGGCCCGGATCACCACGCCTATCGGCCTGCCTGCGATCACCGCGAAGGAACCGGCGGCGGTAGCGGTGAGCATTGCAGCGGGGATGCTCGTCGCCTTCGGCGACTGAGGACTCCGGTTACGCTGGGCCGGCGTCCTCTGCCGCCAGTGGCGCCTCGTCAACCCCGAACAGCCGTAGTTGCATGGCGAGCAGTGAGTAGTAGCCGATCAGGGTGGACAGCTCGAACACGCTCTTCTCCCCGAGCCGTTCGATTACCTGTTGATACAAGTCATTGTCGAGCAGGCCGTCGGCCAGTAGAGCCCGGCTGGCGCGCAGCACCAGAGCTTCGGTGCCATCGAGGCTTTCCGGCACCTGGATCGCCCGGAGCGAGGCCAGTTCATCCTCATTCAGCCCGGCCTGGAGTCCGAGAGCCTCATGCGCTCGGGTCTCGAAATCGCTGCGCCAATGCCCGGCAACGCTCAGGATGGCGATCTCCCGGATTCGTGGCGTGAGCTCTGACTCAAACCGGATAGCCGAGCCGAGTTGCTGGAGCGCGGTGCCGACCGCGGGCGAAAGCAGCATGGCATTGAAGGGGCCGTCCAGCGCGCCGGTTTGATCGGTCAGCGCAAAAGCCTGGGGCCCGGCGCTCCTCGGACCGGCGCTGATCGTCTCGTACAGCCCGCGCTGCTCGGAGCTCAGCCCGGATGGCGAAAGTTTCTTCAATCGCTCAGTCACGATATCCCTCGGTGCGTCGTCGCGGGGCGGCCGGTCCGCCATCGCGTGGGTTCTCCACCAGCCTATGCCGGTCGTGAAGTAACCGTTCGGACAACAACAGATAAGGACTCGCAGTACCCCGCGGTCTTTCTGCTTTGCACCCCTGCACAGGACGTAATCCGAGGCTTATGCTGACAACTATGAGCCAGAGAGATGACATCGAAGTCAGGATCTCCGCTGCGCGCGACGGGGTTCGCAAACACGAAAAACTCACATCCGAACTCGAACGATTGCAACTGCGCCTGGACGAGGCCGAATGCGAGCTCCTCGACAAGCTCAATGTCGCTCAGGTGGGCGATGCCGAGGCCGAGCGGCTTACCTCATTCTCCGGTGATCGGATGTGGTCGGTTTTCTCCGGCTCCAAGGGTTCGGATTCCGAGCGTCAAACCGCTGAAGGCGAGGCCGCGAAGGGAATCGCCGCCGAGGCGAAGGCACGGCGCGACGCCCTGGCGCAGGAAGTCGAGACGATCCAGAGGGAGATTCGCGATCTTGGTGATGTCGAATCCGAACTCGATCATGCCGTGCACCAGAAGGAGCAGTACCTGGTGGAGGAAGGCTCACCGCAGTCTGACCATATTCTTGAACTCGCCGGGCAGAAGGGCGAGCTCACGGCCGAGCTGCGGGAATTGGACGACGCCATCGCCACCGGAAGCTCCACTATCGAGGCACTCGATGAACTTGTGGACGATCTACAGGAGGCCTCGCAGTGGACGATCTACGACTCCTATCCCGGTGGCAGCCTGCTGACCAGCTCGCTCAAGCATGAACACGTCGACAAAACTGTAAGCCTCGCCAAGCTCGCCGATCTCAGGCTCGCACAGTTCTCCCGGAAGCTGGTCGGGGTGTCCGGGGAGATACACGGCGCGTCCCTGGCGATGGAACACAGCCAGCGCTTTCTCGACACCTGGTTTGACAATATCCTGGCTGACGTCAGCGTCGCTGGCCATATAAAGGACGCACTGACCAAGGCGGTGAAGGCCAGGGATGCCGTGCGGGAACGCATCGAGGTCTGTGTTGAACGCAGGCACAAGACATCCGGGCAACTGAAGGAACTCGAGGCAGCGAGAGCCGCACTGATGTCCCGCACTTGATGGCGCCAGCTAGGACCTACCCGTAATCGAAATTTACCGAATCAGTCACCGCCCCAGCGCGGCGGATTGAATTTGCAATTTTCCGCGGGATCCATCTGGGCAGCGACAGTCCGCAGGAATGGTTGTATTTTCGGACCCCAGGAAGAATTCAGTTGGTGCAACGATTCTGAGAACCGGCTCCTCGGCCAATCCATCGGCAGTAGCTCTTCCGGCAGCTCCGGGTCTGCAAGCTGCAGCGTCAGTAACTCCTGGTAGAGCCTGTTCCAGCGCACGAATCCTTCCCAGTAGCCGTTGTCGGCGCCGGCCTTGAATCCGTCGTCGCGTGCGCGCCGGATGGTACCTAATGTCTCGCGGTATCCCGCAGCCAGCGGCTCGAGGTCCCAAGCAACGGACGCCATCCGACGCGCTTCTCGCAGCGAGTGCACGTCTAGCCTCGCCGTAAACAAGTTAGTACCGGCAGGACGCTCCCGAAGAAAGTGAGCGACGCGGTGCAGCCGATCCTCTGGGCAGATCATCACACCCGGTCGGATCAGCCCGTAACCCGTGTACTGCGCCAAATAGCGAAACCTGTCGCGGAAGGCGCGCTGCCGCTCGGGAATGTCGTAGATGAGGGAGTGGAAGGACCCGTCCCAGGCGACCCGGCCGGCGGTGCCTTCGATCTCCCGATACTTTTCAGTGAGCCCGTGGCCCAGCCGGTACACGGGTGTCCGCCCGGTCTTGGAGACATCAAGTGTCTGCATGTTCCGCATTTTCGTCAGAATGTTCCGGGCGGCGGACTCGCCGATGTATAGCCCTCGCAGCATTCGAATCAGAACAGGACCGGTGAGGACGCTGGCACCCAAGGCACCGAAGACGAAGGCAACATTTATGGAGTTCCTGGTGTACCTGTAGCGCATTCCTTGGCTCACACTTTTTCCACGAATCGTGACAGCATTGCCGGTTGCCCCGAGCCTACCTATGTTTCGAAAGGAGAACACCCATCGGAAAGGATGAAGTTATGAAACCCTCGAGGCTCGTGCTCAACGGCTCAGCTGCGGCAAGCGCCGGGCTTGCCGCTGCCATTGCCATGGCTATTGCCCAGATTGTCTTCCTCAGTATTGGCGACGAAACACTGCACGCCCTGGCTATCGGGGTATCGCTATCAACGATCGCATTCGGCGTCACCTACGCCGCGATCTTCTTCGTTGCGCTGGCCCGAACGTCGGGAGAGCACCACCCGACGGAGCGGCGGCCGTAGTTCGCCGCATCATGCTCGAGCTCCCCCTCCGTATGCGTATGGGTGCAGCCACTAGGTTTCGCAGTTGCTCAGTGCCAGGAGAACCGGGGCAAGATCCGAACTAGCGCCAACCTTAGCGATCGCGATCATCCCAGGGAATGTTTTTCCGGATCGCTTCGTTCTGTTCTATGTAAGCAAGTTGAGCGATAGCGACTCATGGTTGTTGCGTCTATCAGGAGTCGCTGGGCGAGAAAGGAACAACGAAAATGGCTATGACCTTCGATCCATTCCGTGAACTCGACCGGGTCGCCGGGCCGCGACGCGGCCTGCGCCAGATGCCGATGGATCTGTATCGCGATGGTGATCGCTACATCCTGAACGCCGAGCTACCCGGAATTGATCCCGGTTCGGTCGACGTCGATGTGGACGGCCAGCAGCTGACCATCCGCGCCGAGAAGAACCTGCGCACCACCGAGGGTGTCAAGTGGCTGGTCCGCGAACGGCAGAACGGTTCGTTTGTGCGTCAGCTGACGCTTGGGCAGGGAATCGACACCGAAGCGATCAGCGCGCACTACGAAAATGGCGTGCTGAACGTCATCCTCCCGGTCAGCGAACGCGCCAAGCCGCGCAAAATCGCCATCACCGAGGGGCCGATCCAGGCCGAAGATTCTCGACCTGCCGCTGGATCGGCAGCCGGCTCACCGGCAGCTGATCTCGACGCCGAGGCCGAACTGAACCGCTAAACCGGCGCTCTGCGTTCGACGTAGCGCAAAGACGAGGGCGGGTACCAAACGGTCCCCGCCCTCGTTGCGCCATCCCTGGCTCAGCCCTTGTTCAGCAGGACCGCCGCCGCGCTCATCGCAGCACCGATCCCTTCGTCTCCTTCAGGGAAAGGATCGTAATGAACGCAATGACCGCCGCGACGGCGACGTACCAGAAGAACGCATCCGGATGCCCGGCATTGCTCAACGCAGTGATCACGAACGGCGCCGTCCCGCCGAATATCGCGACGGTGATGTTGTACCACGCCCCGATGCCGAGGCCGCGCAATTCTGTCGGGAACAGCTCGCTCATGATCGCCGGGGCCAACGAGCTCAGCAGGCTGTAGAGGGCTAGACCGACACAGAACACGACGAGCATGTTGCCGATACCCGGCCCGATCAGAAGGGATAGCGGCACGATCAGGACGGCGATTGCCGCCGACCACACCAGCAGCTGCGGTTTGCGGCCGAACCGGTCGGACAACGCGCCGAACGGGTACTGGAGCGCCACGAACAGGGCCGTCGCGATCGAAAGCGCAATGAAGACTTCGCCATCGTCCGCGCCGCGGAATCCAACCGCGAACGGGGTCAGCGCGGAAAAGAACGTGTAATAGCAGAGCGTGCTCAGCAGGGTGATACCGACGATTTGGGCCACGGCTTTGGGATGGTCCCGCAGGATCACCCAGAACGGGTTCTTCACCGCCTGGGCCTTGGCCTTGTTCTCCTCGAACTGCTCGGTCTCGGCCATATCTCGCCGCAGCCAGATGCCTACCAGGCCAAGGAGTCCGCCGATGATGAACGGGATCCGCCAGCCCCAGCTGGCCAACGATTCGTCGCTGAGCGTGTTGGCCATCAGCGCGCCGAGTAGCGACGCCACGAGCACCGAAGAGCCGGTGGAGATATAGAAGAAGGCGGAATAGCGGCCGCGGCGCTCCGGCGGCGCGATCTCGCCCAGATAAGCCGAGGCATTGGCGACCTCACCGCCGAGGGACATGCCCTGTGCAATCCGCGCCAGCAACAGCAGGATGGGCGCGAGCCAACCCACCAGTTCGAATGTCGGCAGGATGGCGATCACCATCGAGCCGCCGGCCATCAGGGTGATTGTCAACATCATGGCTGCCTTGCGCCCGCGAAGATCGGCGAAGCGCCCCAGGATGTAGCCGCCGAGAGGACGGAAGAAGAACGCCAGGGCGTAGGTTGCGAAAGTGCTCAGTAGCGCGAGCGCCGGGTCATCCGGTGAGAAAATCTGGGTGGCGAAGTAGATCGAGAAGGTGGCGTAGACCGTCCAGTCATACCATTCGACGGCGTTTCCGACACTTGCCGCGAGCAAGGTCTTCACCGGCAGCCGGTGCCTTTCCGGAATGGTTGTACCGCCACTGGCCGTGTTCATCACGGGATCCGACATTCGATCGTCCTTAATCGATAGGGGCCGCCACTATTGCGGACTTTCGCTACATCCTGCCACCGTCGACCGGCGCAATCGTGGGTTTCGGCCAAATTGATCCTGAGCGGGTCTTCGCACAGCGGATGGGAATAGCCGCCGAGAGGCGCAAAACGTCGCCAGTCACTGGTCACCGATGCCGTCTGCGGATACATTCGGGGCAGGGCTGACGGAAAGGACTCCCGTGTCGGAATACCGTGAGATGGACAGGGCGATCGGCGAGGCAGCGAGTACGAACCCGACGATCTTCCGGCAGTATCGGACGTTCGCAGACGACGTCTGGGCCTCGCCGCACATCGATCCTGCCAGCACCGAGGTGATCGCAGTTGGGGTCAGCCACATCGCCCGCTCGGCGTATTGCGTCGACCACCATGCCGCTATGGCACGGCAGCTTGGCGTCGGAGTCGAGGTTCTCGTCGAGGCAGGCGTACTGGCGGCAGCCGTGCTGGCCCGTCAGGTAACCGGTCGAATGCCGGCGCAGCTGCGGACCGGTGGCCGGCAGCCGGATTCGTTCCTGCTCCTGCCACTGAACACACATGTGCGCCAGTTGCATCCGCAGACCAAGGCGTTGCTGGTCGTGTCGATGGCATTCGCGCTGCGGGATGACGCCTTGATCGGTCAGGCGCTGGATGTCGCACAGCAGTTGGGCATCGAAGAACCCGGCCTGATCAAGGCCCGGGATATCGCCGCGGCAGTCGCTGCGGAGTCAGCGATTCAGCAACTGCACGGCGCCGCCCGCACCTACGACCTCTGACCCGACATGCTGACTCCGCCTCGACCGGCTGCCGAAAAGTCAGGCCGGCAATATCGATCCTGCTGGAGCTTCAGCCCTCGTCGGTTGTCGACATCACGTCGGCAAGCGTGCTGAGCAACCAGTCTGCGTCGTCCGATGAAAAGACCAGTGGGGGGCGGATTTTCAGCACGTTGGCCGAAGGACCTGTCGATGAGATGAGAACCCGCCGGTCCCGCATGGCGTTGACGATTGCAGAGGCCCTCGCCTGGTCCGGGACCTTGCCATCACGATCACTGACGACTTCCACACCGACATAGAGGCCGGCGCCACGAATGTCACCGAGACACTCATACCGCAGGCTCAGCTCGGCGATTCCATCTCGCAGGACTTGGCCGATCGTTCTCGCATTCGTCAACAGGTCGTCGTCCCGGAGGACGTCGAGCGTCGCCTGGGCGGCAGCGATCGCGACAGTGTTTCCACCAAACGTGTTGAAGTACCGCTGGTCATTTCCGAAGCGCTCGACGACACCCGGCCGAGCGACCAGGCCCGCCACCGGGTAGCCATTCCCCATCGGCTTGCCCATCGTCACGATGTCCGGCTGCACGCCGTGCCTCTGGTAGCCCCAAAAGGAATCACCGGTGCGGGCGAAACCGCTTTGCACCTCGTCGGCAATGAACAGTCCGCCTGCATCCCGGACGACCTTCGCTACCGGCGCGAGCAGATCCGTCGGTTCCCCGAAGATGCCGTCCGAGGAGAATACGGAGTCGGCAATGAATGCCGCGAGCCCCTGACCCCGCCGCTGCAGATCAGCGATCTGTTCGCGAACGTGTTCAACGAGCAGATCGGCAAGTTGCTCACGGGGTATGCGGTAGGAGTCCGGCGCCGGGACTTGCCGGACCCAGGTACCCAGCCGTGCTCGTGACCCAAGGGCGGGCGAGCAGCCTGAGGTCAGCTCGGAGTTTCCGTGGTATGCCTCAGAGGTGACGATGATCCCCTCATGCCCGGTGTGGTGCTTGGCGATCCGAAGCGCGAGGTCGTTAGCTTCTGAACCGGTACAGGTGAACATCACGTGCCCGGTGTCACCCAGCGGGCCCATCGTCCCCAGGAGATCCTCAGCGTAATCGAGGATGCCGTCCTGCAAGTACCTTGTATGGGTCGACAAAGTTTGCATCTGCTGGTGGACGGCGGCGGTCACGCGCGAGTTTGCATGTCCGGCCGGCACGACATTGTTGTAGGCGTCGAGGTACTCCTCGCCGTCCGGATTCCAGAGCCTCGTGCCGCTTCCTCGGACCACCTGGACCGGCTGCTGGTAGAAGAGGCGATATGCCGGCCCGAGCAGCTTCTCTCGACGACGGACCATCTCTTGCGTTTTCGGATCGAGTCCGGAAGCCTTCTCCGGATCGAAGGCATTCACCATCGTGAGGTTCGACGTATTTGCTGTACTGCTCATCAACTTCCTAACCCTCTTCTCCGAGCTTCACAGTAGCGCGGCGCTCACTTCTTCGTTCGTCCGACTGAGGAACCACTCGAGTTGGCCCCAGCCTTGCTCCGTGTTCCTCAAAATGTAGGCCGAGTTGTCCGGCATCAGAGCTGCGCGGCTCAGGGTGATCAGGGCTCGGGAAACCACCCGGCCCATAATGAGGTGCGGAATGAGGCGTACTTCGTCTGAGTCGAGGTCGGCGTACCGGAAATAGCCGCGAAGAACGTCGCGGGCGTTGCCGAAGACATCGTCGGCCGAGTCGCGCGTCATGTCTGCCGGGAGCTGATTGAGCATCGCGGTCGAGGCGTCGATCGCGATGGCGGTATGCCCGGCGTCGCCGAAGTCGATGACGCCGCGAATGAACGGCTCCGCACCCTGCTCGACAATGAGATTTGACTGGCTGAAGTCGTTGTGGAGAACGTGGGACCGCAACCGGCAGATCGAGTCGACCATCGGCAGGAAGCGGGAAATGGCCGCGTCGAGCATCTCGCGTTTGTCCGGGTCGTCGATCGTGCTCACCAGTGGGCGCAACGCCGGGAGATTACGCACGTCCCAGATAAGCACGCGGCGTTCGGCCGGGTGTCTGAACGACCTCGTCGCCTGCCGCAGCCGGGCCAGGCACTCCCCAACCTGTTCCCGCTCGCTCGGCCTGCAGTCGACCGAGTCCAGGGGCGTCCCCACGCAGTAAGTCATGATTCGAACCAGTCGACGCTGGCCGGCGTCGTCCTCAACCGAGACGACCGGCAGCCCGTCGCGTGCCGGCAGGATCTGCGGCACGGGAACGCCGCTGTCCGCAGCGAGCACATGCCTCATCAGGCTGACCTCGAAGTCGATCTCATCAGCCGGCTCGGCTGGGTTCGACGCTTTGAGCACCCACTTGTCACCGGTCGTGTCGGCCAGCCGGAAGGTGTCGTCCTTTTCGCTCGCCAAGCGTTCCGCCCGGACGTCCAGGCCCCAGAACCTGCCGGCGATCCGTTCGGCCTCGGCCGCCGGCATCACGACGTGAGGGGAGGCCAGGGCGCCGACCCCGATGTCAGCCAGACCCGGTACCTCACCCCGCAGCGACGTCATCCGCCGGACCTATCCGCCTCGCCCTGGGATGCCTCGCCCTGAGATGTGGCTCCCGCGGCCCTCAGCTGGTTCCCAGCCTGGCGCACGGCGTCGAGGATCTTTGCGTAGCCGGTGCACCGGCAGAGGTTCCCCGCCAGCGCCTCTCGAATCTCCAGCTCACTCGGCTCAGGGCTCCGTTCCAGCAGGTCGTGAGTGGCAACGATCAGCCCAGGAGTGCAGAATCCGCACTGCACGGCTCCGGCTGCGATGAATGCCTGCTGCACCGGGTGCAGTCCGGCCTCGTCGGCGATACCCTCGACCGTCGTGACTTCCCTCCCCTGCGCCTGCCCAGCCGCGACCAGACACGAACACACTGCGTCCCCGTCGAGGTAAACGGTGCAGGAACCGCATTCACCTTGCTCGCAGGCGTTCTTCGAGCCCGGAAGGCCCACCCGCTCCCGGAGCAGGTAGAGCAGACTCTCGCCCTCCCACGCGTCGTCAATCTCGCGTGGCTCTCCGTTGATCTTTGTCGTGATGCGCATCCTCACGCTGCTTTCTGATAGTCGTGCCAGGCCCACGTGAGGGACCTGCGGGCCATGACGGACAACGAGTGCAGGCGGTAGTTCGCGGTGCCACGGACGTCGTCGATAGGCGATGCCGCTCCGCTCACTCGGCGCCCGAATTCGGTGGTCAGCGCGTCCGGAAGCTGAGCCCTGGACTGCCACAGCCCGCTCGCTTCGAGTGCGTCGGCGAGGAACTGCTCGGCCGCATACGCGCGGCGCGGGGTCACGGCAGAAGAGCCGATCCCGGTGCCAACGGCCCGATCCACCGGATGCAGCGCGAGCCCGAACGAACTCACGGCGATCACCATCGCGTTACGGGTTCCGATCTTGCAGAACTGTTGCGGTCCGGTCGCCTCGGCAATCTCCACGGCCTCGATCAGCTCGTCTGCTTCGAGCACATTCCGCTTGACGCCGAGGTAGAAGTCGCACACGGGTACCACCCGTCTACCCCTGGACGAGGCAATCACCACCTCGGCGCCGGCGGCCAGCAGCGCGGGATGGGAGTCCCCCGCGGGGGAGGCACCCCCGAGATTTCCCGCCACGGTGCCCCGATTCCGGATTTGCGGTGATCCGATCGTTCGGGCGGCCATCGCGAGCCCGGGAAGCCGATCGCCCAGCTCGTCGATCAGCCGACGATAGGTGACGCCGGCCCCGAACCGGATCCGGCCATCGCAGGCGGTCCAATCGGCAAGGTCTGGGATGCGGGACAGGTCGAGCAGGGCGGCCGGACGTCGCCTATCGAAGTTCAGCTCGACCATGATGTCTGTGCCGCCCATGATGGGCACGGCATCGGGGTGGGCTGACTTCGCCGCGAGCGCCTCAGACCAGCTGTGCGGTTGCAGAAACTTCATTTCTTCATCCCTTCTTGGCGAGGTGTCTCTGTGCGAACGCCGGCCAGGGCAATGTCGTCGGGCCGGACCGGCGCGCGCGGCAGATCGAGGCCGGTCGCGTCGCGAAGCGCGTTCAGGATCGCCGGGGTGGAGGACAGGGTGGGTGGCTCGCCGACGCCGTTCAGCCCGTACGGCGAGTCCGGGTGCGGGAACTCGAAGAGCCGGATCGGCATCGACGGGACGTCCAGGATCGTCGGGATCAGATAGTCGGTGAATGAGGGGTTGCGCACCAGCCCGCCGGAGTCGACCAGGATCTCCTCCATCAGAGCCAGACCGAGGCCCTGCACGCTGCCGCCCTCGATCTGCCCCTCGACGGCTATCGGATTCATTGCCTTCCCGACGTCCTGAGCGGTGGCCAGTTCGACCACGCGGACCAAGCCGAGCTCGGTGTCGACATCCACCACGGCGCGGTGCGCGGCGAACGCGAACGCGATGTGGGCGTCGCCCTGTCCGGTCTCCGGGTCGATCGTCTCTGTCTTGCGGTGGTGGAATTCAGCCTCCCGCTCGATCACGTCATCGACCAGCTCGGCGATCGTCACCACAGCCTCGCCGCTTGCGGCGTTGACGACGCCATCCTCCGCGAGCGTCAGTGCGGAGGCCGGAATGCCCACGCGTTCTGCCGCGCGGCCAAGTATCTCGGCCGCGACAAATCGGCACGCCCGCTGCACCGCCCCGCTGGACATCCAGGTCATCCGGGATGCAGATGCCGATCCCGCATCCCCGATCGTGGTGTCGGCAGGCAGGATGACGACCCGGGAGACCCCGAGTTCGGTACTGACGATCTGGGCCTGAACCGTTGTCACCCCCTGACCGCATTCCGCCGCGGCCGTGTGCACGCTGACCACGGGAGCGCCACCGCTCACCGTCAGCCTGATCCGCGCCGTGGAGATGTCGTCCACGCCGCCGGAGTAGCCGATCGCTTTGACTCCTACGGCATAGCCCACCCCTCGCACCAGCCCTTCGCCATGGGTGGTGTTGGACACGCCGCCCGGCAGTGCCCGAATGTCGGCTTCCAAGTCGACGGCGGGCGGCATCGGCAGTTCCTCAAGGCTCTGCAACAGCTCGGCCACCGGCGCCGGGCCATCCACCTCCTGCCCGGTCGGGAGCACAGTCCCGGTGGTCATCGCGTTTAGTCTGCGCAACTCCACCGGATCCATGCCGAGCGCGGTCGCCAGTCGGTCCATATTGGATTCGACGCCGTAGCAGGACTGCACCGCTCCGAAACCGCGCATCGCACCGCAGGGCGGGTTGTTGGTGTAAACCGCGATGCCGTCGATTTCGGCCACTGGCACCTCGTACGCACCGGCGGCAAAGTAGCTGGCGTTTGCGATGACGACCGGAGATGTCGAGGTGTAGGCCCCGCCGTCGAGCAGCAGCCTGGCCTTGACGTAGACGAGCCGCCCGTCCCGGCGTGCGCCATGCTCGAACCGCATTCTGGCCGGGTGCCGATGCACGTGTCCGAAGAACGACTCCTGCCGGTTGTAGACCATCTTGACCGGCCTGCCCAACCGCAGCGCGAGCATGCAGGCATGCACGTGCACGGACAGATCCTCTTTGCCGCCGAACGCTCCACCTACGCCGGCGAGAGTCAGTCGGACGCGGTCCGGCTCCAGGCCGAGGCACGGGGCAACCTGCTCGAGATCCTTATGCAGCCACTGGCTGGACACGTAGAGCTCGACTCCTCCGTCTTCGGTCGGGACAGCAAGCCCCGACTCAGGCCCGAGGAATGCCTGATCCTGCATACCCATCTCGTAATCCCCAGTGACAACCACCTCGGCCTCGTCCCTGGCCTGACTCATGTCGCCGCGCCTGATCTTCACGTGCCTGACCAGGTTGCTGTCCTGATGGACCGGTCGTTCGTCCTCGAGCGCGCGTTCCGGATCGGTGACCGGCTGAAGGACCTCATATTCGACCCGGATCAGCTTGGCGGCCTGCCGGGCGACCTCGGGGTCATCGGCCGCCACGAGCGCGACCGACTCGCCCTGATAGCGGACCTCATCGATGGCGAGGACAGGCTGGTCGGAAACCTTCATCCCATACGTCTTGGCCCCCGGCACGTCCTCATGCGTAAGCACCGCCCGCACACCCGGAACCGCGAGGGCAAGGCTGGTGTCGATGGCGACTATCCGGGCCGCAGCATGCGGACTGCGAAGTGTGGTCGCCCAGACCATGCCGTCCATCCAGAGGTCCGATGAGTAGGCAAACTGGCCACTGACCTTCAACGCCGCATCCGGGCGCCTCTGGCTCGAACCGATCTGGCCGACGCCGCTGGTCTCCGCGCTCCGTACCTGGGTGTGTGGCATGTCGATCTCCTGGATGAGATGGGGCATCCGCCACTTAGCACCGCACACTTCTTCGTGTGCGCTAACCCGGAATGCCGTGCTTAGAGGCCGAGTCAACACGTGTAAACCCCGACTGTCAAGCTTTTTTGTTCTCGTGACTACGATTGGCAAATGGAAGATTGGGCAGCACTCGAACATGAGGCGATTGGAAGAGAGGACCTTAAGTCGTGCGCCGAGTGACCCGCGATGACGTGGCGCGACGAGCTCGGGTCTCCCCAGCCGTCGTCAGCTTCGTTGTCAATAATGGGCCGCGTCCCGTCGCCGCCTCGACCCGGGAGCGCGTCCTGGCCGCCATTGCCGAGCTCGGATACCGACCCAACCTCGTCGCCCGGGCTTTACGCTCCACTCGCAGCAACACCATCGGACTTATCGTTCCGGATAGCGGGGAGCCCTACTTCACCGAGTTGGTGCGCGCAGTCGAACGCGCGACGTTCGCACAGGGGTCGCTCGTACTGCTGGGAAATTCAGGCTTTTCCGCCGAGCGCGAGCGGCAGTACGCCGAATCACTGTCGAACATGCGGGTAGACGGGCTACTACTCGTCCCCGCGGAGGTGGATGACAGGAACGGCCACCCGATTCCGGACGTCGACGTACCCGTCGTCTATCTCAATGGCCAACCGCCGGCCGGGGCACAGGCGCCTTCCGTGCGACTGGACGACGTTGGCGGCGGACGAGCCATCACCGACCACCTGCTGACACACGGCTACAGAGAGGTTGGATGCCTCACCGGACAGGCGCACACCGGCCCGGTGGCCGACCGCGCCCGCGGCTGCCTGGAGGCTCTGAGTAGCGCCGGCCTCGCCCCGACTCGGGTACTGAGGACCGGCCTCGACCGGCACTCAACCAAGCGAGAGGTCACCGCCTGGCTGGAAGGGCCACAGCGCCCACAGGCAATCGTGGCTGCTGCGGATGGCCTGGCAATCGACGTCCTGACCGTGGCCCATGAGCTCGGTTTACGGGTCCCCACCGACCTGGCCGTTGTCGGGTTCGGGGCAACGGCGCCCGCCGCGCACAGCTGGCCCACCCTGACCACGATCGGGCGCTCGTTCGACGACCTGGCGACAGCGGCGGTGTCATCGCTACTCACCAGCCGGGACAGCCACGTCCTCGACGTCCACCTCATCCCGCGGGCGAGCTGTGGATGCGCGGAGGGACGGAGCAGCTAGACTGGCATTACATGTAAATTTCGGCAGCGATCGCGGCGCCGGCTAAAGGGAGGCCAGAAGATTGGAACAGGACAGCACAGCGGAGCAACGGAGCCTGCTGGCCGACCAGACGTATGAGACCCTCAAACTCGCCGTACTGCGCAACGAACTGCCGCCCGGCACATCACTGAGCGTCCCCGAGCTCGCCCGGCAGCTCAAGGTCAGCCGCAGCCCGGTGCGCGAGGCCGTGCTACGACTGATCCACGACGGCCTGGCGACCCAGGCGATGTACCGCGGTGCGGAGGTCAGCCGGGTCGATGTCGAGGACCTCCGTCAGCTCTACGTCGTGCGCGAGGCCCTCGAGGGCGTCGCGGCCCGGTTGGCAACCGAGCACCTGGACAGCTCCCACCTCGAGGTATTGAAGGAGATTGTCGCCGACCACGAGGTCGTCGTCCAGGCCGGGGCCGACAACGCCGCGCACATCGAGCTCGACATGCGGTTCCACCGCGAGATCCGCGACCTCGCAGGGAATCCGCACCTCTCATTCGCTTTGGAGCCGATCGTCGGCCGTTCCCATATCGCCCTGCACTCACTGTGGCGCAGCCCGGAAGCGCCCCGCCTCGCACTCGATGAGCACCGACTCATTCTGGACGCGATGATCGCCGGCGACGCTGACGCGGCCGAAGCCGCCGCCCAGCGCCACGTCGCTCGCCTGCGGGTCCGCCTTGCCCGGGCTGTTCCGGCAGGGACGGAGCCGGTGAAACACCGACTCCGCCCCCAGCTGTCACACCTGGCCTGACGTGCCCAGCTGTCACACCTGGCCTGACCGCGCCGCTACTGCGAGCGACGGCCCGCCGAGTAGCGCACTCAGACGGTGACCGCAGCGGCGTCGGCGGCGGCCTCCTCCGCCCAAGCGGTTGGTTCGTACCCCGCGTAGTCCGAGGCATGCGAATTCGTCGCCGACGCCTGGGTGATGTCGCCCCGGAGATACGCCTGAGCCTGGGCCTCGTCCTTCGGCGGGGGCGTGGGCTGCAGACCGAGGAGCTTCGCCATGTTGTTGCCCAGGTACCCCTCGAGGTCGTCCTCGGAGAGGTTGAGTCCCTGCGGCGGCTTGTGGCAAAGAACCTCGAGTTCGCGGGCCCACATTCCCGGCTCGTTCGGAGGAGAATCGGTGCCGAAAACCATCTTGCTCTTCTTCATCTCCTTTGCGAACTCCACGATCCGCGACTGAAGCAGCCAGCCGGACTCCCCGATCACGTTCGTCGAGTCCTGGATCATCCAGAACGCCTCGAAGCAGTACACGCCGCCGGTCTGGATTCCGAAGTGCCCGAGAATGAACGTGACGTTCGGGAATTCCCTGATGATCGGATAGAACTGCGTCGGGATCGAGTACGGTCCGTCACCAGTATGAATGAGCACGATCACGCCGAGCTCATCACATACCCGCATCGCCGGCCGCAGCCAGTCGAGCGCCCGGTCGGGCCGGTACGAGTGCATGTTGGCGTGGAGTTTGAGCATCTTGTACCCGTGCTCCTTGACGTGGAACTCCAGCTCCTTGGCACCGTTCTCCGGACCGAACCGGGGATTGTAGATGAAGTTGCCAACGAACCGGTCGGGATACCTCTGCACCAGGGAGGTGACGTACGCCTGGTAATCCCGGATGCCCTCCCGCCCGGTTCGATTGCCCTCACGCCACTGCGTATTCCCCGGCGGGGGCATTATGCAGCTGACGTCGACGCGACGCGGCTTGCCATTCAGCCAGAACGGCCCGTCCATCATCTCGAGCGTGCGTTCGCCGTTGAATGGCTCGCCGGTGTGCCGCCAAGCCTCGTCGACGAGGTTAGTGGGGTGGACATGGGTATCGATGATCATAGTGGCCTCCATTGGGATTAACTTGTCCCCGGCCGCGGCATGCCGCACCTTCGGGCTTGCCTCTGCAGCTCAGCACATGGAAACCCGATCCGTCAAGAACAACATGTAATTCTTTTTGCTCGTCGGCTTTACGACTGGCCCTGGATGGAAAGCAACGGTTAGCGATAGAAAATCGTCCCCGAAACCTCTTGACAACCGCCTTCGAGCCGGGATTACATGAAATCTCGACGCACCCCCGTCAAAAGCGCCGGTGACCTCCCAGGACCCCTGGGTCAACCGTTTCGGCAGATTCATCCCCGCTCGTTGGGGAGTTCGATCCCGGAGTCAGCTCGAACGATGAGGCGGCGATGACGCTGCCAGGGAAGTAGGCACAATGCCACCGGCCAGCTCTCAAATCCATCAGCAATCCCCCGCAGCAGGCGAACATCGATGCGACATCCTGCTCACGGGAGCCATCGTGCTCACGATCGACGACCACAGAACCGTGCATAGCCCGGGCGCCATTGCAATAACCGGCAACAGAATCGCCGCAGTCGGCCCCGAGATCGAACTTGCCGGCTGGGAGGCGACAACCAGGATCGATTGCGCCGGTAAGGCATTGATCCCTGGTTTCGTCGACGGCCATAACCATCTGTACCAATCCCTGGCCAAGGGCTTGGGCGAGGGGATGTCCATCGTCCCCTGGCTCTGTGAATTCATGTGGCCGTACTCGATCGCCATGCAACCGTCCGACGCTATAGCCGGTGTCCGGCTCGGCGCCATCGAGGCAGCCAGGGCGGGCATCACCACGGTGATCGACAATCATTACGCCCCGGCCGACCCGGAGACGACCCTGGCCGTGGCCGAAACGATTGAGCAGGTCGGCCTGCGCGGCGCCGTGGCGCGGGGCATCGTTGGCGAGCCGTCGCGCATCGCCAAGCGGCGTGGGCAGCCCGCCGAGTTGTTCCGGTATTCAGCAATCGACGAGCTGGCGATCACGAGGGAGTGCATTGAGGCCCGGCCGAGCGGTGAGAAGGTTGCCATCTGGCCGGCGCCGCTCAACCTCACCTACGTCGAGCCCTCCCTCGTCCGCGGCGCCATCGAGCTGGCCGCTGAGCTGGGCACCCGCTGGCACACACACTGCTGCGAAGGCAGCGGCGACCCGGGTAGCTATGTCGAGGAATACGGCCAGCGTCCGGTGCAGTGGCTCGCCGACGAGGGACTGCTCGACGAGCGGGCCACCCTCGCGCACGCGGTCTGGCTGGACGACAGCGAGATCGACTCGATCGCGGCGGCCGGTGCCGGTGTGGCGCACAACCCGGCGTCCAACGCCTACCTGGCCTCCGGCACGATGCGTCTGCGCGACCTCCTTGACCGTGGTGTCCCGGTGTCACTCGGCACCGACGGCCCCAGTTGCGGGCATCGCGAAGACATGTTCGAGGCGATGAAGCTCACGATCTTCGCGCAGCGGCTCGGCACCGAGGATCCGACAGTTGTCCGGGCTGAGGAGGCACTGGAGCTCGCCACCCGGGAAGGCGCCCGCTATGCCGGCGTCGACGCCGGCATCCTCGAGGCCGGCCGGCTCGCTGACATCGTCGCGGTCGACCTGTCCGCACCGCATCTGAATCCGATGCACCGCGCCGTGAGCGCCCTGGTCTACTCGGCGCAGCCCAGTGACATCTCATGGACGATGGTCGGCGGCGAATTCATCTACCGAGACGGACGCTGTCTGCTGGTCGATGAGGAGGCGGCGCTGGACGACGCGCGGCGACACGCGGACGACGTCGTCGCCCGCGCCGGGATGACCGGCCTGCTCCAGGCGTGGGACCACGGGAGTGCGTCATGACCTTCCTCTCATTCCGAAAGAAGCGAAACAAGTCCGCGACCGCCGGCGACATCCCGATCAAGGATGCCGTCGATACCGCCCCACGCCTGCTGCACATGATCCCGCTGGGGTTGCAGCACGTACTCGTGGCCTACTCCGGCATGATCACGACGAGCCTGTTGATCGGCGTCGGGGTCGGGCTGTCCACCGAGCAGATCGCCGTCCTGGTCAGCGCGAACGTGCTGGTCTGCGGGATTGCGACGGTCCTGCAGACTCTGGGACTATTCAACATCGGGGTGCGACTCCCGATCGTGATGGGCTCCACGTTCACCGCGATCAGCCCGGCAATCGTCATCGGTAATGACGCCGGGCTACCGGCGGTGTTCGGGGCAACCCTCGTCGCCGGCGCACTCACCTGGCTGGTGGCGCCGTGGTTCAGCAAGCTGATGCGGTTCTTCCCGCCGATCGTGACCGGTACGATCATCGCCATCATCGGCTTCTCCATTCTGCCCTCGACCGCCAACCTGATCGCCGGTCCGGATCCCGCGGCAGCCGACTACGGCTCGGCCACCGGGCTGCTGCTCGCCCTGTTCACCATCGTGTTAGTCATCGGACTCGAGCGGTTCGCTCCGCCCGCGGTCGGCCGGTTCGCCATCCTGATCGCGCTCGGCGTCGGCACATTGGTCGCGATACCACTGGGACTGACCGACTTCTCGGGGGTCAAGGACGCCGACCTGGTCGGGTTCGTCCGGCCGTTCGAGTTCGGCCTGCCGACGTTCCCGATCGCCGCGATCATCCCGATGCTGATCGTGCAACTGGTCAACATGGTCGAGTCCGTCGGCGACACCCTCGCGATCGGTCAGATCGTCAACAGAAAGATCGGTCCGAACGAGGTTGCCCGCGCGTTGCGGGCAGACGGGGCCGGCACGGTCTTGGCCGGCGTCTTCGGATCACCCTCGATCGTTACGTTCGGCAACAACGTGGGCTTGGTGACCATCACCAAGGTCATGAGCCGGTTCGTCGTGGCAACCGCGGGAATCTTCCTGATCATCATCAGCCTCCTGCCGAAGCTCGGCACGTTCGTGGCTTCACTCCCTGGCCCCGTGCTGGGCGGCGTCGGAGTCGTCATGTTGGGCACTGTCGGCGCAATCGGCATCAAGATCATCGGCCAGGCCGACCTGACCGACGGGCGCAATCTACTCATTGTCGCCGTCTCGTTCGGATTCGGGCTCCTGCCGGTCGGCGCCCCGCAGCTGTACCAGCACCTGCCCGGCGCGCTCAACATCGTGCTCACAAGTGGTATTGCCGCCGGTGGTATCGCAGCGTTCCTCCTCAACTTGTTGCTGAACGTTCGTCGAGGAAGGGACGTCAATGGGTGACCTGTTCAACCGAGTAATCAGCCAGCAATAGCAAGGGCATTCGCCCCGTAGGTGCTGTGGCAATCGCCGCGCGGCCGGGGGACCTCAACCGGGCGGCGACCCGGCTGACGCCCCGAACAGTGAGGCAGTGAAGCTATGGTCAAGAAGCAACGCTCCGCGAACCAGTCCGCCGTGGACGAACGACTACCTTTCCCCAGCACGGTACTGCTCGGGATGCAGCACATCCTGGTGATGTACGCCGGCGTCGTCGTCGTGCCGATCATCGTCGGGGCCAGCCTCGGCTTGACCGAGGAACAGATCGCCGACCTGGTCAGCATCGACCTGATCCTGTCCGGAATCGGCACCATCTTGCAGGCCTTGGGCGTGTGGAAGTTCGGCATCCGGATGCCGCTGGTCGTCGGCGCGGCGTCCAATGGAATCGTCCCGATGGTTCTGGTCGGCGAGGACCGCGGCCTGCCCACTGTGTACGGGTCACTGCTCGTGGTCGGCGTGATCTGGATGCTCATTGCACCGTTCTTCAGCCGGCTGCTCCGTTTCTTCCCGGCCGTGGTGACCGGAACCGTCATCGCGTTGATCGGACTGACCCTGATCCCGATCGGCTTGCGGTTGATCGCGGGGCCCGATCCGGCCGGTCCCGGATACGGCGACCCGAAGCACATCGGACTGGCGGCATTGACCATGTTCCTGATGGTCGTGTTCTACCGGGTGTTCCGCGGCCTGCTCGGTCAGCTGTCCATCCTGCTCGCCCTCGTCATCGGCTCGATCGTCGGCTGGGCGACCGGCATCGGCAGCCTGGCCGGCATCTCGGATGGTCCGGTGATCGGGATGATGCGGCCCTTCCATTTCGGCGGGCTTGAGTTCCACGTGCCGTCGATCCTGCTATTCCTGGTGATCGTCTTCGTCCTGATGGTCGAGGGAACCGGTCAGGGGCTCGCGGTCGGTCAGGTGGTCGGCAAGAAGGTCGGCCCGGAGGAGATCACCCGGCTGCTCCGCGTTGACGGGCTGATGACTGCGATCAGCGGTGTGTTCAACGGCTTCGCGTACACAACGTTCGGACAGAACATCGGGCTGATCGCACTCACCAAGGTTCGCAGTCGCTATCCGGTAATCGTCGGCGGCGTGCTCCTGGTCGCGCTCGGAATCTTCCAGCCGATTGGCCGAGTGGTAGCGGCAATTCCACAGCCCGTGGTCGGCGCGGCTGCGGTCGTGACCTTCGCCGCCCTCGCGGTGGCAGGCCTTCAGATCCTCGGTAAGGTCGATTTCAACCAGAGCAGCAACCTGGTGATCGTGATGCTAGCCCTAGGAGTCGGCCTGGTTCCCGCCGGTGCGCCGGCGTTCTACACGCAGTTCCCGGACTGGTGCCAGATCTTCCTGAAGAGCGGCGTCGCCTCGGGCACGATTATCGCCGTCTCGCTGAACATCGTGTTCCACGTCCTTCGCCGAAGCCCCCCGGCTCCTGAAGAGCCTGTTCCCGCAGAACCGTCCCGATTGCAGGAAGAGGCGTGAGAACCATGCGACCCCGGGACCGCCTCGTTGTGGGCATAAGCGGCGCCAGCGCCCCCCATCTCGCCGTTCACCTGCTTGAATCGCTGCGTCGGCTCGGCACCGTCGAGACACACCTCGTGATCTCCAAGGCCGCGAACCGCACGATCGAACTAGAGACAGGCCTGCCGATCGAGGACGTGCGGGCGCTTGCGGATCACGTCCATCGTCGTGACGATATTGCGGCAAGTATCGCCTCCGGTTCGTTCCCGGTGCTGGGGATGGTGGTCGTTCCGTGCTCCATGCGGACTGTCGCCGCTATTGCCCACGGCTACGCCGATGGTCTGCTCCCCCGGGCTGCCGACGTATGTCTCAAGGAACGCCGGCCGCTGGTCCTGGTGGCCAGGGAAACTCCGCTCAGCCTGATCCACCTTCGCAACCTGGTCACGGTGACGGAGGCCGGGGCGACGGTGCTCCCCCCCATGCCCGCCTTCTATCACGCCCCGCAGACGATCGATGATCTGCTCGGCCACCTCTCGGGCAAGATCCTCGATCAGTTCGGGATCGATCACGACCTCTACCCGCGCTGGCAGGGGCCGCCTGCCGCACACCTACTGCACTCGGAGGAGACGGCATGATCGCCGATACCCAGGATCTCCACGTTCTGCTCGACGCATATCGCCGGACCCATCCGGAGGACGTGCTGATCATCGAGGAAAAGGTGTCTCCCGAGGAGGGCGTCACCGGATTGATCTACGAACTGCGCGACCAGGGCCGGTCCCCGGTGGTGTGGTGCGAGGAGCTGGGCATCGGCGCTCCCGTTGTGAGCAACATGTTCGCCTCACGGGAGCGGATCGCTCGGCTGCTCGGCACCAACGTGGCGGGACTGCACGAGCGGTATCACCAGCTTGCCAGCAACCCACGCCCGATGCGGGTCGTCGAGACCGGACCGATCCTCGACCTGGTCGAAGACGACGTCCACCTGGACACCGTGCCAATGATCAAACACTTCGCGTCCGACCGCGGCCCCTACGTCACGAGCGGGATAATCGTTGCCGAGGACCCGGACACCGGCGTCGGCAACCTGAGCTATCACCGTTCAATGAAGCACAGTGACACGGAGCTGGCAACCAGCCTGCACTCCCGTGGCGACCTCTGGCGGATGCTGCAGAAGTACCGCGAACGCGGTGAGCAGATGCCGGTTGCCATGGTGATCGGGGGCCATCCGCTCTTAATGCTCGCGGCGTCTTCCAGGGTCGGGTATGACGTCGACGAACGGGAGATCGCCGGCGGCCTGCTCGGCGACTCGCTCGATGTCGTCCGTACCCCCCGGTGGGGGATCAAGGTGCCGGCCAGCGCCGACCTGGTGTTGGAGGGCGTGATCGATCCGGAGGCCAGGGCCGAAGAGGGCCCGTTCGGCGAATTCTCCGGCTACTCATCGAACCGGTCGACGAACAACGTGTTCCGGGTGGACACCGTGCTTCGCCGCCGGGACGCTCTGCTGCTCGACGTTGAGGGCGGCAACACCGACGAACATCTCAACCTGGCCCGCATTCCGCGAGAATCGGAAATGGCAGAGAAGCTCAAGGCTCGTTTCCCGGACGTGACGGCCGTGCATTACCCGACATCCGGAACCCATTTCCACTGCTATGTCGGTCTTCGTCAACGCCGGCCCGGCCAGGCACGCCAGGTGATGTTAGGCCTGCTCGGCTGGGATCCGTACGTCAAGACGGTGATTGCGGTCGACGACGACATAGACGTCAGCCAGGATGGCGAGGTGCTGTGGGCGTTGGCCACACATTTCCAGCCCCACCGCGACCTATTCGTCATCGACGGGCTGCCCGGATCGCCGCTGGACCCGTCGTCCACCGCCGACGGCACGACTTCGCGGTTGGCACTCGACGCGACCCGCGGCCCGGACTTCGACGGCGCCCGGATCGTAATTTCCGACCAGGCACGAGAGCGCGCCCGGCACATCCTGGCCTCCGCGCAAGCCGTGCCCCCGCTGAACAAGACCCAACCCACGTCAGATGAAACCAGTTCGGGAGGACAATCATGAACGCACTGCCAAAGATCCCGGTCACAGCACTGACCGGCTTCCTCGGATCGGGCAAGACCACGCTGGTCAACCACATCCTCACAGCGGAGCACGGGCGGCGAATCGCGGTGATCGAGAACGAGTTCGGCGAGATCGATATCGACAGCGACCTCGTTGTCAGCGGCGACGAGAAGATCATCGAGATGAGCAATGGGTGTTGCCTGTGTTGTACGGCGCGCACCGACCTGATCGAGATCCTTCACGACCTGCTTGGTCGCCGTGAACGCTTCGACCACATCCTGATCGAGACCAGTGGCCTGGCCGACCCGAACCCGGTGGCTCAGACCTTCTTCGTCGACGACAGCGTGGCGGAGAACTTCGGATTGGACGCGATCGTCACTCTCGTCGACGCCGCGCACATTGAGGAGCATCTGGACGAGACAGGCGAACACGGCGTCGGCGCTCAGGCCCAGGATCAGATTGCGTTCGCCGACCGGATCGTTATCAACAAGATCGACCTCGTGGACGAGGCGAAGCTGGGCTCGGTCACCCGCCGGGTGCGCTCGATCAACGCCAGCGCGGATATCCTCACGTCGACGTACGCCGATATCGATCTCGAACGCATCCTTGGCATCGGAGCGTTCGACCTGACCCGCACAGTGACGGAAGACCCGTCGTGGCTGGAGGAAGAACACAACCACGATCCCTCGCTGTCCTCGGTGGGAATCAGCCTGAATGGTTCCTTGGACCGCTCGTCGTTCGAGAGCTGGCTGAACACGTTCATCGACGCGCGAGGGGGTGACGTGTACCGGCTCAAGGGGCTACTGGCCATGCACAACGATCACCGGCGCATCGTCGTCCAGGGCGTGCACCGAATGTTCGAGCTAACGCCGACAAGTCCGTGGGGCCAGGCCGAGCGCACTTCCAAACTGGTGATCATCGGCCGCGAACTCGATCGCTCCGAGATCACGGAGGGGCTGGAGGGATGCCTGTCCTCCTGACGGCCGAAACCCAGGCGGGAGCCGCACTCCCGCCTGGGTTTCGATTCCTAGCCCGCCGAGACGGCCTATGTCGTCCGTTCCGGCCGTACCGGCACCTCGGGATCCGACTTTTCGTCGGCCGCCGGGACACCGCCGGAACGCGCTGCGGCCGGACTTTCGGCATCAACTGGTTCCGCGGATTCCACCGCAACCTCGACGCCGTTGGCATCGATCAGCTTGCCACCTTCGAACCGGTCTCCGTCGGCAAGCGCCGCGAGATCAGCTTCACTGACTACACGTCCAGTTCCGGCAACGAAGACCGACTGCTTGTCCGAGTTGCCAAATTTGAGATGGTTGAACAGCAGGTTGAGCAGAATCGCCATTATCGCCGCCGAGCTGATTCCGGAGTGGAAAATGGTGGAGAACCAGTCCGGGAACTTGTCGTAGAAGGTGGGTGCCGCGATCGGAATCATGCCGAAGCCGATCGAGGTGGCCACCACGACCAAGTTCATATTGTTCCGGTACTCGACCTTGGCCAGGGTACGGATTCCGCTCGCCGCGACGGTGCCGAACAGCACCACGCCGGCTCCACCCAGCACCGATGTCGGCACGGCCGCGACCACCCGGCCGAGAATCGGCAACAGACCCAGGATGACCAGAATCAGTCCACCCGCGCTGACCACCCATCGACTCCGCACGCCGGTAATCGCCACCAGGCCGACGTTCTGCGCAAACGCGCTCTGCGTGAACGAGTTGAACACGGGCGATACGGCGCTGGACAGCATATCCGCCCGCAGTCCGGCTGCAATCCGTCGCGAATCCACCTTGGTGTCCACGATTTCGCCGACCGCGATGATATCCGCCGAGGTTTCGGTCAGCGTCACCAGGATCACGATGAACATCGAGATGATCGCGGCAATATGGAAGGTCGGCATCCCGAAGGCGAACGGCGTCGGGAAGGCAACGATGTCGCCGTCCGGCACGGCCGAGAAATCCGCCATCCCGACAGCCGCGGCGATAACCGTGCCAATCACCATCGCCAGCAGGATAGACAGCCGGGAGATGGTGGCGCTGCCGACCTTGCTCAGCAGCAGCACGATCACCAGGGTCAGACCGGCCAGCCCGACGTTGGCCATGCTGCCGTAACCTTCAGCCTCGCTGTTGCCACCCATCGCCCAGTTCGCCGCGACCGGCATCAGGGTAAGCCCGATCGTGGTGATCACCGTTCCGGTGACCACCGGCGGGAAGAACTTGATCACCTTGGAAAAGATCGGGGCGATAAGCAGACCGAGTATCGAGGCAGCTATCACCGAGCCGAAGATCGACTGGATACCCCCGCCGGAGTCGAGAATGGCCACCATGGTCGCCACGCCGGAGAACGAAACGCCCTGGACCAACGGAAGCTGCGAACCGAAGAACGGCACTCCGATGGTCTGCAGCAGAGTTGCCAGGCCGCCCATGAAGAGACACGCCGCGATCAGCACGCCGATCTCCGTTGACGGCATGCCCGCCGCCGCGCCGATGATCAGCGGCGGGGCGATGATCCCGCCGTACATGGTGAGCACATGCTGGAACCCGTAGGCGAATGTGGCGCCGACGGACAGTTTTTCGTCCTCCGGCCGACCCTTGGGCCGTAGTTTGTTGCGCATGTCAGACCTCCTTGTCTGTTTGGGCCGTCGGACGCCGGTTCAAACGACCGGCGTCCGACGTCACCCGTGGCTAGCAGAAACCTGCTATGCCTTCCCAGGCGCGGCCGGCGTCGGCTGCACCTTCACGCTGAACTGTTGCCTCGATCAGGCCATACGGCCGGTCGGCGGCGTAGAAAACCTCGTTCGGGTTCTCCAGCTCGAACGGCGAGAGATCGACAAGGAAGTGGTGCAGGTTCGGCATCGAGAACTTGATCTCGTCAATCTCCTCGTGCGCGGCGAGCACCTGCTTGCCCATTTCGAACAGTGACTGCTGCAAGGCGAGGGAATGAGTTGTCGCGAAGGCCTCGAGCATGGTCCGGCGCACATCGTCGAACGACTTGTCGTAGTCGACATCGAGGGTGTTGTACCGCCACCGGCTGGTGACCGATGTCGCCAGAATGCGATCCGTCGTCTCCTTCAGCGTCGTGTACTGATCCTTGGGGTAACCGGTGAATTCAGAACCGGTCGACTTGAGCACGGACAGGTCTTGCAGGCCCGAGATGACGGTCGGCTTGCCCTTGTCGATAGTGACGACGGCGGTCCGGGTTTCGGTGCCGGCCTTCACGAAGGAATGGTCGTGTCCCTGCCCGCCGACCTCGATGCGATCCCACTGATACTTCTCGGCTGCCCAGCGACCGCCATCGACCCAGTCGAAGCTGTCTACGAAGTGGCTGCCGAGTCGCAGCAGGAACTCTTCCGGCGTTCCGACGCCGTCTTTGGCGAAGGCATAGACAGTGTTCTTCTGTGTATCGGTGGCCACCACGTGGGCGTTGTCACCGGTGAGGTGCGCGTCGGCGAAATCGCCCCGGAGCTGGGACGTCACGCTGAGGTCTTCGATCTGGTGACGTGGCGCGTCACGGGTGATCCGGACGAGGCGCACCTCGGCCTTTCCGTACTGGTTGGCTCCCAGCACGATGTTTTGCGCTGACATGACTTAACTCCCTCGGTAGGTTGAATAGGCGAATGGGCTCAGTAGCAGCGGCACGTGGTAGTGCTCGCCGGCGTCGCCGACCAGGAAATCGATGCTGACTCCCGGGTAGAAGGTGTCCCGATCCGTGGCGGCGAAGTAGTCTGCGGTTGAAAATTCCAGCCGGTAACGGCCGGGTTCGAGCCGGTCGGGTCCGAGGTCGCCGATCCGCCCGTCGCTATCGGTGCGTCCCTCGGCAAGCACGTCTCCTGCCGGGTCGAGCAGGCGGATAGCCACACCCTCCGCCGGCTTTCCCAGGGCGGCATCGAGTATGTGCGTTGTGATCTGACTCATTCCTGCAGGGCTCCTTCCAACCGCAAAACGGCAATCTCGCGTAATTGTTCGGCCATGATCTCCCGCTCCTGCGCGGGCGAATTCAACAGCCGGCTGTTGAGCGCGGCCAGAATCTCATCGGCACTCCGACCGGCAGCACGGATCAGGAAGACATGGCCGAATTTCTGCTCGTAGGCCAGATTTCCGCGCTTCAGCTCATCCGCGACCTCGGCATCGGCCGGATCGACGCCGGACTGCTCTGCGCGTGACATCTTGGCTTCTTGTCCCGCACCGGCCGCTCGATCGCCGATTCTCGGGTGGTGAACCAGCGCGCCCTCGATCTCGGCATCGGTGAACGGCCGAGCCGCGGCTCGTGCCGATTCGAGCACGTCAGAGCGTGCTGCGAACGGACGGCGGTCCACGACGTCGGCCGCCCAGCGCTCGACATCCAGACACGGCAGCAAAAGCGCGCGAGCGTCTTGCGCCGGCGCCGCGTTGAACTCCGAAAGGTTCAAGTCTTCCTCCTTCACTTCCACTTTGTGGAAAGTTTTTTCCACTATATTGCGCTTGGGCTTCCACGACAAGAGCTATTCGAGATTTAGCCGGTCCGGCCGAATCGGACTAGCGGCACACATTCTGCAATCTCCCTTGGCTGCACCGGCGACAAGCACTAAGCCGGACATAAAAAAAGCCGACACCCCTAGACGGATGTCAGCTCATTTTTTCCCTGCCTGCTGCTCCCAGGGCTCGTGACGTCCGTCACAAGTTTTACAAAAGACCAGCGTACGTCATCTCGTGGCGCACGTCACAATGGAGGCCCGCCCGGTGACTCGTGGGTTTGTCGCTCAATCGTGGATTTTAACCGACGATTGAGCGACGAACCCACGACTCAAGGGCGAGACGGGCCGCGCCAGCTACCCGCACCCCCAACGCCCGTCAGCCCGACACCAACCTTCGAGCTGCCGCCGAGTGCTCGGCGATGAGCTGCTGCAGATCGACATCGGGCAGCGTTCCGTCGACGACCCGCCAGGCCCCGCCGACCATAACCCGGTCGGCTCGATCCGCGCCGCACAACAACAGGGCGGACAGCGGGTCGTGGCTTCCGGAAAATCGCAGCTCGTCGAGCCGGAACATGGCAAGGTCCGCCTGCTTGCCCGGTGCGAGTTCGCCCAGGTCTGGCCGGCCGAGCGCCCGCGCTGAACCGCGGGTGGCCCAGCCGAGTGCGCGATCAACGGTCACCGACTCGGCGCCGTACCGCAGGCGTTGCAGGTACAGCGCCTGCCTCGCCTCCAAAATCATGTTGGACGCGTCGTTCGACGCCGAGCCATCGACTCCCAGGCCCACCGGCACGCCGGCATCTTCGAGCTCCACCGCCCGGGCAATCCCGGAGGCTAGCCGCATATTCGATGTCGGACAGTGTGCGACTGCGGTGCCGGCAGCACCGAGGCGCGCCACTTCGTCGTCATCGAAGTGGATGCCGTGCCCCAGCCAGGTTCGATCGGTCAGCCAGCCGACGTGTTCCAGGTAGTCGACGGTGCGCAGCCCGAACATCTCACGGCAGAACTCCTCCTCGTCGAGGGTCTCGGCCAGATGCGTGTGCAGCCGGACATCCAGGGTCCTCGCCAGTTCCGCGCTCGCGGACATGATGTCGGTCGTCACGGAGAACGGCGAACAGGGGGCGAGCGCGATCTGGATGGCCGCGCCATCACCCGGTTCGTGGTACTCCCGCACCAGACGCTCACTGTCGGCGAGGATGACGTCCGGGGCCTGCACGGTCGACTGCGGCGGCAATCCTCCTTCGGCCTCACCAAGACTCATCGACCCACGGGTGAGCGTCGCGCGCATCCCCAGTTGCCGCACCACATCGACCTGGACGTCAATCGCCTGCTCGAGGCCGCCGGGAAAAAGGTAGTGGTGATCGGCCGCTGTGGTGCAGCCGGACAGCAGCAACTCCGCCAACGCCACCTTGGTTGCAAGCTCCAGATCCTTCGGCGTGAGCCGGGCCCAGACCGGATAGAGGTTTTGCAGCCACGGGAAGAGCGGGGTGTTGACTACCGGCGTCCAGGCCCGGGTCAGCGTCTGATAGAAGTGGTGATGGCTATTGATCAGGCCGGGCAACAGCACGTGCTGACTGGCATCGAATACCTGCTCACAGGGCACGGCCGGATGCCGGCCTGAGCCGAGCACTTCGGCAATTCGCCCGTCTTCGATAACGATGCCTCCGGAGGCATCGAGATCGTTTCCGGTGAAGGTGTCCAGTGGATTCTTGATCCAGAGCCGGGATGGTTGAGTCATCGGTAGAACCTTTCTCGCAGTGTCTACAAGGGTTTCGATGACGCCGACCGAGCCGAAGCCGCGGCGAATGCTGGCATCATCGTGCCAGCTCAGTTACGCCCTGTCTGCTGATCCAGGTTCTATCGGCACACGGCCGGATACCGGGCCAGCCTAAGGACAGTCGCGCCCACGGGTCAATGCGATGGCCGGGATAATTCCATGTAACGAAATATTTATTCCGAAAGTATGGCGTGGCTCACACTTTGTTGTTAGTGTCATCAACAGCTCACGGCGGGCTCCGGACTTCACCGGCGCTATCTACCGGGCGTAGGCACCTTCATTTAAACTGCTGCCGCCTAAGTCAGCGACGACTCGCACCCAGCCGAGCTCGATGCGCGCATGGCGGCAGCCGCAACCAAAGGAATAGCCATGACGTCGCCAACAGATGACCAGCACGTGCTTAGTCACGCACTCAATCTTGCAGTAGCCAATGTGCATGATCGCGGCGGCCCGTTCGGCGCAGTGATCGTCGCCGCAGACGGTTCGCGGCACGAAGGCGTGAACCGCGTCACCGCGGATAACGATCCGACCGCCCACGCGGAGGTGAGCGCTATTCGTAACGCCTGCCAGACCCTCGGCACCTTCGATCTGACCGGAGCGACGCTCTACACCAGCTGCGAGCCCTGTCCGATGTGCCTGTCTTCGGCACTCTGGGCGCGGGTCGAACGAGTAGTCTTTGCCGCCGACCGGCACGACGCGGCAAACGCCGGCTTCGACGACGCGAACTTCTACGACTACTTCGACATCGCCGTCGAAGACCGCCCGATGCCGGTCCGGCACCTGCAGACCGAGGAAATCAAGGCGACGGCTCCGTTTGAAGCGTGGAACACGCTCGCGGCCCGGATCGACTACTGAGACCGGAGACCGACATGACACTCCTGGCGAAGACCGGCGAAGAGGAACAACCCGCCGGCACACAGAATCCGAAGCTTTCCCGGATCGACAAATTTTTCCAGATCACCGAACGCGGCTCCACAATCGTCCGCGAGTTCCGCGGCGGGATCGTCACATTCTTCACGATGGCGTACATCGTCATCCTCAATCCACTGATCCTCGGCGGCTTTGGCCCGGATGCTGCTCCCGTCGATGTCGCCGGCGGCTGGCTGCCCGCGGCACAAGTGGGCGCGGTTACCGGCCTCACTGCGGGCGTGCTGACCATCCTGTTCGGCCTGGTGGCCAATCTGCCCTTCGGCCTGGCCGCCGGGCTCGGGATCAACTCGTTCCTCGCCGTCGCGGTGATCGGCGACGTCACCTGGCCCGAGGCGATGGGCCTGGTAGCCATCAACGGCATCCTGATCGTGGTGCTCGGCGCCACGGGGGCCCGAACCGCGATCTTCCGTGCGGTTCCCAAGGAACTCAAGGCCGCCATCACAGTCGGCATCGGCCTGTTCATCGCCTTCATTGGTTTCGTCGATTCCGGCTTCGTGCAGGGCACGGAGGGCGGGCCGCCGGTGCAACTTGGAGACGGCGGCTCGATCTCCACGGTGCCGACCCTGGTCTTCGTCGTGGCATTGGTCTGCATGGGCATCCTGATGGCGCGGAAGATCCAGGGCGGACTGCTGATCGGCATCATCGTCGCCACGATCCTCGCGGTCATCATCGAGGCAGTAATGAAACTCGGCCCGTCGGGGCCGGACAATCCCGGTGGCTGGCACCTCAATCCTCCGGTACTGCCAGAAAAGTTCGTCTCGATCCCGGACTTCGGCCTGATCGGACAGTTCAGCCTGTTCGGCGCGTTCGAGCGGGTCGGCGTACTGACCGCGACCATGCTGGTCTTCACCCTGGTCTTCACCAACTTCTTCGATGCGATGGGCGCTATGACCGGCCTGGCCAAGAGCGCCGGCCTGGCGGACAAGAGCGGCCAGTTCCCCCGGCTGAAGTCGGCGTTCGTGATCGAGGGCCTCGGTGCAGTCGCTGGCGGAGTGACCTCCGGCTCCTCGAACACCGTCTACGTCGATTCGGCCGCCGGTATCGGCGAAGGCGCCCGGACCGGGCTGGCCTCGGTCGTCACCGGCGCGCTCTTCCTCGGCGCGATGTTCTTCACGCCGTTGACCGCCGTCGTACCGATGGAGGTCGCTGCGGCCGCCCTGGTCGTGGTCGGTGCCCTGATGATGCAGCAGATCCGGGAGATCAAATTCGCCAAGTTCTCGATCGCACTGCCGGCGTTCCTCACCATCGTCACCATGCCGCTGACCTATTCGATTGCCAACGGGATCGGCGTCGGCTTCATCAGCTGGGTGCTGATCCGCGGAGCCTCGGGCAAGGCCAGGAAGATCCACCCCTTGCTGTGGGTCGTCGCCGCAGGTTTCGTGGTCTACTTCGCCCGCGGGCCGATCACTGCATGGCTCGGCGGCTGATAACCAACGACGCTGCCTGGCTGACCGGCGGGACGACGCTCCCCCTCGTCAGTTCGTCGCCGACCCTACGTCAGTTCGTCGCTGAGGCGTCCGGCCGGACCTGCACAGGTCCGGCCGGACGCCGATCACGTTGCGGCCCAACTGCCTGCTGCGAGTGCGGACAACCCTTGACGCAGTCAGTCAGAGCCGCCTATTCTTTTCCATAGAACAGTATTTTAATTCCGTCTTACGGAATTTAGCCGATCGCAATCCGCGAACCGGATATGACTTGCAGGAGGTAGCCGGACCATGAACACACAACCAGCCGGGCCGCATGACGCCTCCGTGGCACGCGCGGCCGTCGAACCCGCGATCAATATCGACCCCGACCTGTGGCTGCCGCCTCGTCGCGAGCGCGTTTCGCGGGTTGGACGGCTTGCCGCCCTGGCCACCGGAATCCGTCGACTCTTCGGCGCCGCCCGCCGTTAACGCCCGCTCGTCATCACTCGGCAGGAATGCCACGGCGCTTGTCGAAGATGGTCGCGCCGACTTCCTGCTCCGCCTGGTTCCTGATACTTAGGTCGATGCCCTTACGATCGCGGATCAGCACCGCCGCGCCGATGGAGATCAGCGTGAGGAGCAACAGGTACGTGGCGACGGACGTAGTAGTTCCGGTCGCCTGAACCAGCGCAGTAGCGATCGTTGGGGCGAAAGCTCCCCCCAGTATCGCCCCAAGCGCGTAAGAGATCGAGACACCGGAGAAACGGATCGACGCCGGGAAAAGCTCGCTATACAACGCAGCTTGCGGGCCATAGCTCAGCCCCAGCCCAACGGTGAACAGCGCCAGGCCTAGGAACAGAGACCAGATGTCACCGGTGTTGATCAGCCAGAACAGCGGGAAGACTGTCAGCACCTGACAGCTGAAACCGATCAGGTAGGTGTTCTTGCGACCGATCTTGTCTGCCAGGAATCCGCTGAGCAGGGTGAATCCGAACCACAGAGCGGCTGAACCTGTCACGGCGAGCAGGACCTCGGTGCGGTCCATTGCGAGCGGCCCCTCGGGGTTCGTGGAGTAGTTGAGCACGTAGCCGCCGGTCGTCATGTAGCCCGCGGCGTTATTGCCGGCGAACAGCAGTGCGGCGATTATCACCAGCAGCGAGTGTTTCCTGAACAGCTCGACAATCGGAACCCGGGCCTGCTGCTTCTTCTCCGCGATCTCTTCGAAGACAGGGCTTTCGTCGACAGACTTTCGCACCACATAGCCAACGATGATCAGAACGAAGCTGATCAGGAACGGCACTCGCCAGCCCCATTGCACAAAAGCCTCACCGGGCGAGACGACACCGGACATCAGCGCCAGTACCCCCGAGGCAAGCAGCATGCCAAGCGGAACACCGAGTTGCGGATAGGACCCGAACCGGCCTCGCTTCCCCCGGGGCGCATGCTCTACCGCCATCAGCACCGCGCCGCCCCATTCGCCGCCTGCGGATATGCCCTGCACGATTCGAAGCAGCAGCAGGAGGACCGGGGCGACGACGCCCGCACTCGCATAGGTCGGCAGAACTCCGATAAGCGTCGTGGCGCCGCCCATCAGAATGAGCGTAAGGACCAGCATCGCCTTGCGGCCGATCTTGTCGCCGTAATGGCCGGCCAGGAAGGCGCCCAGGGGACGGAACAGGAAGCTCAATCCGACTGACGCAAAGGAGATCAGGATGCCGATCTCAGAGCCGGCAGGTTCGAAGAACAGGGTCGCGAAGACCAGGCCCGCCATGTTCGCGTAGATGAAGAAGTCGTACCACTCAATTGTGGTGCCGATTATGGTGGCGAACGCCACCCGGCGCTGGTCCTTGCTGGTCGAACGAGACGGGTGAATCGAGACGGAGCTCATAGCTGTCCTTTAGTAAGCGGCAACGTCTTCGTTGCCGGTGCGAACTTTTTCATCGGAAATAGCCAGTTCAGCCAGCGACTGCTGGCTGAAGTTTGGAGTAGTTCCTGAAGTCGAATTCGGGATCCCGCGCCTGTGCGGTGCTCAACGAACGCCGCTGACCGAGCAGGCGCCGGGCGGCCATATGGTCGGCCGGCTGATTGACGGATTCGACAGCGGCAAGCTCGCCATCGCGGAAGCAGAAGACCGAAAACTTGCCCGTGGCTGGCTCGCCGCGCACGATTGTTTGATCGCCGGGCCGCACCAGACCCGCAATCTGGAGTTTCAGGTTTCCCTGCTGACTCCAGAACCACGGAAGCACGGCATATTCTTCGGCTTCTCCAACGATGGCCTTTGCAGTATGCCGGGCCTGGTCGGTTGCGTTCTGCACAGATTCCAGCCGGGTTCGCGCTCCCGCATGACGATTCGGGTAGTTGGCGCAGTCTCCCAGGGCGAAAATGTCCGGATCCATGGTGCACATGGCGGCGTCCACGGTGATTCCGTTCTGCACCGGCAGACCCGCGGCCGAAGCGAGCTCAGTTCGCGGTTCGACCCCGATACCGACCAACACGAAGTCAGCCGGATAGCTCCGTCCTGTCGTGCCGACCACGGTGGTCACATGCCCGTTGCGTCCTTCGAACGATGCAATGCCGTCGCCGAGTTGCAGATTGACGCCGGCGCGGCGATGGGCGTCGGCGAAGTACTCCGATATTGCCGGCGACACCGCCCGGCCCATCGGACGGTCCGCGAACTCCAGGACTGTTACGTCGATACCGCGTTGACGGGCTGCGGCCGCGAACTCCAGACCGATGAACCCGGCGCCAACGACGACGATGGACCGCACGGTGTCGAGCCGGGCATGGACCACTTCCGCATCGGCCAGCGTGCGCAGGCCGTGGATTCCGGCAAGATCGCTGCCCGGAACCGTCAGCTCGCGGTTGGCAGCGCCGGTGGCCAGCACCAGTTTTGAATACTCGACCTCAGAGCCGTCGCCGAGGCGCACCGTACGGGTCCGGCGATCCACAGCGATCACCTGTACGCCGAGCCTGGAATCGACGGTGTTGTCCCGGTAAAAGCTGGCGGCGCGAAGTGGCAGCGATTGCGGCTGGCTGCCAGCCGCTAAGTAGTCCTTGGACAACGGCGGCCGCTGGTAGGGCAGCTGGTTCTCCTCGCCGAGCAGCGTGATCTTGCCGGCATAGCCTTCAGCTCGCAGTGAGTCGACCAGCTGGACGCCGGCCTGGCCGTTACCGACGATGACGATGTTTTCCATGGCGTACCCCGATCAAACCTGGTTGTCCGGTACATCGACTTCGAGTTCCGCGAGGCCATTGTCAAGCACGAGCTGGCAGCCGAGACGGCTCCGCGCCTCGTCTCGTGGCGCGGCGGTGCAGTCCAGCATTTCCTCTTCGTCATCGCTGATCTCGGGAAGGCTGGCCAGGTACGGTTCGCGAACATAGACGTGGCAGGTCGCACACATCGCATTGCCGCCGCACTCACCGACGATGCCGGGCACACCGTTGGTGACGGCGGCACGCATCACGGAGGCGCCGGTGTCGACATCGAGTACATCCACGTTGCCGTCGTTGTGGTGGAAGCTGAGCTTTGCCATGATTATCGTTCCTTGTCTATTGTGCTGTCCGGCGTTTTAGGGCTGGTCCCAGACAACGGGCAGCGATGTCATTCCCCGGAAGACCCAACCGGCTTCGGTTGCGGGCTGGTCCGGGTCCAGGCGAAGGTTCGGCAGCGCATTGAACAGCTGCGGTAAGGCGATTGCGGCTACCGAGGCACGGGCCACCCAGGCGCCGGCGCAGAAGTGGTTGCCGCCGCCAAAGGCGAGATGAGGTTTCTTTGGCCGGTTGATGTCGAACACCTCGGGATCGTCGAACACCTTCGGATCGCGGTTTCCGGCGCCGACAGCGACACCGAGGCGGGCACCGGCGGGCAGCTGCATCCCTTCGAGCTCCGTATTGCGCGTGGTTTCCCGTGGATACATCCCGATCGGAGCGATCCAGCGGACCGACTCTTCGAACACGGTTGGGAACAACGCTGGTTCGGCAGTGACCTGATCGAGCTGACCCCGGTTGCTGAGCAACGCCCACACCGCAACTCCGAGTACGTCTCGCGGTTCATTGAGGCCGCCGCCGATGGTCATTTTCATGTTGGCGCGGATCGCATCCAACGGGATAGGCATGCTGGCAAGGCCGGCCAACAGGCTGCTGTCCGGGTTCTTCCGCAGCCGGGGCAGGATCTCATCGATGGCTGCGTCGACTTCCGCGGAGGACTTCTCGGATTTCGCCCACACTTCCGGATCATCGGCATAGTTGCCGGTGCCGTCGATCATGGTCTGGGACCACCGCTGCATGTCTTCCTGGCTAGCGTTGTGGAATCCCATGATCTGCCGGAGGTTCTCGGCAGCATATGGCGCCGCGTACTCCCAGATCAGATCTGCGCCGGGGCCCTCCGCCTTGAGCCGGGCAAGGAACTTGTCGCTATTGTTCCGGAAGATGGCGTCCCAGGTTTGCTTGATCGCTTTCGGGCGCAGGACCGAGCCATAGGATTTGCGGTCGGCCTGGTGCTCCGGATCGTCCTTGCGGAGCATCGAGTGCCCCATCGCCCGCTTCATCAGCGAGTCGGTCTCGTTCGCGGAGAAAACCTCCTGATCGTTTTCCACGATGTGACAGGCTTCGTAACTCGTCACGAGGTAACGGTTGATCGCCGGCACCCAGTGCACCGGAGCCTCTTCGCGCAGTGTCCGGTAGATCGGAAAAGGATCCCGATGCAGGTCGGCAATGCTGACCCAGTCCGCGGTCGGCACGGCACGAGCATCGGTGGCTTCCTGCGTCATCTTTGACTCCTTGTCTGCTGGCGCCTTCGCCTGTTGCATCTGCTGCGCCTCACCAGGTGTGACTCAGCTCTCATCCCGAGTCTGCCAGCGGGAATACCTCAGGTAAAATGCATTAAAACGGGCTATATCCCCTAATAAATAGAGTTAGGAGGGCGTTAGTGTCCCGCTTTACCCTTCGCCAACTCAGCTATTTCGTGGCTGTGGCCGAAACCGGGGCGATCTCCGCGGCGTCCGACAAGCTACACGTTTCCCAGAGCGCGGTCTCCGCGGCGGTAACCGAGCTCGAACGGATTCTCAAGGTGCAATTGACCGTGCGGCGGAAAGCGCATGGCGTCACGCTCACTCCGGCGGGGACGTTTCTCTACTCGCGTGCGCCGGGGTTGCTCGATGCGGCCGAGGAACTCGAACTCAGTACGTCGAGCGGAGGCACCGAGCTCGCCGGGCCCCTGGTCGTAGGGTGCTATCGGACGGTCGCGCCGACAATCCTGCCGGTTCTGTTGGAAGGATTCGCCGCGGATCACCCCAAGGTTCAGCTCGATTTCGTCGAGGCCGCGCAGGACGTATTGCAGGACCGGTTATTCGGCGGCGAGCTGGATCTGGCAGTGGTGTACGACATGGACCTGCGCCCGGGGCTGCACAGCGTGGAGCTGTTCAAGGCGCCGATTCATGTCCTGCTGCCTCGGGAGCACAGGCTGGCGGACCGCGCCGAGGTATCACTGCCCGAGCTTGCCGAGGATCCACTGATTCTCCTGGACGCTCCGCCCAGCAGTTCCCACACGATGTCACTGTTCGAACAGGCCAATGTCGTCCCGAACATCCGCTACCGCACAACTGATTTCGAACTCACCCGCTCGCTGGTCGGCCGGAAGCTGGGCTACTCGATCCTGGTACAGCGTCCGGCGCTCGACACGTCCTATGAAGGACTGCCGTTTCATGTAAAGCCCATCACGGCGGTCCGGCCGGTTTCGATAAAAATAGTCTGGCCGGAAGCGTTCCGACTCACCGACCGGGCCAGGGCTATGGTGAATTTCGCGCCTCGTGCCACCCGGAATGCACGGTCGGCTCCGCACTAGCCTCGCTCGGCTCTGGCGTGCGGGGTGGGCGGAGCGCAGGCCTGCTCAAAGACTGCAGAGCTCCACCACGGCGCAGCGTCCTTCGTTTTCCGGTCCTTCGTTTGCCGCGCGAATCGACAGTTGCGCAGGCCCACCGGGGTTTTCGATCCGGAGCAGGTCATCCCTGGCCAAGAGAATCTCCTGGCCGGCCGCTACCCGGACGAGCGTTTCCGGCCCATGGCAATAGACCAGCATCGTGTCCGCGGAACTGAGGAAAGTCCTGGCCGCCGGAAACCCGATCCATTCCATCCGTGCGGCGAACCTGTCCCGCCGGTAGATCAGATTGAAATCGCGGATCGGGCCGTCGAGAAGCGTGCAGGTTGTGCTGCTGCCACCGTCAAAGGCATGGCTTTGAGATGGCAACAGGTCACCGCTTGATTGACCGTCGGAGATCAGGCGCATGCCGCCGCCTTCCAGCACACTGATAATCCGAGCCATACCCGGGAACGTGGAGAACGGTCCTTCCACGGTGATGTCTGCGATCGAAATCCGCCAGGCGTAGTCCCCATCGGCCGTGTCCCGGGCAAGTTCGATGGTTGTTCCGCCACCGTTCTTCCACGGCATGGCTGCGTAATTGGCCGAACCGTAATGTGTCGTGATCAGCATGGTTGCTCCGCTGTTTCAGTGCCCGGTGGTCAGGACGTGCCGGCTTTCCGTCGTTTTTTGAGCCGTCTGACGATTAGCCACACCAGGAGGCCGGCCAACGCAGCGTAGACCGCGTAGTTGAGGAAGCGGGAGTACTTGTCGATGACTTCATACTGTTCGCCGAGTAGCGCGCCCAACCCAATCAGCAGGGCGTTCCATAGCCCGCTGCCGGCAAGCGTGAAGATACTGAAGGTGGCCAGGCTCATCCGTTCGGCCCCAGCGGGCAGGGATATCAGGCTGCGCACACCCGGCAGGAGCCTGCCGAAGAACACGGCGGATCTGCCGTGGCGTTCAAACCACGCGGCGGACTTTTCAAAGTCCTCCCTGTCCACCAGCGGCAATTTCGACAGCCAGCGGATGGAACGCTCAAGGCCCAGCTTGGCGCCCAGCGCATAGAGGAACAATGCACCAAGGTATGCGCCGATTGTGCTGGTGATGAAAACAAGAACGATGTTCATGCTGCCCTGCCGGGTGAGAAAACCGGCAAGCGGAAGAATTACCTCACTGGGAATAGGTGGAAAGACCGTTTCCAGCAGGGTGAACAGCCCGACCCCCACTTCCCCCAGGGAGTCGATCGCCCGCGCCGCGACTCCGACGATCCCGGTCAGGTCATCGGCCGGATTGGATGTGCTCATGGACTGATCACGCTACTCAGACTCCTTGACGGCAGGCGAGGGAACGACGGGCTTGAGACTGGGGCACACTACTACCCAATCACAAAGCGCCACCATTACTTGCGCCGCTACTTGCACCGCGCCGCGAAGGCTGAGGGGTTGAAGCCGAGGCTGGGCCAGCCAGATGGGACTGGCGGAGCTGCTCGTCAGCTCGGCTTTACCGGTTGCCTGAGGATCGTCCTGAGTTTCTCTGGCGCCGTCCGGCGTGCGTCGCTGAGGTAGATCTCGTGGTGGAGGCCGTTGAACGTGAAGTCATGCCCTGGCATGTACTCGCTGTGCAGCCGGCTGAGCGTCGGCGTCTCGTCGTCATATGAGCCGATGTGCAGGATCTGGAGGCTCGCGCCCTCGGTAAGAGTCAGGATCCGAAGGTCGCCGAGCGCCGCGTTCTCCTTCTTGGCCGATGCCTTCTCGATGGCCGCAGTGACCATATCCGAACTGATCCAGTCCGGCTGGGCGATCATCATGGTCCAGTTCCACGCGTCCTTGTCCCGCCTAACAAAGGACGACACGTCGTCTGATCCCCACAATCCTTCCAGCGGGCCGACTACGAAGTCACGCCCGAGCGCGTTCTTGCTCTCGAACTTCAGCACGTAGGCGACGCCGTAGAGTGCTTCGATCGCCGCCGCGTATTTCGTCGATGTGTTTGGATCGCCATGGCCGTCGACCGCGATATAGCGGAACTCGGGCACATCGACAAGGGCGAAGTCCTTTGAACTCGGAGCGTACAACCCCTTGTGCGCCTTCTTGATGTCGTACTTCTCCATCGCGATCTCCTTCGTGAGTTCGGTGAGAGTGGCGTCGGTCCATTTGGCGTCCGCCTCGAGCATCGTCTCGCTGTAGTCAAAGATCGCGGAAGCGGCGAAGGGCAGCGGCTGCTGGCTGGCCCGGGCCCGGCGAACCTCATCGAGCTGAGCTCGCAAGCCCTCGGCTCGGCGGGTAAGCCCGCTCATAACGTCGTCATCCTGTAGTCCGGGGCTGTTTGCGATACCGACGAGCACGTTGGCATGCAGCGGGCTGACAGTTGAAAGGTATTCGAGCGACGCCTTGGCGCAGAGCTCATATCCCTGCGCCGTGACCCCGAATGTGGCTCGCGTCTTTCCCCCGGCATGACCCGTACGCTCGATCAGCCCACGCTTGGCGAGCTTGTCCAGCAGATAGTAGATCGAGGAAAAGCCGAGCGCCGTCCACTGCCGGACGCCTCGCTGCTCGACGATCTGCTCCAATTCATAGCCGTGACGAGGCTGTTCGGCGAGCAGGCCGAGGATGGTCAGCTCCGCGGGAGTAAGAGCAGCAGGCATGCCGGTATTCTAGCACTAGAATACCGGCATGCCTGGCTTACTAACGACTCTCCACAGCTGGAACCTCACCAGCCGAAAGCTCCCAGCTTAAGCGTCACCGCCGGCTACGCCCGAGGTGCCCGCATTGACCTCGTCAAGCCGGTACCGGGTATGCGCCTGTGCCGCCAGTTCCGGACTGACCTCGCCCCTGCGGGCCAGCATCTCCAGTGCCCGCACAACAATCGAGTGGCTGTCGATTTTGAAGTAGCGCCGGGCCGCGGCCCTGGTATCTGAGAAGCCGAAGCCGTCCGCACCAAGCGTGGAAAAATCGTTCGGCACGAACTGCCTGATCTGGTCCGGCACCGCCTTCATGTAATCGCTCACTGCCACGACCGGCCCTTCGGCACCGGCGAGCTGACGTCGCACAAACGGCTCACGCGGCTCGGTCCCTGGTTTGGCAAACGATTCTTCTTCCGCCGCCAGGCCGTCGCGCCGAAGCTCGTTCCAGGACGTCACCGACCACACATCTGCGGCGACACCCCATTCCTCGGCAAGCAGTTTCTGCGCCTCAAGCGCCCAGGGCACCGCCACGCCCGAGGCCAGCAACTGGACCCGCGGGCCCTCGGTCTGCGCCCCTGCAAGCCGGTAGATTCCACCGAGCACGCCTTCGACGTCGAGGTCAGCCGGCGCAGGCGGCTGAATGATCGGTTCGTTGTAGACCATCAGGTAGTAGATCAGGTTGCGGTCGGTCGAGTCTTCGCCGTACATCCGGCGAAGTCCATCGCGGACGATGTGGCCGATTTCGTAGCCGTACGCCGGGTCGTAGGTAACAACGGCCGGATTGGTCGAGGCCAGCAATGGCGAATGCCCGTCGGCGTGCTGCAGGCCCTCGCCGGTAAGCGTCGTCCGGCCGGCGGTGGCGCCGATCAGGAAGCCCCGGCTCATCTGGTCGGCGGCGGCCCAGATTGAATCGGCGGTGCGCTGGAAGCCGAACATGGAGTAGAAGACGTACACCGGGATCAGCGGCTCGCCGTGAGTGGCATATGCCGTTCCCGCCGCGGTGAAGGCAGCGATCGATCCGGCTTCGTTGATTCCGGAATGCAGGATCTGGCCCTGCGGTGACTCCTTGTACGCCAGCATCTGCTCTCGATCCACCGAGAGGTAGTTCTGCCCCTTGGGGTTGTAGATCTTCGCGGTCGGAAAGAATGAATCCATCCCGAAGGTCCGGGCCTCATCGGGAACGATCGGCACCACCCGGCGGCCAAATTCCTTGTCCCGCATCAGGTCCTTCAGCAGGCGCACGAAGGCCATCGTTGTGGCGGCGTACTGCTTGCCCGAACCGCGGTTTGCCATCTCGTAGGCCTTATCGCCAGGAAGCTCAATCGCCGTGGGAGAATTCCGGCGTTCCGGCACGAAGCCGCCAAGTTCCCGCCTGCGTTCGAGCAGGTACTTGATTTCGGGCGCATCCGGCCCCGGGTGGTAGTAAGGGGGCGCGTAAGGATCAGCCTCAAGCTCGGCATCATCGATCGGGATCCGCAGGTGGTCCCGGAAATTCTTAAGGTCGGCCAACGTCAGCTTCTTCATCTGGTGAGTGGCGTTCCGGCCTTCGAAATTGGTGCCGAGCCCGTAGCCCTTCACCGTCTTGACCAGGATGACGGTGGGCTGCCCCTCATGTTCCATCGCCGCCTTGTATGCGGCGTGCACCTTGCGATAGTCATGACCGCCGCGCTTCAGGCCCCAGATCTCGGCATCGCTGAGATCGTCGACCAGGCCCTTGGTGTGCGGGGTCTTGCCGAAGAAGTTCTCCCGGACGAAGCCACCGTCTTCCGACTTGTAAGTCTGATAATCGCCATCCGGAGTTTCGTTCATGATCCGGACCAGGTCGCCCTCGGCGTCCTGAGACAGCAAATCGTCCCATTCCCGACCCCAGATCACCTTGATCACGTTCCAGCCGGCTCCGCGGAAGAACGCCTCGAGCTCCTGGATGATCTTGCCGTTGCCGCGAACCGGTCCATCAAGTCGCTGCAGGTTGCAGTTAACCACGAAGGTGAGGTTGTCCAGCCTGTCGTTCGCGGCGAGCTGCAACAAGCCACGGCTTTCCGGCTCATCCATTTCGCCATCGCCGAGGAAAGCCCATACGTGCTGCTCGGAGGTGTCTTTCAGCCCCCGGTTCTGCAGGTACCGATTGGCCTGCGCCTGATAGATGGCGTTCATCGGGCCGATGCCCATGGAGACCGTGGGGAACTCCCAGAACTCCGGCATCAATCGCGGATGAGGGTATGACGACAGGGCATGTCCCTCCTGGGACTTTTCCTGCCGGAAGCCATCGAGATCTGCCGCGCCGAGGCGCCCCTCCAAAAATGCCCTGGCATACATCCCGGGCGAGGCGTGTCCCTGGAAGAACACCTGATCGCCGCCACCCGGATGATCCTTGCCACGGAAGAAGTGATTGAGACCCACTTCGTAAAGCGTTGCCGCTCCCGCATAGGTCGAGATGTGGCCGCCGACGCCAATTCCAGGGCGTTGCGCCCGGTGTACGAGCACCGCGGCATTCCAGCGCAGCCACGCCCGGTAGCGTCGTTCGATCTCCTCATCGCCCGGATACTCCGGCTCCTGATCGGCCGGGATGGTGTTGACGTAGTCACTCGTGGTGGCCATCGGCATCCGCACGCTTTTCGCGCCAGCCCGCTGCAGCAGGGATCGCATGATGAACTGCGCCCGCGAGGTGCCGTGGGTCCGGATCAGCTGGTCAAGTGATTCGGTCCACTCGGCCGTCTCCTCCGGATCGCGATCGGTACTAAATGCCGCCGAGCCGGCCAGGATCGTCGAGTAATCATCAATAGTCGTCACGTTCGACCTCTCCATCGAGGGGATGTATGCACAGCAAACTACAAGTTTTCCGTAATGTGGATTACTTTTTCCATTCAGTACGATACAGTCAACGTTGCACGGACTTGTTCTGTCAATGCGGCTGGTGTTGACTCGATGCTGCGGGCCCCGAACCATTGCCGCGGCTCTTGCGAATCGGCACTCACTGTTGGCGGCAGCTCTCGCGGCTAGCCGCGAACGACTGGCACTCGCGGTTGGCGGCAGCGCTCGCGCTTAGGCGAACGACAGTTCCAACCACCCGAACGGAAGGACAGCAATGTCAGATCGACTGGTAGTCGGCTCCCCAGCTCCCGACTTCACCCTGCCGAGCGCAAATGGGGATGACGTCTCCCTCTCCGACTACGCCGGCCGTGGCGTGGTGGTCTACTTCTATCCGAAGGCGGCGACCCCAGGTTGCACGACCGAGGCCTGCGATTTTCGCGACAACCTCGGCTCACTCGTTGCCGCCGGCTACGCCGTTGTGGGGATTTCCTCGGATTCCACCGGGGCCTTGCAGGAGTTCGCGGCTGACCAGCACCTGACGTTCCCACTGCTGTCCGATACGAGCAACGCGACCGCCCAGGCGTGGGGCGCCTATGGCGAGAAGCAGCTCAACGGCCAAACTGTCACCGGCACCATCCGGTCGACCGTGGTTGTGGATCCGGACGGTTCAGTTCGTTTGGCGGAATACGGCGTCGACGCCAAGGGCCATGTCGCCCGGCTGCGCGAGACCCTCGGCGTCGGCTGAGCCACCCGCCGCCGCTCTATCAGGAACGCGAACGCGGTGCAGGACCGCGCGTGAATTCAAGGTGGGTTCCTGCATACAGTGCGCGTCCCTGCGCCGGAGCCCAAAGCAATGACCAGAGTCGGCCCCTGCATGCGCCGCTGCCCAGGCAATTGAGCATCGCTAGCCGTGCCGGTTAAGTCAGCACGGACACGACTAGCGTCCCGGTGACAAGGCTGTTCAGGAGCGCATGCATGATTACCGGGGCCCAAAGGGTCTTATGGAACTCTCGAAGAAGGGCCAAGGCCAAGCCGAGTGTCACCATGTAGGGCAGGAGAATCGGCACGCCATGCGCGGCGGCGAAGATCGCTGCGCTGATAAAAGAAGCGCCGAGCCGCCCGAGACGACGCCTCAGGCCGCCGTGAACTATACCCCGGAATATCGCTTCCTCCCACAAAGGGGTAAGTATCGCGACTCCCAGGAACACCGCGAGAGCGACCAGCGGACCGGTGCCGGCGACTAGCGACTCGACTCCCCCGCCACCCTCAGGTGCTGGGGAATCGCCGGTGATCGCGAATGTCAGCAACTGGACCGTGACCAGCGCGACGAGAACCAGAGGAATCTGCCACAACAGATGGAAGATGCGCACTGTCGGTCGGGTGAAGCCCAGCTCCCGCCACCCGGTCCCCGCCCTTCGCAGCCCACGGTGGATGACGAGCAAGAGTAGCGCGGCATGAACTGGAAGCACTGCACCAAGTAGCGCAGGACCGACCTGCCGAACGCCGGGAACCAGAAAGATGGCAAGCACAACGGTCCCAAAAGTCAGGAGCGTGACCAGCACAAGGACGGCCAAGAGAACGAGGCTCGAGCGCAGGTTCAGAGGAGAGCGGACGCTCTGAGCATTGGAGCGAAGCATTGATTCGACGGATGGCGTAAGCGTCACGGAACCATCCTCGCGCATCCGTCGATCCGACGCCCCACGGCGTCCGAGCCCGCCGTCCATCAGGAAACGACCTCCGGGAACAAGTCTGCCCACAGGACAGAATCTGGGCTAACCTCTTAGCAGAACTGCCTCGGCCCCTCAGGCGAGTCGAGTTGGCATTCCGTCTCGGAGGTTCTGATGAGCACCAGCGCCAACACCAACAGCGTTATTGAACCGCCGGATCCCCGGCAGCTGCGAAAGATTGCATTCTCCGCCTATCTGGGCACCGCTCTGGAATGGTACGACTTCTTCCTGTTCGGCACTACCGCAGCGATTGTCTTCGCCCCGCTCTTCTTCTCCGGCGATGACCCGGTACTGCGCACCATCGGAGCCTTCCTGAGCTTCGGCGTTGGCTTCATCGCTAGGCCGATCGGCGCGGTGATTTTCGGCCATATCGGCGACCGCTACGGCCGGCGCGGCGCACTGGTGGCAACCATCTCGCTGATGGGCATTGCCACGACATTGATGGGCGCGCTTCCAACCTACGAAACCGCTGGCATCGTCGCTCCTATCCTGCTGACGATCCTTCGGGCCGTGCAGGGCGTGGCCACCGGCGGCGAATGGGGTGGGGCCACGCTGCTCGCGATCGAGTATGCGCCGATCAAGAAGCGCGGCTTCTATGCCGCCGTTGTTCAGCTGGGATCACCCAGCGGCACCCTACTGTCTTCCGGCGCCGTCGCGCTGGTGGCTTCGCTGCCCAACGATGCATTCCTGGAATGGGCATGGCGGCTGCCCTACCTCGCCTCGATCGTTCTGGTGCTTGTGGCGCTGTGGATTCGACTCAAGGTCGAAGAAACCCCGATCTTCCGCCAGCTTGCGGCGGCCGGAAAGCAGGAGCGACTGCCGGTGGTCGAGGTTTTCCGCACCACCCCAGGCCGCCTGCTGATCGGGATCGCCGCCTACCTGTTCAATAACGCTGGGTTCTTCCTTTTGACCACGTTCATGATCAGTTATGCCACCACCGCACTTGGTCTGCCGTCATCCACCATCCTGGGCGCCATCACCATCGGGGCGCTGGCACAGATCGTTATGACAGTCATTTCCGGCCGGGTGGCCGACCGGATCGGCGCGGGCCCGACCGTGGTGATCGGCTACGTGGCATGTCTTGCGGTCGCGTTCCCGATCTTCTGGTTGGTGGATACCCGCAGTGCCGGCCTGATCACCCTGGCGATGATCCTGGCACTGGGGCTCGGCGCCATCCCGTACGCACCAATCGGCGCTCTGCTGGCAAAAATTTTCCCCGCGCGGCTGCATTACAGCGGCCTCGGACTCTCGGCAAACCTGGCCGGTGTGATTGCCGGATTCATGCCCGCCCTGGCCACCTTGATCCTCAGCAAGTCGGATAACCAGTCCTGGGGACCCGCCTCACTGCTCGCGCTGATCGCCTTGGTTTCACTGATCGGAGCGTTCATCGCAATGCGGCTGATCAACAAGGACGACCGGGCTTTGGCGCAGGCCGACGAGATCAGCTGACCAGGAAGAAGACTTAGATGAACCCTGAAATCGCGAGCAAGATAGCCGATGCCGTCGATGCCGCTTTCGATCGCCAGCTCGAGTTCACGCACGAACTCATCCAATACCCATCGCTGCGCGGCAGAGAACTGGCGATCCAGGATCGGCTGTTACAGGAGATGTCAGATCGCGGCCTGGCAACCGACCGCTGGCGAATCGACGCCGAAGACATCGAGGACCACCCTGGGTTCGGGCCGATGACCGTCCCCTACGACGAAGACTTCAACGTGGTCGGAACCTACACGCCGCCGGAGACTCGCGGCCGCTCCCTGATCCTGCAGGGGCACGTCGACGTCGTACCGACCGGGCCTGAGGAGAACTGGACCCGGCCACCCTTCGAAACCTACGTCCAGGACGGCTGGCTCTACGGCCGCGGCGCCGGCGACATGAAAGCCGGGCTGGCCGCCAACTTCTTCGCCTTCGACGCGATCCGGGCCGCTGGATACGCACCGGCCGCGCCGGTCTGCTTCCAGTCCGTGGTGGAAGAAGAGAGCACGGGCAACGGCGCACTGTCCGCACTACTCCGCGGCTACACGGCCGATGCCGTCCTCATTCCCGAACCGGAGGAGAACGCCCTGGTCAGGGCCAACGTCGGCGTCATCTGGTTCACGGTTCGGGTCGAAGGCAAACCGACGCATGTCCGGGAGATGGCTGAAGGATTCAACGCATTCGACGCCACCAACGATGTGATCGCGGACCTGCGCCGCCTCGAGGCGGAATGGAACGCCCGAAAAGACGAACAGCCGGATTTCGACCGGGTTGAGCATCCGATCAACTTCAACGTCGGGCTGATCAAGGGCGGGGACTGGCCGTCGAGCGTCCCGGCCTGGTGTGAAATCTCGGTACGCGCCGCGATCTATCCCGGCGTACCCGCAGATCAGGCCTGGGCCGAAATCCAGGAGTTCGTCCGGCAGGCGGCCATCGACCGGCACGGGTCAGAAGCAAGGCTGCCTACGCTGAAACGATCCGGATTCTTCGCCGAGGGCTATCGCCTGGAAGAAGACGGCGCGGCCGAATCGCTGCTGGCGGAAACTCACCAGCAAGTCTTCGGCGCTCCGCTGGAAACCTTCACCACACCCGGGTATCTGGATGGCCGGGTGTACACGAACTACGGGAACATGCCGACGTTGACCTACGGTCCCCGATCACTGGACATTCACGCCTTCGATGAGCGAGTGCACGTCGAATCGGTCCGTAACATCACCAAGACCATCGCGCTCTTCATCGCGCAGTGGTGTGAGCTCGATCCCCTCCCGTAGCCACGGAACCAATCGCGTCCCGCCGCAGCAGCCGACCTGCGGGGGCCTGACCGTCGATCTCGTTGCCACGCAGGAACGTCCGGCGGACCACACCCACCAGTTCCTTGCCCTGGTACGGACTCACTGGGTTCTTGTGAAAGAGGCGATGTGCGTCCACCCGGAACGTCTCGTCTGCGGCAAGCACTGAGAAGTCGGCGTCAAAGCCCGGTGCGAGCCGGCCCTTGTGCTGCACGCCGGCCACCTCCGCCGGGCGCCGGGACATCCAGTCCACGACCTGCGCCAGATCGATTCCCCGACGTCTGGCCTCGGTCCAGATCAGGGGCAGGCCGAGTTGCAGCGAGGCGACGCCGCCCCATGCGGTGCCGAAGTCGCCGTGGTCAACACCCTTGAGTTCGGCGGTGCTGGGCGAGTGGTCGGACACGATGCAGTCGATGGTTCCATCCGTCAGTCCCTGCCAGAGCAGCTCGCGGTTGGCGTCCTCGCGGATCGGTGGGCAGCATTTGAACGCAGTGGCTCCATCCGGGATCTCTTCGGCGAGCAACGTGAGGTAGTGCGGACAGGTCTCGACAGTGAGCTGGACGCCGTCCCGCTTCGCCGCCGCGATAATGCCGAGCGCGTCCGATGACGAAAGGTGCAGGATGTGCGCCCTGGCGCCAGTGCGCCGTGCACGGTCGATCACCTCGGCGATTGCGGCATTTTCGGCCTTCCGCGGCCTGGACGCCAGGAAGTCCCGGTAGCCGGTGCCGCTGGCTTCCGGAGCCTGCTCGATCACGGCAGAGTCCTCCGCGTGCACGATCATCAGCGAATCGAACTTCCGCAGTTCGACCAGGTCCTCCTCGAGCTCGTCCGCGGTGAGGAAGCCGAACTCGTCGACACCGGAGTGCAGCAGGAAGCATTTGAAGCCGAACACGCCGTCCTCGTGCAGTGGCCGGAGGTCGGCAAGATTGCCCGGCACGGCTCCGCCCCAAAAACCGACATCGACGAACGCCTGGTCCCGAGCCGCGTCACGCTTCTCATCCAGGGCTGCCACAGTGGTGGTCGGCGGAATCGAGTTCAGCGGCATATCGATGATGGTGGTCACTCCACCCGCCGCGGCAGCCCGGGTTGCGGAGGCAAAGCCTTCCCATTCGGTGCGCCCCGGTTCATTGACGTGGACATGGCTGTCAACCAGGCCGGGGATCAACGTCTCATCGGCGGCAAGATCCAGTTCTCGCGTTCCGCGGATGCCTGACCCCGGCTGATTCACGACCACGATCGTGCCGTCAGTGATTCCTAGTTCGGCCGGTCCGATTCCGGATCGGGTTACCGCTCGGGCCGCACGCACGACCAGGTCGTATTCTGCCTCTTGCGCCATTGGCGTTCCTTTCATTCCAGCTTTTGCCTGGCGTCATTGCCGAGGCTGCTTGCCGGCGCGGCGCCTGCGGCGACCGGCTCGGCGATTGCAATTTCCTGCCGTACTGCATCCGTGATGATCATCGCACCAATGCGTTCGAGCAGCTCCGCCGCATTGTCCATGCTTGCGCCGGCATCCGGCTCCAGATCCATCAGCGCATAACCTGCGGCAAACCCGGCCGCGCGCAGCTGCTGTGGCGCCAGGGACAGACGGCCGCCAACCACAATAGTCGGAACACCGACCTCGGCCGCCACCGCGGCGACCCCCACCGGAGCCTTGCCCTGCAGGCTTTGCGCGTCGACGCTGCCTTCACCTGTGATCACCAGGTCTGCACCGTCCAGCTGCTCACGCAGACCGGTCAGCTCGATAACGACGTCAATGCCCCGCCGCCGCTGCGCGCCGAGGAATGCCATTGCGGCAAAACCGACCCCACCAGCCGCACCGGCGCCCGGAGCTTCGGCAACTTTCGCCACCGGCATTCCTGCACCCGCGGCCGCGCGCCCTACGCCTTCGGCAAGCGCACCGGTCGCCGCGAGCGCTCCGGTATCGGTGAGCACATCGGTATCGGTGAGCACATCGACAAACCGCCGGAGCCCCGCCTCGAGCACGGCCACATCGTTTCCGGTGGCGCCCTTCTGCGGACCGAACACCGCCGCCGCCCCATCACTGCCGAGCAGCGGGTTCTCGACATCCGCAGCCAGGGTTATCGTGGCCGAGGTCAGCCGGGGATCCAGCCGATCCAGGTCGATACGGCCCAGCGCCGCAAGACCGGCGCCTCCTGGCGGCACCGGCTCATCATGTTCGTCCAGCAGCCTCGCTCCGAGCGCCGTCAACATCCCCGCGCCCGCATCCGTGCCGGCGCTGCCGCCGATGCCGATCACCAAGTCGGCGCAGCCCTGGTCCAGCGCTGCGGCGATCAATTCACCGAGTCCGTAACTGTCCGCCCTGAGCGCGGTCTGCGAGGTCGGTCCGCCGGCGAGCAGGTCGAGACCGCAGCTGCCTGCCATCTCGATAACCGCCCGCGGGCCGTCGATCGCGATCGAAGACTCAACCAGGGCTCCGGTCGGGCCGCTGGTCACCACCCGGTGGGGGCGGTAACCAGCGCTCAGCGCCGCGGTCAGCGTTCCTTCGCCGCCATCGGCGACCGGAACGGCGACAACATCGACATCACCGCCGGCGCGCAGCCCGCGCCCGAGCGCCTCGGCGACCTCGGGTGCGGGCAGCGAACCCTTGAACTTGTCCGGCGCAACGACGATACGCAGCCGGCGTCCGTTAGTCGGCAAGCGAGACCAGCGCTGTCGGGGCATCAGCCCGCCTTTCGGCAAGCGGCTCGAACTCGTTGACATTGTCCAGCTCGGTTCCCATCGAAATATTGGTCACCCGTTCCAGAATGACCTCGACGACGACCGGAACGTGGTACTCGCTCATCAGCGCGCGCGCCTTGTCGAAGGCCGCCGACAGGTCATTGGGGTCCTCAACCCGAATCGCCTTGCAGCCGAGCCCCTCGGCCACCTTGATGTGGTCGACGCCGTAGCCGTTGGTCTCCGGCGAATTGACGTTGTCGAACGCCAGCGAAACGTGGAAGTCCATCTCGAACCCGCGCTGTGCCTGTCGGATCAGCCCGAGGTAGGAGTTGTTGACCACCACGTGGATGTACGGCAGCTGGAACTGGGCGCCGACGGCCAGTTCTTCCAGCATGAACTGGAAGTCGTAGTCCCCGGAGAGCGCGACGACTGTCTCGCCCGGCTTCCCGCGCACAACGCCGAGCGCCGCTGGAGCTGTCCAGCCGAGTGGTCCGGCCTGGGCCGCGTTGATCCACCGGCGCGGACCGAAAACGTGCAGCATCTGCGCGCCGGCGATCTGGGAGAGGCCGATCGTCGAAACGTAGGTGACGTCCTCGCCGAACGAGCGGTTCATCTCCTCATAGACGCGCTGCGGCTTGATCGGCACATTGTCGAAGTGCGTCTTGCGCTGCAGGCTGCCCCGGCGGGCGAAGCATTCTTCCGCCCATGCCGAGTAATCCGGCAGTTCGCCCCGGGCGTCCCGTTCGCGGGCGACATCGAGGATGGCCTCAATCGCTGCGCCGGCATCGGAGACAATGCCGAAGTCCGGTGCGAAGACCCGGCCGATCTGCGTTCCCTCAATGTCGACGTGCACGAATGTGCGGCCGGCGGTGTACTTGTCCAGGCCGCCGGTGTGCCGGTTAGCCCACCGGTTGCCGATCCCGATCACGAAGTCTGAGGCAAGGAATGACTCGTTGCCATAGCGATGTGAGGTCTGCAGGCCAACCATGCCGGCCATCAGCCGATGGCTGTCCGGAATCGTTCCCCAGCCCATCAGAGTCGGCACGACGGGAACGTTGAGCAGCTCGGCCAGCTCCACCAGCTGATCGGAGGCATCCGCATTGATGATTCCGCCGCCGGCCACGATGAGCGGCCGCTTGGAAGCGGTCAGCATGTCCAGGGCCTTTTCGGCCTGCTTGCGGGTGGCTCGCGGCCGCTGCACCTGGAGCGGTTCGTACGTTTCGGGATCGAATTCGATCTCGGCCAGCTGCACATCGATCGGCAGGTCCAGCAGCACTGGCCCCGGACGCCCGGAGCGCATCAGCTGGAATGCCTTCTGGAATGCACCGGGCACCTGCGCGGGTTCCAGGATGGTCATCGCCATCTTGCTCACCGGTGCGGCGATCGTCTGGATGTCGACGGCCTGGAAATCTTCCTTGTGCAGCTTGGCGACGGGAGCCTGTCCGGTGATGCACAGCATCGGGATCGAGTCGGCCCAGGCGGCGTACAGGCCGGTGATCATGTCGGTGCCGGCCGGACCGGAGGTGCCGATGCATATGCCGATATTGCCTGCCGCTGCCCGGCTGTAACCGTCGGCCATATGCGAGGCACCCTCAACGTGCCGTGCCAAGGTGTGCCGGATGCCGCCATGGGCACGCATCGCGGAATAGAACGGGTTGATCGCGGCACCCGGCAGCCCGAAGGCCTCGGTTGCGCCTTCCTTTTCAAGTATGGCGACTGCCACGTCGACCGTGCGCATTTTAGCCATCAGATTCTCCTAGGATGTCTCGTTTGTCGGTTAGCGGCTGCGGCCGGAGAGCTGCTCGACCAGCAGCAGCAGGGCCGAATGGTCGAGGGAGCCGTGGCCCTCTGCACGCAGGGCGCCCATCAGCTGTGCGGTGAGCGCGCCAAGCGGAATGGCGACTCCGGCTTCCCGGGCAGCCGAGGTGACGATGCCGAGATCCTTGTGGTGCAGGTCGACCCGGAATCCGGGCTCGAAGCTGCGCGCCGCCATCGACTCGGCCTTGCGATCGAGGATCCGGTTACCGGCCAATCCTCCGGCCAGCACCTTGATGGCTGCTTCAGTGTCGACGTTGTGTGCCTCAAGGAACACCAGCGATTCGGCGACGAGCTGGATTGTTCCGGCCACGATCAGCTGGTTCGCAGCCTTGACCGTCTGTCCTGATCCGGTTGGGCCGACGTGCACGATGGTCTTACCGACCGCCTCAAGCACCGAGCGCACCGCCTCGACGTCGGCGCTGTCACCGCCGACCATGATCGAAAGGCTGCCTTCGATGGCGCCCTGTTCACCACCGGATACCGGAGCGTCGACCGCCCGGATTCCAACCTCTTTGGCTGCCGCGGCCAGCCGTACGCTGACGTCGGGACGGATGCTGCTCGCATCGATCCAGAATGTGCCGGCGGCCGCGTTGGCCAGCAGCCCGTCATCGCCAAGGGCCACGGCCTCGACGTCGGCCGAATCCGGCACGATACTGATCACGACATCGGCGTCCTTGACCGCGTCAGCAATGCTGTTCGCGCCCTTGCCGCCCTCGGCAACGAGCTTGTCGATCTTTTCCTGGCTCCGGTTGTATCCGGTTACGATGTGGCCGGCCTTGATCAGGTTGACGGCCATCGGCAGGCCCATGATTCCGAGTCCGATAAATCCTACGTGTGCCATGGTTGCTTGTCCTTTGCTTTATTCGGTTGACGCTTTTGTCCGGTATGCGTTTGAGGCTTTTACCTGGCTAGCGGATCAGCCAGCTGAACGCGTTTGCCGAATCCGATTTGTACTCAAGTCCGATCGGGCCCTGGTAGCCGAGTTCCCGGCTCCTGTTCACCCATTCGCCGAGCGGAAGTTCGCCGGTGCCGGGGGCGCCCCGGCCCGGATTGTCCGCAATCTGGATGTGCGCGAATTCTCCCGCATGTGCTTCGATCACTGCCGCGACATCGTCACCGTTGACTGACAGGTGGTAGAAATCGGCGAGCAGGCCGATGTTCTCCGCTCCGCGTGATTTCACCGCCGCGATGGCGCTCAGGGCTTGGTCGGCGGTCTTGATCGGGTAGCGCTCAGCACCGCTGACCGGCTCAAGCAGCACTGTGCCGCTGATGCCGGACACCGCTTTCGCGGCAAGGAACAGGTTCTCGACCGCGAGCTCGTCCTGCTCCTCTGCCGATGCCTCGTCGGTGCGATTGCCGTAAAGCGCGTTGAATGCGGTGCAGCCCAGGCGTTCGCCGATGCCGGCGACCACGTCGAGGTTGTCCCGGAACTCGTCCCGACGCGACGGCCAGGACACGAGTCCGCGATCGCCGGCCGGCATGTCACCGGCGTTGAAGTTCAAACCGGTGAGTTGGACGCCTGCGTCGGTGATGGCGCGTTCGAAAGCTGTCACGTCGGCGTCGCCGGGGACGGAGCTCGCGAACGGCCACCAGAATTCCACGCCGTCGAATCCTGCGGCCTTGGCCGCGGCTGGCCGTTCGAGCAGCGGCAGCTCGGTGAGGAGGATTGAGCAGTTGACTGTGTACGACATGGGTATTCCTCTTTTCTATGTGCTCGGTGCGCGGCTTCCGTGTGCCCGATTCGAGCCCGACGGCCTGAATCGCGCCTGACCCTGCGGTCATCCGTGCCGATTTCGCATTATGGAAGTTCTTTTCTGTCTGATGAAAGATTAGCTAGTGTTGCCGCGGCCTGTCAACGGGTTGTGCGATGGTTTGCCCGGCGGAGCGGCAGCGGAGCAGGTATGAGCGGGCGCTCGAACCACGCGGGTCGCCCTCGATCTCGGTCAGCGCGGCGACTTTTGCGGGAGCTGACTGATGAGTAACCGCTCTGGTCTCACATTGTGAGCGGATTCGGTCAGCTACGAGGGCGTAGAACCCGCAAATGTCGCGCCAGCTTCGCCTACCGCCAAGGGTCAGGACCGTCGTCTATGCAGGTTCAGCAGCCGCTTGATCGAGGCGATCATGCTTGCGGGGTCAAACATGACGTCCTCGTACGTGAATGCCAGTAGAAGATATCCAGCCAGCTGTGCTTGGTTGTGACGCCGCCGGTCGGCACGGTACGAACGGCGATCGGAGTGAAACGCCGCGCCATCCACCTCAACCGCGATGATTCCCTCGATCACAAAGTCGACATGCCCCACCGCATAGATTTCCACTTGTGAGACGAAGCTCAGCCCCGAGATCAGCAAGGCGTACCGGGCCACGGTTTCCAGCACGGACGCGGCGGCGGGATCGATGAGGCCTACAGTTATCCGTGCGTCGGCCGCCGCCGGGTCTCGAAGACGTGCCGTGAGTGCGGGAAACGATACGAGCCCCTGGTTCACGGCCGCATCTGCGATGGCGAGCGCGACCAATCGGCCCTGACAGCGCAGCGCGTGAACGACGCAATCCAGCGCAGAGGCAAAGTTCCCATCCGATTCGTCCTGCTGACGATGAGCGATGGCGCCGGGAACCGGACGTTCGCTGGACCAGGCGAGGTGCACGCCGCCTGAGGCGGTCTCTCCCGGGTCGAACCGGGCAGTCCCGGCGGTCGTCGCGATCAGTCGTCGGATGCTCGCAATGGTCTCGCGCCCGGTGACCAGCGGCAATCGATAGTGAGCCGCTGCTGAAACACAGCTCAGCCTGGCAGAGGCCATCACGGCCTGGGTGATGGCAGGCGCGGCATCAGGTAGCGCATACTTGCCGCGGCCGACCCTGATGATCGCGCCGCCGTGCAGCGCCGCTTCGATCCGAGAGTCCGTGACGCCCGGGATGCCGAGCAGATCTCGTCGTCTTCCGGCGCCACCGAGCGCGGCCAGGCCAGTGAGAACGTCCATGCCTCGCATCGTGGCCCGATGGACAGGCGCACCACCTGCGGCCAGCCGAAACTGTGGAAGCCTGCGGCCACCATGCCACTTGTGCCGACGAGCCGGCGCCGACGGCGGAGAATTCCGGACGACTGTGAGCAGATCAGAACCGACCCGGCCACGTCGCCGGTAACAGCCGACTTTTGCAGGAGCTGACTGCTGAGTAACCGCCCTGATCTCACACTGTGAACGAATTCCGCCGCCTACGAGGACCTAGAACCTGCAAATGTCGTCAGGAGACAACGGCCCCTCAGCAGCTCCCAGCTCAACCGGCAGAGAAAAGCTGCGCCCCGGGGCTTGCGACATGAGTCCCGGGGCGGAGCGGTTCGTACGGCCGGCGCTACAGCACGATCTGCCGGTTCACATCCTTGTAAAGCAGGTACCGGAAGTTGCTCGGACCGCCGGCGTAGCAGGCCTGGGGGCAGAACGCCCGCAGCGAGAGGTAGTCCCCCTCCTGCACCTCGACCCAGTCGTCATTGAGCCGGTACACAGCCTTGCCCTCGAGCACGTAGAGGCCGTGCTCCATCACGTGGGTTTCGGCAAAGGGAATAACCGCGCCAGGTTCGAAGGTGACGACGTTGATGTGCATGTCGTAGGCAAGGTCTTCGACTGGCAGCATCCGGGTTGTGCGCCACTTGTTGTCGGTGCCCGGCATTGACCCGGGTTCCACGTCCTGCTCATTACCGACAAGTGGTGCCGGCGTGTGGCCCTCCAACGGCTGGTAGCGTTTGCGGATCCACTGGAACTTCGCTAGTTCTCCGGCATCGTTGGACACCTGCCACTCGGCGTCCGGCGGCAGGAAGGCGAAGCCACCCGGGGCCAGCACATGCCTGGTCCCGTCGATGACGACGGTCAGCTCGCCCTCCAGCAGAAAGACGAACGATTCGACGCCGGCCTGCGGCTCCGGCCGGTCCGAACCTCCACCGGGGGCCACCTCGACCAGATACTGGGCGAATGTGGTCGCGCCGCCGGCAACGGGCCGGTTGAGAATCCAGGTCCTTGTGTCGCGCCATCCCGGCAGAACGCTCGTCACAATGTCGCGCATCACGTCACGCGGGATGACGGTGTACGCCTCGGTGACGATGGCTCGGCCGGTCAGCAGTTCGGTCTGCGCCGGATGCCCGGCAGTGGGCGCGTAGTAGCGGGAGTTAGACAACGATGTCCTCACTTTTCATAGCGGTTTTGGGATGCGCGATCGCGGCGAGCTGGAATGAGTCGACGCCGGCATCGCGCCGAACTTCGTCATCATCGAGGGCGCCGCACAGCACTCCGCGATGAATGAACTGGGCAAGCGCCCGGGCCGTGGCCGGCTCGTCGAGCACGTCGCCATCGATCTTGTGCACGTAGTTCTTCAGCCGCAGCGCGGCGGCACTGAATCCGTCCCGGTAGAACGCGTACGTTGCCAGGTAGCGGCTCGGTAACTGCGCCGCGTGCAGGTCCCAGCCCTGGTAGTAGCCCCGTTCCAGTGAACGCCGTACCAGCCGCGCATGCAGCTTCCACGCGTTCGACCTGTTCTCCGGCGATCCGACCGGGAGCACGTTGGTCGAGCCGTCCGACAGTCGGACGCCCGTCCCGGCGACGGCCACCTGCATCACCTGCTTGGCGTAATCGGCGGCTGGGTGCTCCATGGACTGATAACGGGCGGCGATCTGTAGCGACGCACTGTAGTCGTAGGTGCCATAGTGCAGGGCCGACACTCGGCCGGCGCCGGAATGCAACGCCCTGGCCAGCGGCACGGTGCCGTCGGCGCCGAGCACCAGTTGCGGTGTCTCCATCTGCACCTCGAACCGGAGCCGGCCCTCGGTCAGGCCGTGCACCGCCTCAAGTCGCGAGCAGGCGTCGACCATGGCTTCGACCTGTTCGACGGTGCTGACCTTAGGCAGGGTCAGCACCAGGCCGTCTGGCAGCCCTCCAGTCTCGATCAGCTCGCCGATGAAGAGGTCAAGCGTGCGCAATGCACGCGCCCGGGTGGCCGCCTCAAAGCACTTGAAACGAATTCCGATGTAGGGCGGCGCGGTTCCGTTCCGCACCGCCTCGTTCACCTGCCGGGCTGCCTGGATGACGTCGTTGTCCTCGTCGTCCGGACGGTCTCCGTAGCCATCTTCGAAGTCCAGCCGGAGATCTTCGATCGGCTCCGCTTCCAGCTTGCGGGCTACCTTCTCCGCGCTCGCCGTGCCTGTCAGACCCAGGCTGGCCGCAAGCGCCTCCAGGCCACCGGCCTCCTCGGCTGCAGCCAGGGCCGCCCTGCCCCAGTCAGCGGCCAGGCCGGGGGTGAAGGTATCGGCAGGAACATACACCGTGTGCACCGGCTGCCGACTGCCGTCATCCCCCGGGTACGCGGAGTCGAGCAGGTCATCGGTGCCGCGCAATGTTGCGTCGATCCGGGCCAGGTCCGCCTCGGCGAGCGCCAGTCGGGGCGCCATCAGGACACCAGTTCGTAGGCGGGAAGCGTGAGGAACTCGACGAAGTCATCGCCCGTCACCAGCTCGTCAATCAGCTTGCTGGCCGGCACGTAGTAGTCGGCGAAGGTCTGTTCGCTGACCTCGCCGCGCAGCCGTTCGGTCTCCTCGGCAAGCAGCTGGCGGACCAGGTCGACGGTGACCAGGTGCGAGGTGTCGGACAGCACCACCTGGTTGTGAATCTGCTGCCAGACCTGTGAACGGGAGATCTCAGCGGTGGCGGCGTCTTCCATCAGGTTATGAATCGCCACGGCGCCATTTCCGGACAGCCAGACGGCGGTATATGCGACGGCTACATACAGATTCGACCGCAGCCCGGCCTCGGTGACACTGCCGTCGGCGGAGCTGACGTCCAGCAGCTGAGCCGGAGTCACACTCACCTCTTCACGCAGTCTGTCGAGCTGGTTGGGCTTCTCGTCGAGGACCGAATCGAACACCTCACGGCAGATCGGCACCAGATCGGGATGGGCGACCCAGGAGCCATCGAAGCCATCCTTGGCTTCGCGGGTTTTGTCCGCCCGTACCTTGTCGAAGGCCTGGGCGGTGACATCGGGTTCCCGGCGATTCGGGATCACCGCCGCCATGCCGCCCATCGCGAATGCCCCGCGACGGTGGCAGGTCTTGACCAGCAGATCGGTGTACGCCCGCATGAACGGAGCCGTCATCGCAACGCTCGCCCGGTCTGGCATCACGAAAGCGGCCCCGGCCTCCCGGAAGTACTTGATGATGCTGAACAGGTAGTCCCAGCGGCCAGCGTTCAGGCCAGAAGCGTGATCGCGCAGCTCGTACAGGATCTCGTCCATCTGGAATGCGGCAGGAATGGTCTCGATCAGCACGGTGGCGCGAATCGTGCCCTGCTCGATTCCAAGCTCATTCTGGGCAAAGACGAAAACGTCGTTCCACAGCCGAGCCTCGAGATGGCTTTCAAGCTTCGGCAGGTAGTAGTACGGGCCACTGCCGGTGGCGAGCAGATGCTCGGCGTTATGGAAGAAGTGCAGCCCGAAGTCGACGAGGGCGCCGATTCCTGGCTCACCGTCAATCCGGACGTGATTCTCATTCAGGTGCCAGCCGCGCGGGCGGACGACGACGGTCGCCAGCTCGGCATCCGTGCGCAATGCGTACTGCTTACCGTTCTTGCCCGTGTGGCTCAGCTGACCGCGCGCGGCACCGTGCAGGTTGAGCTGCGCGTCGATGACGTTCGGCCAGGTGGGCGTGCTGGCGTCTTCGAGATCGGCCAGCCAGACTTTCGCCCCCGAGTTCAGGGCGTTGATCGCCATTTTGACCGGGGAGGCCGGGCCAGTCATTTCAACCCGGCGATTCGTAAGTTTCTCCGGCGCGGCAGCGACCGTCCAGTCACCTTCGCGCACGTCCTTGGTCGCGGTGAGGAAGTCCAGTCCACCGCCTGCCGCGGCCGCCCGCCGATCCTCCACGCGCCGGGCCAGCAACTCGTTGCGGGTCGCAGCGAATCTGGCATGCAACTTCTCCACGAAATCCAACGCCTCGGGCGTGAGGATCGTGTCGGCGCCGTCGATAGGCGAGTTGTCCGTGAGTGTAACTGTCATGTCACTGCCTTACTTGTTGTTTGCGTGCGCAACCGCGGCGACCGCGGCCGCCACATCAGGTGCAACCTGTGGATCGAAAACGCTCGGGACTATGAAGCTCGAGTTGAGCTCGTCGTCGCTGACCCGAGCCGCAATCGCCTCCGCCGCCGCAACCAGCATATTCGGGGTGATGTCGGATGCGCCGGCATCCAGCAGTCCGCGGAAGAACCCTGGGAAGGCGAGCACGTTATTGATCTGGTTCGGGAAGTCGCTCCGCCCGGTGGCGACGACCGCGGCATGCCGGGCGGCAATAACGGGGTCGATCTCCGGATCCGGGTTGGCCATCGCGAACACGATGGCGTCTTTCGCCATCGAGGCGATGTGGCTCTCGTCCAGGACGTTGGGCGCACTGACCCCGATGAAGACGTCTGCGCCGATCAGTGCCTTGTGCAGGCTGCCGGAGAAGTTCTCCGGGTTGGTGTTCTCGGCCAACCACTGCTTGGACTCGTTGTCGCCGGCGGTTTCTGCCGTGATGGCGCCGTTGCGTCCGCACGCGATGATGTGTTCGGCGCCCTCCGCCTTGAGCAGGCCGACGATGGCGGTGCCTGCGGCTCCGACGCCGGAGACCACGATCCGCACCTCGTCTATCGACTTGTTCACGACCCGGAGCGCATTCTTCAGCGCCGCCAGGGTGACGATGGCGGTGCCGTGCTGGTCGTCGTGGAAGACCGGGATGTCCAGTTCCTCGCGGAGCCGGTTTTCAATTTCGAAGCAGCGCGGAGCGGCGATGTCTTCGAGGTTGACGCCGCCGTAGACCGGGGCCAGCGCCTTGACGATGCTGATGATTTCCTCGGTGTCCTGTGTATCAAGGCACACCGGCCAGGCATCGACATCGGCGAACTGCTTGAACAGCGCGGCCTTGCCTTCCATCACCGGTAACGCGGCGGCCGGACCGATATTTCCCAGCCCCAGAACGGCGGAGCCGTCCGTGACCACTGCGATGGTGTTGCGCTTCACGGTCAGTCGGCGCGCATCCGCGGGGTTCTCGGCGATTGCCAGGCAGACTCGGGCAACACCCGGGGTGTAGGCGCGGGAAAGGTCATCCCGGTTGCGAAGTGCGACCTTGGAGACGACCTCGAGTTTTCCGCCGAGGTGCATCAGGAATGTGCGGTCACTGACCTTGTGGACGGTGACTCCTTCGAGGGCGTCGAGAGCGTCGCGGACCCGTTCGCCGTGATCGGCGTCGACGGTGTTGCAGCTGACGTCGACGACCATTGAATCGTGCCGGGATTCGGCGACGTCGAGGGCCGTGATGGCGGCGCCGGCCGAGGCGACGGCAGCGGCCAGTTCGCTGGTCGCGGTGAAGCTCGCGGGAGCTTCCACACGAAGGGTGATTGAGTAGCCGGGGCTGGGACTCGCCATTGATCCTCCATATATGTCCGGTCAACCGGTTCGATTGACTTCCATAATACGGATATTATTGTTTGTCTGACGGAATTTCAAGCCACCAGACGGGAAGAAGTTTCCGATCTACGGAATTAGCTTCCGCTCGTGGGGTATGTTGGAGAGGCGGAGACGTTTCCACTAGATGAAGAGTTTTTGTCAGTAGTCGCTGTTCGTTGATCTGAGAGTGAGTCCATGGCCCAGAAAGTCACCGGCGGTGTGCAATCGGTCGAGCGCGCGTTCGAGCTTCTTGAACTCATTACCAACGCCGGCGGCGAAGTCACGCTGAGCGAGCTCTCCACCTTCACCGACCTGCCACTTCCGACCATCCACAGACTGCTGCGCACCCTGGTCTCGCTGGGCTACGCCCGGCAGCTGCCCAATCGACGGTACTCGCTGGGGCCGAGCCTGATCCGGCTTGGCGAGGTGGCGAACAAACAGCTGGGTTCACTCGCCCGGCCGCAGCTGAAGATGCTTGTCGATGCGCTGGGTGAAACCGCCAACATGGCGATCCTCGACTCCGACATGGTGGTGTACATCGCTCAGGTGCCCTCACCGCACTCGATGCGGATGTTCACCGAAGTCGGCCGCCGCGCGCACTTGCACGACACCGGCGTGGGCAAAGCCATCCTGGCCCAGCTGGACGACGACACAGTACGCAACATCGTGACGCACGCCGGCATGCCGACTCCGACGCCGAACAGCATCGGCAACGTCAATGACCTGATGACCGACCTCGGGCAGATTCGCGAGCGCGGTTACTCGATCGACGAGGAGGAGCAGGAGCTTGGCGTCCGATGCTTCTCGATGGCGGTGCCGGGCTCTCCCACTCCGATGGCGATCTCGGTGTCCGGCCCGGTCTCGAGGGTCGATGACAAGTTCTCAGCCCAGGCTGTCCCATTGCTTCGCCAGGCAGCGAAGACCATCGCCGAAGACCTCACACTCAAGGTCTGAGAATCGTTTCCCGTCGCTCGACGGCTGCCCCTCGTCCGCGAAACGTGGCTTTGTCGTCGACTCGTGGGATCTTACGCACGACTCGACGACAAAGCCACGAGTGGGCGGACCACTAGGCGGTGTACTCCTCCACCTGACGTGTTTCCAGCAGCGGAATGATCTGCTCGAACCCAATCGAGCGGAAGTGCTCAGATTCGCGATGCGCCGCGAATCCGGCGGCATCCACGTACCGCTCGAGAATCACGATGTGGTTCGGGTCCTCGACTCCCTGGTAGTAGTCGTATGACAGGTTGGCAGGTTCCGCACGGCTCGCCGCGGCGAGGCCGGCAAGCAGCGCAAGAACCCGTCGAGCTTCTCCGTCTTTCACGTAGTAGTGGGCGATAACCTGATGAAACGTTGACATGCTTCTTCCCTTGTTCGAGCGAGGCAGCGGCACAAGCACCGGGCTACGCCTCGCGGCGCACCCACATGCCGATGTCGCTGGTCGACACTCCCTTGGCCCCGGCAGCCAGCGCGGCCGCGACATCCGACTTGCCGGCAACGAATCCGCCGACGATGAACGGCGACAGCGCACGGAGTTCCTCTTTTTCGATATACGGCACGACCGGCCAGGGCATTAGCTGAACCAGGTGCGGACGGCTCTGCTCAACCGCGGTGACGCTGCGCGGCAGGTTCGAACGGTCCGTGACGAATACCTTCTGCATCGTGACCATGCCGAGGCTGTTGGCTTTCTGAATCAGCGACACCCTGGTGGTCACGATGCCGGGAGCACCTATTTTCTTCAGGTACTCGACGGCTCCCTTGTCCTGCGCCAGGCCACTGCAGCTGTCGATGTTCACGAAGGCAAACTTGTCGTTCGCCGACAGCGCGCCGACCAGGGGCCCCAGATCCTGAAGTGCCACATTCGCGATGATGCAGACATCAGAGGTGGAATCAAGGAACTTGATCAGCTGCTCCCTGCCGTAGAGTGCGGCAACAACTGGATTCCTGCTGAACGCCCGCTCAAGTGAATCCGGAAAGGTGAGCATTTCGACATCCTTAATCCCGGCCGCCAAGCGCACGGGGTCGGGTGAGATCACAGACCGAGCTTGCCGGGATTCAAAAGGCCCTTCGGGTCGAGGCTTTCCTTGATCGAACGCATGACATCGAGGCCTCCTCCCAGCGACTCCTTCATGTACGGCGCGCGCAACAGTCCCACGCCATGGTGGTGGCTAAGCGTTGCTCCATACTTCAGAATCACTGCGTTCGCCGCGTCCCAGGCCGTCCTGTACCACTCCGCCCGCCGATCGACATCCACGTTGCCTCGAAGGGAGAAGTAAAGGCACGCCCCGTCAACGTAGGCGTGCGACTGATGCGCCGAGCCGGCAAGGGTCCCCGGGATCGAGTTGATCGCAGCAACAACCTCATCGTAAATGGCAGGAAGATCCCGCCAGCGTCCGATCATCTCCAGCGTGTCGCCGACAAAGCCCGGTCCCTTCGTGAAGCCCTCGGCGCTCTTCCCGGTGAGGTACCGGGTGTCGAGCCACTTTTCGAAGATGCCGTCGGCTCCGAGCCGGACACCGGTCGGATCGCAGGCCCGCTCACAAATCGCGAGACCTGCATCCACGAGCTCGCGCGGCCCTTCGTCTGCGATCAGAAGGACGTTGGTTTCGGGGAGGTCGAACTGCACGCCGCTCTCCAGTTCGTCGTACAGGCGGAGCGCGGCCGGATTCGCGCCCTGCTGCAGAATCTGCCGGCACGCTTCGAGTCCAGCGCTAAAACTCTCGAAGCCGTAGGCGATGGCGCGGCCGTAGTCGGGTAGTCGATGCAGTTTGAACCTGACTCGGGTTATCACGCCAAGCGTGCCTTCCGAGCCGATGAAGAGCTGGGCAAGGTCTGGGCCGACGGCGGCGCGGGCGCTGTCGCCTACTGTAATCAGATCACCGTTTGCCAATACGACCTCCAGGCCGTAAACCATGTCTTCGATCTTGCCGTAACGAGTTGATAGTTGACCTGCGCCCCGACAGGCCACCCAGCCGCCGACAGTGCTGATGCCGTAGGAGGATGGCCAGTGGCCCATGGTCATGCCGTATTCGCGCTGAATGGTTTCTTCGAAGATGTCGCCGAACACACCGGCCTCGACCTCGATGATCTGGCTCTCCTGATCGAAGCTGCCGAACCTGTCCAGGCCGCAGACATCGAGCACGATCCCACCGTTCACCGGCAGTGCCGCACCGGTCACGTTGCTGCGTCCGGCCGAGACCGTGACGGGGACCTCGGCCTGATCGGCGATCCGCATCACAGCCTGTACCTGCTCGGTGGAAGAGACCTTGACGATGACGGCGGTCGGGGTCGCCGGTGAACCGCCGGTTTCCGCGACCATGCTGCCCGCCCACCAATCCCGGGTGCCCCTGATCACCTCGATGGGGTCGACGATGACCTCGTCCGCCGCTGTCTGAAGCGCCTCGATCGTCGCTTCCTCAACCCGGACCGGGGAGGTCTGGAAGGACGCCTCACCGACGACGGTATCGAAGTCCTGAGCGTATGCCGGTTGGGTCGGGGCGCCGACCGTGTAATTGCCGCGATTGTAGCCGCGCTTGACTGCCTCTTTGCTGATCACTTGGACTCCCCCATCAGAACTGCGCGTTCGTGCGCGGTGTGTTTTTCATATTCGGTCACCTGACGGGCGACCTCGGTCTTTGACAATCCCAGCTCGGAGCCGAGCAACTCGCCGACCCTGGCCGCTGCCCTGGCTGAGGCATCGCGGGCCATGATTCTGGCTCGTGTCCGCCGGGACAATATGTCGTCAACGCTGCGGGCCAACTCATGACGTGCGGAGTAGACGACTTCGGCCTCAAGGAACGGCAGGCCCTGCACGACCGGCTTTCCGAGCTCTGGCCGCGCATCAAGGATGTCGCCGACGAACCGTGCTTCGGTTCCGTACCTCTCACCAAGGTGTGAGGCGAGACCGCCCGAAGCGACGATGGCTTCGGCGTCATAGCCGGCGGCCCCGAGAAGGCGGGCGTTCTTGGTCCTGCATCGCCGTTTCTGTCCAAGAACCTTCTGGGCTGCGTCGACGGTCTGCTCAGCCATATGCCGCGAGGTGGTCAGCTTTCCGCCCACCACGGTCACCAGGCCGTCATGGTCCGTCCGGATTTCGTGATTGCGCTTCACCTCAAGGGTCTTGCCACCAGGCGGCGCGACGAGTGGCCTGCACCCGCCAATGCTGCCGAGTGCATCCTCCGGCTCGATGTCGACATTGAGCGCGGACCGGGCGCCATCGAGCAGGAAGTCGAGTTCTTCCCTCGTGCAGTTCACGTCGTCGAGATCTCCGGTGTAGTCCTCGTCCGTGGTGCCGAGATAGGACGTTTCACCCCACCGGGTAATCGTTGCTCGTCGATTGCGCCCAGGCACCGGAATTGTCACCGTGCAGTCATTTCGGATCTTCATCCAGGGCACGGCCACATGCACACCCTTGGCCGGGCGGATATTGGGCGCGTCGACATCCTTGCCGGCACCGGTCCAGTCACGGAGCCAGACTCCGGTCGCCATGATGACCACACCTGATTTCGCTCTGATCTCCTGGTTGCCGACCTCGGCGACGATGCCGTGAACCTTGCCGTTGCTGCGGACGATGTCGGTGACCTTGGCCCCGTTCAGCACGGCGGCACCATGGAAGGCTGCCGTGCGAGCCAGCGCGAGGGTAAGCCGGGCGTCATCGGCGCGGGCGTCGTAGTACATGAAGCCGCCGTCGAGGTCGTCTCCTTTGAAGGTCGGGCAATGCGAGAGGACTTCGTTTTTCGTCAGTTTCTGGTGCAGAACGCCCTCGCGCCAGCCGCCGGCGAGGTCGTACGTCCACAGCAGGCTCTCGAAACCGGCGGCAAGTCGGCGGTCAAATACGCCGTTGCGCGACAGCACCGGGAACAGGAAAGGCAGCCGCTGCACAAGGTGCGCGGCATTCTTACGCAGACGTTGTCGTTCCAGCAGTGAGTGGCGAACCAGTGGCAGGTTGCCCTGCTCGATGTACCTCAGGCCGCCGTGAATCATTTTCGACGACTTCGATGATGTTCCGGATGCGAAGTCGTCCTTTTCCAGCAGAGCGACGCTGTAGCCGCGCAATGCCGCGTCCATAGCGGTGTATGCGCCGGTTATGCCGCCGCCGACGACAATCATGTCGAAGGTCGCACCGTCGATTTTTGCGATCTGATCTGCGCGCCGGAGATCCAGCGGCGTCTCAGATGTCAGCCGTGCGCGTTCAGCCTGTGGCTTCCGCGAGGGCAATCCAATCATTTACTACTACTTCCTTACGCGTTACTTGTTGCGGACTAGACGTACTTCGGAATCGACACGCGCCTGCCAGGCCTCGCGTCGCTCCACTCGATCAGCCGGCGATGTTCCCGGTTCAAAACTGACGCCTTCGCCGATGGTCGCGACAGCATCTTCCAGTGAGTCCCAGAGCAGCCCCTCGGATCCCGCCAGGAATGCTGCTCCCCGCAGGCTGGCTTTGTCCGATGCCGGGAGGCGGCGCATCGGGAGCCCGGTCAGATCGGCCTGAAGCTGGACGAGGGTGTCGCTGGCAGAGAGGCCCCCGCCGACGACAACTTCGCTCACCGGTGTTCCGGCTACCTCCTCGGCGGATTGGATGCTCGTCGCGACCGACTGGGCGATGCCGTCCAGGATCGCGAACGCAACCTCAGCGCGAGTTGTCGATGTGGCCATACCGGTCAGCGATGCCCGGACTTTTGGCTCGATCACCGGGGTCCGCAATCCGGTGAGTGCGGGGATGAACATCACGCCGTTCGCGCTGGAAACCGTCGCTGCAAGCGTGCTGATCATTTCCGCCGAGTCGAACCAGTTCAGGGTTCCGCAGGCCCAGTTGAGTGCGGATCCGGTGGTTGCGGTGAAGCTCTCCACCGCGTACATCGACTGGTTCCGCCTCCGCCAGGCGGTGAGGGTCAGTGCACCCTCATGCAGTCCCGGGTTCTTCGGCAGTTCGGTGCCCGTCACCAGATCCACGAAGCTCCCCGTGCCGTGCACGCACATGGCCTGGCCCTGGCGTAGGCAGCCAAGGCCCAGTGTGCCGGCGTGCTGATCGCCGATTGCGGCCAAAACCGGGACTGAAATCCCCAGCCTTTCCGAGTCGGTTGTGCCGAGGTGATCAGCGTCCTGCCGTAATTCGGGTAGCAGGTCGGCCGGGAACCCGAGTTCCTCGATCCACGAAGACTGATAGCTGTGGTCTGCCAAGCGATACGCTCCGCTGGACGTCGCGTTGGTCGATGTCGTGGCGTAGGTACGTTCTCGGGTCAGCGACCACAGAAGCCAGGTGTCAATGGTTCCGAACCCGAGCCGCTTGTCCCGGTATGCCTCGGCAACCTCCGCCGTTTCGCGCAGGTGATGCGCGGCCCACAGGTACGGCGAACGGACGCCGGTAGCGCGGCCGACCCGTGGAATAAGGAAATCATCCCAGGCAGGGCCGCGTGCGGCGAGCTCCTCAGCGTAGCGGCTGTCCTGCCACACCATCGCCGGCACGATCGCGGTCCCAGTCTGTAAGTCCCAAAGCACCGCGGTGCAGCGCTGACTTGCGATGGCCATGCCGACTAGATGAACGTCCTCCGCCGATGCACGGGCGATAACCGTCCGGCAGGCATCGATCGTCCGGGACAGGATCAGGTTTGCATCCTGCTCGACGACTCCGGCTCGCGGACTGCTGACTCCCAGCGGCCGGTACTCCGTTCCATGCACGGAGCCATCGGCCGTCACCCACGCCGCGCGCGTTCCGGTTGTTCCCTCGTCGACGCTCAGGATCGCCGGGATACTCATTCGATTACCTTTCTGCCGTTCAATGCCTGCTTCTCGGTGGCTCGTCTATTTACCGGCGGATTCAAACGTGACCGCCCGATCCGCTTTGAACTGCGGAGCATCGAGCTCCTCATCCGGGCTGATCGCCGCACGGGTGGGATCCCACTTGATGACAGAGCAGATGATGAACGCGGCGAGTGGCACTACCGACAGGATCAGGAATGTCGGGCCAAGCCCAAGGTCTTCCTTCAGGATCGGGAAAACGAGCAGACCGAGGGCCGCGCCGACACTGCCTAGCGCTCCGATGACACCATTTGCGCTGGCGCGTAATTCGCTGCGGAACGAAAGCGACGACAAGCTCTTGCCATTGGCCCCTGGGCCACCCGAGTGGAAGAGGATGAACAGCGAGGGAAGAACGAATGCCAGCCACAGTGGAAGCGAGTCGAATCCAAGCCCAAGAATGACCAGGATGACGAAAACCACTCCGAATCCAGCCGCGGATGCCTTTCGGAGGCCAAACTTCTTTCCGATCACGGGCGACATGAAGCCGCCGATGATGCCGAAGAGGTTGAACACGAGAGACCCGACAGTGGCGACGATGAAGTCCTTGCCGAACAGCGAGAGGCTGATGATAGGCAGATACCAGCCGACGGCGAAGTACTGGATGGACTGCCCGATCTGGACCGTTGCTGCGAGCACCGTTCGGCGCAGATAGCTGCCTCTAAAGATCAGCGCGACATTGGCAAAGCCCCTGGTCGCCTGATTCAGGATCGGCAGCCGGTCCTCGACCGGTGCCGCGGTGAAGTCCTCGGCATAGATCTTCCTCATCGAAGTGGTCGCCCGTTCAAGGTAGCCCTTCCGCGCCAGCCAGGTAGGACTTTCGACCATCAGTGTTGCCTGCAGCAGGAGCATCAGCAGGGCAAAAACCCCGGCCGAGCCGACTGCCCAGCGCCAGATTGCCTCACCGACGCCGAGATTGTAGAAGGCGATAGCCAGCAGCAGGTTGGTGCTCACCGCCGTGTACCAGATTCCCTGCCAGGTGTTCAGCCGGCTCTTGAATCTGGCCGGCGTGAATTCCGCCAGCAGCGCCATGGCGATGGCGAAGTCGATGCCGTAGGCGGCCCCGACAAAGAACCGGCCGACCAAAACGAACTCGAACGTCGGAGCGAGTGCGGCCAACGCGGCACCGACAAGTGCCAACGCCTTCGCGAGAACCAGGGGCGGAATCCGGCCCCACTTGTCCGCCATCCAGCCGCCGATGGGGTTGAAGGCGATGGCCACCCACGACGCCAGCGAGGTAAGCACTGCGACCTGGGTTGCGCTCAATTCGAGATCGCCGGTCATTGTGCCCAAACCCGCGCTCAGCGCAGAGTTCGAGAAGGCGTCCAGGAACAGGCCGCCCAGTGCGAGCCACCAGATCACCCCCGCCCGGCCGACTATCTTCGGGCGTGAATCAATGTATGCGACGACGTCTCCGACGCCTCTGAGAACGTAGTTTGGCACCAATCCGACCTCTCTGTCGGGAAACCGTGTCGGAGGTCCGAAACTAGCGCCATAAACAACAACAGGGCAGACGGAGACACCGACAGGTGGTCTCCAGTCTTACCCTGATGCTGAGACGCTATCGGGCGGCAGGTTGCCGTGTCAATAGCGAAGTTTGCCGCTCGACGTCCTTCCCCTCGTCCGCGAAACTTGGCTTTGTCGTCGACTCGTGGGATCTTTTGCACGACTCGCATGCCTTAGCCACGAGTGGGCGGCGCATTGCGCAGAACCGGCCTCAGTAGTCGTCGACGCCCCGGAGAAACCGGTTGCGCTTCTCGATCAGGCGGCGGATATAGCTGCCGAGGACCAGACGTTCGACGATTCGACCGAGCACCCCGAACGGAGCGGCGAACGACACCCGGTCGATCAGCACAGACCCGCTTCCGTCGGGATGGACTTCGTGAATGTGCCGGAAGTATCGAAACGGCCCGCGAACCTGCTCATCTGTGAACGAGTCCGGCTCGTGCATCTCGGTGATCTTGCTCGTCATTCGCAGTGGCAGACCGAAGTGCCAGGCGCGCCAAGTGACCTGCTGGCCCGCTCCGATGAGTCCCTTCTGCACGCCGGCCACTGCTCTCTCGCCCGAGTCCGACATGGAATCAACATGGACATCGATGTCCCGGCTGAGGTCGAAGAGACGTTGCTGGCTGAGCGTCGATCGGGTGCTGCATTCGAAACTGACCGCCATAGCCCCATGCTCTCATCGCCGTTCAGCTCTTCCTTGCCGCGATGTCCGGGTCTCGTAAGATTCCAGGCCGTTTTACCTTACGGAACTCGGACATCGAGGAACGATGGCTAGGCCGAACGCAGCGCCTCTTCGATCGGCACATCGCCGGAGTTGAAGCCAACGAATTTGCCGATCGTGGCGGGGCTTTCCAGCGCCACTGCCGCGACCTGCGCGACATCGTCACGCGAAACGCGGCCCGGCTCAAGGTCCGTGCCGACCTCGATCTTCCCGGTCGCGGCGTCCAGAGTGAGCGTGCTCGGGCCGAGGATCGTCCAGGTCAGGGTGCTGCGGCGCAGGTGGTCGTCCGCTTCCGCCTTCGATTCGGCATACGGATAGAACGAGTCAGATTCCGCCAGACCGTGGTCGTGGCCGGCGCCAAGGTACGAAATCATCAGGTAGCGATCGACACCGGCCTCAGCAGCCGCGTCGATCGAGCGGATGGCGGCGTCTCGGTCGACGGCGTACGTGCGTTCCGGACTACCCCCACCGGCGCCCGCGGACCAGACGACGGCATCGTGACTGGCTATTGCCTCGGCGATCTCTTCGGTGGAGAGATGCTCGACATCGGCAACCGCCGGCGTCGCACCGGTGGCCTCGACGTCGCCGCTGTGCTGCGGGTTACGGATCAGCGAGGTGACATGGTGGCCCTGTGAGCTGAGGATCCTGGCCAGCCGGAGGGCGATCTTGCCGTGGCCTCCGACGATGACGATGCGTGACATGTATTTCCTTCCCATGCGGGTGAGCTGCGCCCCTGCGGGTGCTGCGTCTGCGGTCCATTGCGTAGAGCGACACAGGCCTGCCGACTATTCCCGAAGTCCGGGTTTGGGAAAGTTCCCGGGCGATCTGACCGCTTCGAAACCCGGAGGTCAGTGCCCAGACAGCAGCGCCCTGGCGACGCGGGTCGAATCGACGAGCGGGTGGGTGCCCAGAGCGCGCCATGCCAGCCCGGAATCGTCCTCCCGGACCGCGGCGATGACATCGCGCTCCACCGACTTGACCGTCAGCATCAGACCCAGCTGATGCAGGTTCGGCGCGCTGGTCGATTTCGGTCTGGGGCCCCGCGCGTCCACATCGCAGATCACTTCGACTATCGCGTCGTCCGGCAGCCCCTCGATGCTGCCGTTGTTTGGCACGTTCAGGATCAGCTCGGCGGGTTCGTTTTGCGCAATCGCCCGCATCAAGGTCAGTGCTACTCCCTCATAGCCGTTGCCCTTGAGGTCTTCCTGGTCCCGCTCCCAGCCGCCGGTCGCCTCGCGACTCTCCGCCATGTAGGTCGATTCGCGTTCGCGCCGCACGCTCTGCCAGAGCTGATACGCCGCTTCGGGCCCGGTTTCGCTCGCCTGGTAGAACCGCTGCTGCTGGTTGGCCAGGAACTCGCCGCGGCTCGAACCCGCATGGCCAAGCGCCTCGATGGCGTCTCGGGTGTTGTAGTAATAATGCAGATACTCATTGGGGATGGCGCCCAGCGTCCGCAGCCAATCGGCGCCGAAGAGCTTGCCTTCCTCGAACCGATCCAGCAGTTCTGGTCTCTGCAACAGTCCCGGCAGCAGGTCATGTCCTCCAGTGATGACTCCGCCAAGCCAGCCGAGGTGGTTCAGGCCGAAATAGTCGAAAGTCACCAGCTCGGGATCGACATCAAGCACCCGGGCGACCCGCTTGCACAGGCCGATGGGCGAATCGCAGATGCCGATGACCCGTTCCCCGAGGATCGCCGACATCGCCTCGGTCACCATTCCGGCCGGGTTGGTGAAGTTGATGAACCACGCGTCCGGGCAGATTTCGGCTACCCGATGCGCAATTCGAAGCACCTCCGGCAGGGTGCGCAGGCCATAAAGCAGCCCCGCTGCCCCCGTGGTTTCCTGACCGAGCACACCGTGATCGAGGCAGCTGCGCTCATCGCTCGAACGGCCGTCGAGCCCACCTACCCGGATGGCGGAGAAGATGAAGTCGGTGCCGGCCAGCGCCTCGTCGAGCGAATCGGTGCTCGTCACCCGGGGAGCGTCGGCCGATGCCGCGGCCTGGCCGCGGAGCACCGCCTCGATTTTCCGAACCCGGTCGAGGTCTTCGTCATAGAGGACGACATCCGTGCACGGATTGTCGAACTCCTCGTTCTCGCGCAGCAGGGCGCCGTAGACCAGAGGCACCCTGAATCCTCCGCCGCCCAGGATTGTCATCTTCATGCCGTGATTACCTCGGTTCCGCTGTCTGCAAATGGTTCGAAATAGGCCTGATCGGTCTCGGTGGAGGTGACCAGAGTGGAGATCCGCTCCGCTTCACAGACAACACCGTGCCCGCGGCCTGGAAATTTCCGCGCAGTCGCCACCAGCACGGCCCGATCAGCAGCAAGCAGCATCTGCTGCTTTATCGAGACCTCAACCGGCGTTGTGTCCACGACCTGACCGCGCCGGGTGACCCCGCTCGTGCCAAGGAACGCAAGATCGGCGTGCACCTGCCGCAGGGCGTTCTCGGTCAGGAAGCCGACTGTCGAGTGGTAGTTTCGCCGCAGCAGCCCGCCGAGGAACAGCAACTCCGTCTTGCTGTCCTGCTTCAGGATCTCGTAAACCGCCATATTGCTGGTGATGATGGTGACCGGCCTGCCGGAGAGCGCTCTGGCGACCTCCAGCATGGTGGTCCCGATATCCAGGATGAGGGTGTCGCCATCGGACACCAGATCACTCGCGGCCTGCGCCATCAGCTGCTTCTCGCCGTGGTCGGTGTACTCGGCGTAGGCGAATGGGACCTCGTTCGGCGCCTTGATCGCGGCGCCTCCGTACACCCTGGTCAACCGGCCGTCGTCGGCGAGCAGACCGATATCACGTCGGGCAGTGGCTTCGCTGACGCCGAGCACCGCGGCCACATCCTTGATCGCCATGGCTCCGTGCTGGGTCAGGGCCCTGATCAGCTCGTCATGGCGCTGGTCTCGCAACATACCGTCACGATATACCAAAGCATGACGTAAATTGATTGAACTTGAGTATGTATTGACATTCTCTGACGCCCTATGCAATTCTTCAGCTCATGGACGTCAGCTCACCGGAGAGTCGGAACCCGACCGGAGTCGATCACGGCAGTTCCGTTGCGAGCCGTCGAGGCGAAGTGAGCCCCGGAAACGCCGCCACAAGCCGCCCGTCCGACGCGACCTCCACGGCATACCCGGGCGAGGCATACGACGAGACGTACGACGTGTTTCTTGCCGGCTCGCTCTTCATGGATCTGGTCTTCGCTGGCCTGCCGCACGCTCCCGTGCTCGGCACCGAGACCTGGGCCGACGCGATGGGCTGCTGCCCAGGTGGAGTAGCCAACATGGCGGTCGCCACCAGCCGGCTCGGGGCGAGAACATCGCTGGCGACGATCTTTGGTGACGACTTCTACGGGGACTTCTGTCATGAAAGCCTCGAGGTCGGTGAGTCGATCGATCTCAGCGGCTCGATCCGCAAGTACCGTGCGCACACGCCGGTGACGGTGTCCCTGTCCTACGACGGCGACCGAACGATGATCTCGCACGGGCACGTGAGCAAGGTCGGGGTAGCAAACCCCGAGGCGATCCCGCAGTCGAAGGCGTTTTTCGCCTCGATCGAATCGGGAATGAGCGTTCCCTGGCTGGCGCAGGCCCGCAGCAGCGGGGCGAAGGTGTTCGCTGATACCGGCTGGGATTCGAGCGAGAAGTGGGATCTGACGAATCTCACCGATCTTGCCTACGTTGACGTGTTCATGCCGAATGCCGCGGAGGCGATGGCCTTCACGAAAACCGATAACGCGCTCGATGCCGCTAGAAGGCTCAGCGATCACGTCGAACTTGCCGTCGTCACGCAGGGAAAAGACGGAGCGATTGCGGTGGATGGCGGAACCGGCGACATCGTGCAGGTGCAGGGCATTGACGTACAGTCGGTCGATCCAACCGGCGCCGGAGATATTTTCGCCGCCGGCGTCATGGTCGGCCTGATTTCCGAGCTCGACGTTCGCTCGGCAGTAACCCTTGGCACCGTCGCCGCAGGCCTCTCCGTGCAGTGGATGGGCGGATCGTTCTCCGCACCAAGCATCTTCGAGGTCGGTGACTGGTACCAGCGGCATCAAGCGAAGGGCTCGGTCGGGTTCGAGACCGCGTATGGCTTCATCCCGGACCTCGTGCCCGACCTGCGAAGTCGCCGTCGTCCGCGCCGCGCCATCCCGACCGTCGGATTTCGGCAGTAACCTTTCAATGTTCAGCCCACCGCTTCATCCTTTCAACGGCTAACTCGTCACACAGGAGTTTCTATGAGAACCGCCGCAACCCGCAGAAGACTAGGCTTAGGCGCCCTCGGGGCCATCGCATCCCTCGCGGTCGCCCTGGGCGTCGCCGGGTGCGTTCCTGGCTCATCCGGCGGATCGGGGCCGAAGGAATCAGCTACCCAGGTGAAAGACGTTCCCGACCCCGCACAGGCAGGCGACGTCACCCTGCGGGTCTGGGATCAGGAAGTTCGCGGCGGCCAGGACAAGACCTTGAAGGCGCTCAACGCCGCCTTTGAAAAGAAGTACCCGAACATCAAGATCGAGCGCACTTCGCGCAGCTTCTCGGATTTGCGCACCACCTTGAAGCTGGCGATCAGCGATGACAACCCGCCAGATGTGGTCCAGGCGAACCAGGGCTACGGTTCGATGGTGAGTTTCGCCCAGGCCGACCTGCTTCGGCCGATGGACGACTACGCCACTGTATTTGGCTGGGAGGACCGGTTCCCCAAACCGTTGCTCGACCTGAACCGGGTGAGCGCGGACAAGAAGTCGTTCGGCTCCGGCAATCTGTACGGCCTCTCCCAGGCCGGTGAGTACATCGGCATCTACTTCAACAAGGACATCCTGAAGAAGGCCGGAGTCGCCGAACCGAAAACATGGGAAGAGTTCCTGGCTTCGATGCCCGCCCTCAAGGCCAAGGGCGAGCTTCCGGTCCAGTTCGGGAACCTCGACAAGTATCCGGCAATCCATACTTTCGGAGCCCTGCAGGCCAACGCCGGCAATCCGCAGGACATCCGCGACACCATCTACGGCTCGGGCCCAGGTTTCGAGACGGATCAGACCACATCGGCCGCCCAGACCCTGGCGTCCTGGGCAAAAGACGGCTACATCCCGGAATCGGCAAATGGCCTGGGCTATGACGACGCGGCCAAGCAATTCGCCGACGGCAAGGGCGCCTACCTGATCACCGGAACCTGGGAGCTGCCCGAGGTCGAACCGACCCTCGGTGACAAGCTCGGCTTCATGCCGCCCCCGGCTAAGGATGGCGCCGCAGGTCCGGTGACCACGGGCGGCGAAGGACTCGCCTGGTCGATCACCTCGAAGTCCAAGCACGATGACGTGGCCGCCGCGTACATCGATTTCATCAGCAACGCCGAAGCTGCCGACGTGATGACCACGAACGGGATCCTGCCGATAGTTCCCGGCAAGGAGGCCGAAAAGCTGCCAGAGGGTTCGCCGCAGGCAGCTATGTTCGCCGGCTGGAAGCAACTGTCCGAAAACGATGGCCTGGTCCCCTACCTGGATTACTCATCGCCCTCATTCTTCGACACAAGCAGCGAGCAGCTGCAGCTGCTGATCGACGGCCGGGTCGGCCCCGACGAGTTCGCCAAGAATCTGAACAAGGACTACCGGGATTTCCAGGATGGCAACAAATAGTCAGCTGATGCCGTCCAAACGGAAGAAGCCGGCCGAAAAGGCCAGGCCCACAACGCCGTCCAGGCGAAAGGGGGACTCGGCGCCAGGTGAGCCCCGGACGATCGGGTTGGTCTACATCCTGCCCGCGCTCCTGCTCTACGGCTTCTTCCTGCTCTACCCGTTCGGCCAGTCGATCTGGATCTCGCTGTTCGACTGGGACGGGTTGACGGTGGCGACCTGGACCGGCTTCAGCAACTATGCCGATGTCTTCACGGACCCCGACATCCGCAACGCGTTTGGCCATTCGATCTTCCTGCTGATCTTCTATGCCGTGGTCCCGGTGGCGATCGGCCTGATCATCGCGGGCATCGTATCGAGGGCGACCCTTCGGGGCATGTCTGTCTACCGCACGATCATCTTCATGCCGCAGGTGCTCGCGATGGTCGTCGTCGGAGTGGCTTGGCGCTACATGCTCGCCCCGGAAGGGTTCATCAACCAGACGCTCAATGCCATCGGGCTTGACGGCGTGAGCCGTGCCTGGCTTGGCGACTACACCTTCGCGCTTCCGGCCGTCGGGGTGATCGGTTCCTGGGTGCAAACGGGACTGTGCATGGTGCTGTTCATCGCTGGCGCCCAGCAAATCCCCAAGGAACTCTTCGAGGCCGCGCGCATCGATGGCGCCGGCCCGGTTCGTGAGTTCTTCGCAGTGACCCTGCCCGCGCTGCGCCCGCATGTCGCGGTCGCCTCGACGCTGACGATCATCTCGGGAATGCGAAACTTCGACCTGATCTACATCACCACCAGCCAGGGTCCCGGTAAGGCGACCTCGGTGCCCTCGTACGAAATCTACAGTCGCGCCTTCGAGACGAACCAGGTTGGCTCCGCGACTGCCATCGGCGTCACGCTCACAGCGGTGATCCTGATCATCACGACAGTGGTCGCCAAGACAATCGAGGGCCGGACGCGATGATCTCTTCCGCAGAGAAGACCTTCTCCCATATCATCCTGGCACTCTTCTCGCTGGCGTTCCTGATGCCGATCGTCGTCATCCTGAGTAACGCCGTCGGCGACCCGAACTCACTCGACACCGGGCTGAAGTTCGACGGCTTCCACTGGCAGAACTTTGTTGACGCCTGGACGATCGGGCACTTCGGCGGATACATCGGGAACTCGGCGCTGGTCACGGTGACAGTCGTTGTGGCAACCTGTCTGCTCTCGATTCCCGCGGCGTACGCCTTCGGAACCATGCGCTTTCCGGGGTCAACGGTGCTCTATTATCTGTTCGTCCTCGGGCTGATGCTGCCGCAGGAAGCGGTGATCATTCCGCTGTACTTCAACCTGCGCGGCTACGGGCTGACCGATAGCCTTTGGGCGCTGATCATTCCGCAGACAGCCCAGTCGTTGGCCTTCGGTGTGTTCTGGATGCGCACCTACTTTCGAGCCGCGCCGAAGTCGATCGTCGAGGCCGCGCGGCTCGACGGCTGCAACTCATGGAAGACGCTGTTGCAGATCCTGGTGCCCCTGGGCCGTCCGGCAATCACCACCATGGTTGTCATCGTCTTCATGTGGACATGGAACGAGTTCCTGCTCGCGTTGGTGATGGTCAGCAGTGACCAATACCGGACAGTGCCGCTGGGCCTTGCCTTCTTCCAGGGCCAGCACAGCTCGGACACCGCCCAGCTGGCCGCCGCCGCCCTGCTGATCGCCGCGCCGGTGGTGATCGTCTATCTGATCTTCCAGCGGAAGTTCATCGAGGGCGTGCTTGGCGGAGCAGTCAAGGAGTAAAAACTCCGGGCGACATTGCTTGCATCCCCCGGCCCTCGAATATTCGCTTGCGCATATATACGCCATATCGTATGGTGGGGCTATGACATCGACCGCCGTGCTGGAAGCTATCGCCGAGCCAACTCGGCGCCGCATCCTCGACGCCGTCCGCGGTAGTGAGCACTCGGTCGGTGACCTCGTCGAGATCGTCGGCATGCACCAGCCCGGTGTCTCGCGGCACCTCAAGGTGCTGCGAGACGCCGGGCTCGTCGAAGTCCGGCGTGAGGCGCAGCGGCGGCTCTACCGCCTCCGCCCAGAGCCGTTGAAAGAGCTGGACGAGTGGCTCGAACCGTACAGAGCGGAATGGGCCGGCCGCCTGGACGCCCTCGAACGGCATCTCGAACGCACCGCGAATCCGACCGCGAACAACCACACAACAATGGAGCAACCATGAGTCCCAGTCCCAATGGCACGATCGAGCGCACTCCCGACGGCGGCATTGTTCGCTTCGACCGCTCACTCGCCTTCCCGATCGACGAGGTCTGGGCATCGATCACGGAACCTGCGCGCCTTGCCGACTGGTGGCCACCGTTCACCGCGGATATCACCGTCGACCTCCGTGAGGGCGGCAAGATCGTCTTCGACTGGCCAGAGACCGACTTCCCGACCCTTGAGTTCGTGATCGTGCGACTCGCAGCACCGACGCTGCTCGAGCACACCCACACCAGTCCGGGCTCGTGGATGCGTTGGGAACTGGAGGCCACCGCTGACGGCACTCGACTCCGCGCTACCTACTTCATCCCTGACCTGGATATGGCCATCGAGCGCGGCGATCTCGTTGGGCTGCATCATTCCCTCGATCGCCTCGCACCGGCGCTCGCGGGAAATCCGGTCGCTTGGGATAACGACGCCTTCATCGAGCTACGCGATGCCTACGCGGAACTCAGCCCCACCGAGCCGCAGACCTGACGGTCATCTGGAAGAAGCTCGGCCTTCGCTAGTCGCCAGGAATTTCGACGCCGCAAGCGAAGCCGCGCCGAGGGCGACGGCGTCTGTTCCAAGCTCACCCCGCAGAACCCGAATCTTGGCGCCACTCACCGGGGGCTCCTCCCGGAGTTCCCTTGAGAGGGTCGGCTCGAGAAGGTCCCATGCCTGGCTCACACCGCCACCAACTACGACGGTGTCCACGTCGAGCAACCCGGCGACCATGAGCACACCTCGGCCGACGGCGGCTCCGGCATCGGCGAAGATCTCACCCGCTACGCCATCTCCGGTCCGGGCCAGCGCCGCGACCTCTGCCGCCGAAACGCCTTCGGCACGGGCGGTGAGCCGTTCGTACCTCCGCGCGATCGATCGCCCAGATGCAATGGTCTCAAGATGCCCCTTGCCCCCACAGGTGCACGGCAGGTCGCCGAATCCCGGGGTATGCCCGATTTCGCCGGCGGCGCCGTGTGCTCCCTGCCAGAGCATGCCGTCGACCATAAGTGACCCGCCAACTCCGGTGCCAAGGGTCATTCCGAAAACCTGCCCGCAACCTCGGGCCGCACCGACTGCGACTTCGCCGGCAACGAAGGCGTTGACATCGTTTTCAAGCACGGTTCCGGCGTCGAACCGCACACTGAGTTCGGTGGCAACCTGCGTCCCGGCCCAATCAACGAAAGAATCGCTTGCCACCAGCACGGCACCCGTCCGCTGATCGACTACTCCGGCCGCGCCCACTCCGATAGCCGACGCCGTCGCGCGGTTCCGGTTCAGGAGCAGGGCGATAAGGTCAGTGATTGCGTCCATCATCGCCGAACCGCCCGTTCGCGCCGGAGTACGGACCGACTCGCGGTCGATGACGACGAGGTCCTGCGTACAGGCAACCACCTGTGTCGTCGTCCCACCCACATCGACGCCGAGAAGTATGGATTTCACGAGACGCGGTCACCCTGCGCCTGATCGAACTGCGTCTTGTCACGAAGTCGGGCAAGCCGGCGTTCACGCTGCGCAACCGGGTCTGGAACCGGAACTGCCGCCAGCAGGGCGGAAGTGTAGTCATCCTGCGGCCTGACGAGTGTTGCCGCGGTCGGTCCGGCTTCGACAACACGTCCGTTACGCAACACCACGACGTTTTGAGCCATTTCCTGAACAACGGCCAGGTCATGGGAGATGAACAAACAGGCAAAGCCGAGCCGCTGTTGTAGTTCGGACAGAATGCCAAGCACGCTCGCCTGCACCGACACGTCGAGGGCCGAGGTTGCCTCATCGGCGATTAGAAGTTGCGGATCGAGAATCAGCGCCCGGGCGAGGCTGATCCGTTGCCGCTGACCTCCGGACAGTTCATGCGGGTACCGGCTGATCACACCGGCCGGCAGGTGCACGGCGTCGAGCATGTCGGCGACGGCGCGCCGGGCATCGTTCCTGGAATAACGGCCGGCCGAGCGACTGGAATCCGCAACTGGGCGGCCATGCACCAGGAGCGGTTCGGCGACGCAGTCCAGCACTCCCATTCTTGGATCAAGTGATGCCACCGGATCCTGAAGCACTATGCCGATTTTCGATTGCAGCCGTCGTCTCTCGGGCCTGCGCAGGGAAGCGAAATCCTGACCGAACAGGCGCACGGCTCCACTTGAGGGTTTGATCAGGCCAATCGCCGTACGGCCGGCCGTCGACTTCCCGGAACCGGATTCACCGACCAGCCCGAGCGTGGTGCCCTTCTTCACGCCGAATGAGACGCCGTCAAGGGCACGGAAAGCCTTGCGGCCCCTGCCATAGACCACAGAAACGTTCTCGAGCTCAATCACGGTGGCGTCCGCAGGTTCCACGTCATCGGTCTTCCGGGCCGGCGATTCTTCGACAACGTCCCAGCGCAACCGCGGTACGGCCGCGAGCAGCTTCACTGTGTAATCGTGCTCAGGGCGCAGCAGGACATCGTCGACGGTGCCGGACTCCACTATTTCGCCGTTCAGCATCACCGCGACCCGGTCGGCGAAGTCCGCCACGACTCCCATATTGTGCGTGACGAGTAGGACCGAAGTACCGGTTCGTTCGGCCAGGTCCCGGAGCAGATCGAGAATTTCCGCCTGCACAGTGACGTCGAGGGCGGTTGTCGGCTCGTCGGCAACCAGCAGCTTGGGGGAATTCGCGATGGCGATAGCGATGACGACGCGTTGCCGCTGTCCGCCGGATAGCTGATGGGGGTAGGCGCGGGCCTTGATCTCCGGTTGCGGGATGCCAACCAGACGCAAGAGCTCAACGGCCCTCTGTTGAGCTGCCGACCTGCCTGCGGTTCCGTGATTACGAACTACCTCCGCGATCTGGTCGCCAATCCTGTGCAGCGGGTTGAGCGCAGTCGACGGTTCCTGAAACACCATCCCCATCAGCGAACCGCGTTTGGCCGACATCGAAATGGGGTCATCCGGATTGATCCGCTCGCCGGAAACGCGGACCTCTCCGCTGGCGCTAGCATTGCGGGACAGCAGTCCCATGATCGACAGGGCGACAGTACTCTTCCCCGAGCCGGACTCACCGACCAACGCCAGAACCTCGCCCGGCGCGATCTCGAGGTCTACACCGTCGACCCCGGTGATCGTCCCGCTTTCGGTTGAAAACTCGACCCGCAATCCCGACACTTCAAGGACGTTCTCAGTCATCACTGGCCTTTCACATCAAACATGTCGCGGAGTCCGTCGCCGATCGCGTTGAACGCGCAGACCACGAGGATGATCGCAACACCCGGCGGACCTATCAGCCACCACGATCCTGAGTTGACCGCGGTGAGACCGGCAGACAGCATGCCGCCCCAGTCCGTGGCCGGCGGTTGGACGCCCATGCCGAGATAGCTGACATACGCCACCAACAGAATCGCGTCCGCGACCTGAAACGTTGCGTTGACAACGAGCGTGCTCACCGTGTTCGGCAGGATATGTCTGCCGATGGCCCGGAAGTGCGATCCGCCGATCGCCCTGAGCGTCAGCACGTAGTCCCGGTTCTTGAGCGAAAGCGTTTCCGCCCGAACCAGCCGTGAGGGCACGAGCCAGGAGAGACAGGCCACAACCAGAATCATCGTCGCGCTGTTCGGCGAGGTGATCGCCGAGATGACCAGCAGAATGAAGAGCGCGGGTATCGCGATACCGCTGTCGACGAGCCGCATCATTGCCGAGTCCACCCAGCCTCCGGCGTACCCGGCGATCGAGCCCCACACTGCGCCGATCAACGTCGCCAGCAGGCCAGCCGCAAGTCCGATAACCAGGGACGTCTGCCCGCCGACCATCATTCGCCCGAGCTGATCGAATCCCACCGCGTCCGCGCCGAGCGGATGCCCTGGTCCGGGTGCCTGGTTGGCTGAGGCAAGATCCACGTGCATCTGGTCGGTCTGATACAGCAGCGGGCCAAGGAATGAAAAGGCGAACGCAAGCACGACGATGGCGAAACCGGCGACGGCAAGCTTGTTGCGGATAAACCGGCGCAACATCATCCGCGCGTTGCCGACGTTCACCGGCAGGTCGTTGTGCGCTTGCACAACTTCAATCGGTACGCCGCTCATCGAGCCTCCTTCACCCGTGGATCAATGAGAACCTGCGCAAGATCGGCTAGCAGGCTTCCGACTACCGTTGCGATTGAGATAACCAGGACGCAGCCGAGCAGGATCGGAAAGTCGGGAGCCTGGGCCGCGCTCCAGAAGAGCAGGCCCATCCCCGGAAAGTTGAAGAGCTGCTCGACGACCAGCGCCCCGCCAAAAAGAACCGGAATGTAATACCCGAGCATCGTGGTGATCGCCGTCAGTGAGTTTCGAAAGACATGGCGTTGCAGAACTTTTCGCATTGGCGTCCCCTTGGCGAGCGCGGTCCGCACATAATCTTCGGACAGGTTGTCCAGGGTCGAACTGCGCATGTATCGGCTGAAGACGGCGACCATCCCGAGCGAGCCGGCTGCAACGGGAAGAATGAGTGCAGCAGGATCGCCGAGAATCTGCCAGATCGTGTCACCCTGCGGAGCCTGGGACGGCAGAATGGGCAAGACCTGGCTGAACACGACGATCAGCACCAGTCCCAGGAAGAAGACCGGCGTCGCATAAGCGACAAACGACAGGGCGGTCAGTACGTAGTCCGAAGGTTTGCCCCGTCTGGATGCCTGCCACAGCCCAACCGGGATCGCAATTGCCAGCCCTACCGCCGCCGAGAGCACCGACAACAGCAGCGTTTTCGGTAGCCGCTGGACGAGCATGTCGGACACTGAGGCGTTCAGGACATACGACGTGCCCAGATCACCCTGCAGCAGCCGGCCGAGATAGTCGATGTACTGCACAACAAGCGGCTTGTCCAGGCCCTGAGCGGTGTTGAAGAGCGCAATCTGCTCAGGGGTTGCCTGCACTCCGAGCACACCGCGGGCCGGCCCGCCCGGAAGTGCGTGCAGCAGCAGGAAGACGATAATGGTGACGACGAAGACCACCACCAACGCCTGCCCGATGCGGCCAAGCATGAAGCGAAGTATGTCCACTGGCGTTTCTTTCTCTCTGCAGACGGCGGGCCGGCAAGCTGACTGTCCTGATTACCAGGACCAGCGCTGCGGGTAGATCTGATCGACGTCCTGTTCCGTGCCTTTCAGGCCGCTACCGGTCACGGCTACCTGGTAGACAGGGTTTGGCATCCAGACAACCGGCAAATCCTTGGCCAGCAGCGCGCTGTACTTCTGCATTGCGGAGCCATCGTTCGACATCATTGCGGCATCAAGCAGCTTGTCAGCTTCAGGATTCGAGTAGCCGCCGAAGTTGGACTTGCCACCCGTGCCGAAGATCTTCTCGCCGGTCGGATACGCGGGGAAGTACCAACTGCCCGATGTGCCGAAGAATGACATCTGCCACTTGCACGCCGGGTCAGACGACTTGCATTCCTGCGCCTGGGCGAGCACCGAATTGACCGGAGCCGCCTGCACCGTCATCTTGATGCCGGTCTTCGACAGCGAGGACCGGATTTCGTTCATCATGTTGTCAGTCTCGGTTGACCCGTTCTGGGTCAGTACCGTGACCTCGAATTTCGTCCCCTTTGCCACTCCCTCGCCGCACTGCGTCTCACCGGAGCCGGCATCGTCGCAGACTGCGACGCCATCGTCACCGATGACCCAACCGTGTTCGGTCAGTATCGACTGCGCGGCGCCGGTGTCGAACGGGTACGGATTTCCGGTTTGCTCGGTGGAGAGGAAATCGGACTTGTTTCCCTGCGGGACCGGTCCGTAACCGGGCTGGGCGCTGTCGTTCCATACGACCTTGGAGATGCTCTTCTGGTCGACCGACTTCTGGATGGCCTGCCTGGCGTATAGCTGGGAGAAGACCTTGCCCATTGTCGGGTTGTTGAAGTTGTACGGCATATAGGTGACCGACCAGCCCGGTTTCGGAGTGACGGCGTATCCCTGCTGCTCGAATTGGTCCTTTTGCGGCATTGCGGACGCCGTTATGTAGCCGTAGTCGAGCGACTTGCTCCGTAGGGCGTTCTGCTCAGCATCCGCCGAGGTGTAAGGAAGCAGATTAACTGTCTTGATCTTTGCCGGATCGGCGCCATCGTACTTCTCATTCTTCGAGAGCACGACCTTCCCTGAGGCGTCGAATGAACCCAGCGCGTAGGGCCCGAGAGTTGTTTTCCACAGCTTGTTCGTGGAATAGCTGCCCATGTCTTCCGCGGCGGCCTTAAGGTAGGCGAAGACTTTCTTCGCGCCGTCTGTGGTGCGGTCCAGGTCACTGGGGGTCTCGCCGTCGCCCGTTTTGTCCCAGGCGTGCTGTGGCATCGGCCGGACAACAGCCAATTGTGTCGACACAAGCCAGTCCTGGTTGTAGGCCTTGTCGAAGGTCAGTGAAAATGTCTGCTCGTCAACGGTGGTGAAGTCCGAGATGTTGTCCGGGATCCGGGTTTGCGAATAGTTCGCCCATTCTTCCTTGTTCGCCTTGACCAGGTTGTACCAGAATTCGACATCGCGACTGGTTAGTGGCTTGCCGTCCGTCCAGCTCATCTTGTTGAGCGTGATCGTGACAGTCTTTCCGTCGTCGGAGAACTTGTAGCTCTTCGCCGAACTCGCCTTCTTATCCCAGGCCATGCTTCCGCTCGCCGTGTTGTATGCGAAGAGCGGTACCCACATGCTGTCGATCAGCGAGGTATTTATCGTCGACGTGTGTCCGGCGGTACCCAGCGGCATGATCCAGTTCGGTGTTTGCGCTACCGGCCAGGCGTAGCTCACCGAATCCTTGGCAGGCGTGTCGCTGTCGGCCCCGGAGCTTGAGCAACCTGCCATTAATCCCAAAGCAAGAGCCGCAGACGCAGCCAGCACGCTACGCGTCTTCTTGCCGAAGCTGTTACGGAAAGCCACGCTAGTCCTCCAGTTCACGCAACGCCCACCGACCTTCGAGGGGCGACAGTGCAATTCAAAGTTGACGATGGGACGGCGCGTCCCGACACTTAGTTAACGGCGAGTTAATGAAGAAAGTCAACAGCTTCTGTAAAAAGAAAGTTATTTCAAAAATAGCAGAAGTCGGCAGGCAGATATAACCAACAAGCACTGGAATACCGGGGCCAGCATCGAACTAGCGAAGGGCTCTGTCCAGTCGTGTTTGACAGCATCGATCGCAAAACAAATACTTACCTCTAACTACTTGACTTTGAATCACAGAAAGTCGGGATACTTAATTCATGACTGAAAAAAGAACGACGCTTGATCGCCGTGCTGGGACAGCGTCGAAAAGCGTCAGCGCCAGGGTGCTGGCTCTCGTGGCATCCGGGCGGGCAAATTCCCGCGCCGAACTGTGCTCGGTTCTCGGGATGGCGCCCTCGTCAATCTCGATGGCAGTGGCCGGCCTCGTCCGTTCAGGTGCTCTGACAGAAGCGGGTGAAGGTGATTCAACTGGCGGACGCCGCCCTCGGATACTGTCCCTTGGCGGACAGTCGAACTACGTGGCATGCGCCGACCTGGGCGGGCATCACCTGCGAGTCGGCATAATGTCCGCCGACGGGAAACTGGAAGCGTCAAAGACCCTGCCCTTTGACATCGGGTCGGGTCCTGAAGCCTGTCTTGCCACATTAGGCATTGCCTTTGACCAGCTGATCACAGATCGCCCGGGGCGCACGTTGATGGGTCTCGGCATTTCTCTGCCGGGCCCAGTCAATGTCGAGGGCGGCTTCGTCGACTCTCCCTCGCGGATGCCGGGCTGGCACAGGTTCCCGTTTCGCGATGCACTCGCGGAGCGGTTCGAGACGACGACGGTTGTCGAAAACGATGCGAACGCTATGGCCGTTGGGGAGTACTCCGCGCAGCCGAACAAGCACCGCCAGATGATTGTGGTCAAGGCCGGAACTGCTATTGGTTCGGGCCTGATTATCGATGGCCAGATCTATCAGGGCGCGAACGGAGCAGCGGGCGACATTACTCACGCCCGGACTCCGGCCGCGGGCAGCTACCCGTGTTCCTGCGGTAACCGTGGCTGCCTGGAAACTATTGCGTCAGGAGCCGCCGTCGCGCGGATGCTGGGCGAGCGCGGCACCACCATCAACGATTCAAGCGACATAGTCGCCCTGGTTGAGGACGCGCATCCCGAGGCGACCGCACTTGTCCGAGACTCCGGACGGCACCTGGGCTCGGTCATGTCAGCGATCGTCAACTTCTTCAACCCGTCGGCGGTGCTTCTCGGCGGCACTTTCTCCACCCTCGAGCCTTTCGTTGCATCGTTCAGGAGCCAGCTCTACGAGGGGTGTCATCCCCTGGTGACCAAGCACCTCGTGATCGGGACTTCGCTTCTCGGAGCAGACTCCGGACTTGCCGGTGCGGGCCGGCTCGCACTCCACGCCGCGTTTGACACTTATTCGCACTAGCTTTCGCCATCGCTGCCCCGCGCCCATCAACCGACAGGAAAATCACGTGTCGCTTACACTTCCGCGAATCGCAATAGCCGGCCTGAGTCTTGAGGCCAGCACCTTCTCACCAGCACGGACGACGACGGCGATGTTGTCGCCCAAACGCGGCGCCGAGATTCTCGACGGACGGCCGTTCTGGCAGCCCGGCGGGGCATTGCACGATGCTGCGGAATGGGTCCCGATCCTGCAAGGCCGGGGAATCCCCGGAGGTCCGGTGCCGCGCGAGGACTACGAAGACCTCAAGTCGGAGATCCTCGGCGGGCTGAAGGACGCCGGGAGGCTCGATGGATTGGTCTTCGACATTCACGGCGCGATGAGCGTCATCGGCATGGATGACGCCGAGGGCGATCTTGCGGTGGCCATTCGAGATGTGGTCGGTCCCGACGTAATCATCAGCACCGGCATGGACCTGCACGGTAACGTCAGCTGGCGTCTGGCGCACGCCCTCGACCTGTTGACGTGCTACCGGATGGCGCCGCACGAAGATGCGCTGGAAACCAAGGAACGCGCCGTGCGCAATCTGCTCGACCGTCTCGCACTACCCGCGAAGGAACGCCGTCCGCGCAAGGCGTGGATACCGATCCCCATCCTCCTGCCCGGCGAAAAGACGAGTACCCGGATCGAGCCGGCGCGAAGTCTGTACGACATGGTGCCCAGAACAGAGGCGCTGCCAGGCGTGCTGGACGCGGCGATCTGGATCGGCTACGCCTGGGCCGATGAACCCCGGAACTGCGCGGTCGTCATGGTGACCGGCGACGATGCCGGGCTGATCAGCGCGGAAGCCGAGAAGATCGCACAGGCCGTCTGGGAGCGACATGAAGACTTCTCGTTCGTTGCGCCGGCCGGCTCTCTCGATCTGTGCCTTGAAACCGCGCTGCGCAGCGACAAGCGCCCGTACTTCATCAGCGATTCGGGCGATAACCCGACTGCCGGAGGCGCCGGTGACGTCACCTGGACGCTTCGCGAATTGCTGATGCATGACGACCTGGTCAGTGGTGCTGTCACTGCCATTTATGCCTCGATTCCGGATCCGCACGCCGTCGAGCAATGTGTGGAAGCCGGCATTGGCGGATCCGTTTCACTGAGCGTTGGGGCGATTGTCGACGCCGGGCCGGCGGGCCCGGCGATGCTGACTGGAATCGTCGAGCACATTCGTCACGGAGACGAGCACGCCGGTACCGAGGTGGTCGTCCGAGTCGGCGGTCTGAGCGTGATCATCACCGGCAGCCGAAAGCCGTACCACCTGGAGCGTGATTTCTCCCAGCTGGGCCTCGATCCTCGTTCCGCCGATATCGTCATCGTGAAGATCGGCTACCTGGAACCCGAGCTATTCGACATGGCGGCCGACTGGATGCTGGCACTGACTCCCGGCGGAGTTGACCAGGACCTGCTTCGGCTGGGCCACCACCGCATCAGCAGGCCGATGTACCCGTTCGACGTTGATTTCGACGCCCCCGATCTGTCGGCCCGAATCGTGCCGGCCGCGGATGAGGACATTTGACCATGCGGCAGCCCGACCTGGAGATTGCGGTCAACAGCGCCGCCGGCGCACTCACCGCCTGCACCGCCGGCGCTGACCGTGCGGAACTCTGCACGGCTATGGAACTTGGCGGGCTCACACCGTCCGAGGGCCAGAGCGAGGCTGTGCTCAACGCTGTCGAAGGACGGCTTTTCGGCATTCACGCCCTGATACGACCGCGCCCCGGTGATTTCGTCTATGACGACGCGGAGGCTGCGATCGCTCTCCGCGAGGTAGCCGCGCTCGTTCGGCAGGGCGTGCATGGCGTTGTGATCGGCGCGCTACGCGAAGACGGCACGGCGGATCTCACCCTGACCAGGGCTTTGGCCGACGCGGCGAAGGCGATAAACCCGGATGTCGAGGTTACATTTCACCGCGCCATCGATCACTCCGCGGACCCGGTGGGCTGCCTCAGGTCCCTGGCCGGAATCGGCGTGGATCGGGTGCTGACCTCCGGGCAGGCTCGACGTGCCGTGGAGGGGCTCGAGGTGCTGCGCGCACTCGTTGACGTCGCCGCCGGAGAGATTCAGATAATGGCCGGAGGCGGGGTACACCCCGATGACATAGCCGTCCTTCGAGAATCCGGACTCGGCGCTGTTCACCTCTCGGCCAAGCAGATCTTCAGCCGTGGGAATAGCCGGATTTCGCTCGGTTCAAACGATGGAGCGGATCCGGACGCATACTTCGTGACGAACCCGGACATCGTGCTGGCAGCGGCTCGCGCAATTGCGGCCCCCGTCGTGCAGTGACTCGTGGTTAAGGCAGACGAGTCGTGTGAAACAACCCACGACTCGTCTGCCTTAGCCACGACTGAGGCGGCGTCCGACCGCGATCAGGCAGTGAGCCGCTTCAGCCGAGCTCGCAGACCGTCAATCAGAACCTCAAGCCCGATCTCAAATGTGAGGGCGGCCTCGCTCACCCCTGCGCCGTCCGCCTGGGCCTTCCGCTCCCGCAGCCCCCGGTCGAGTGTCGGGGCCAGGTCTGTGTGCGGTTTCGGGTCCATGTTGCCAACTGGGGCCAGCGCATCCAACGCTGACCCGATAATGAAGGATTCCGTCGCGACGATTGTCGAGACGATCTCTGTTTCCGGCCATCCACCCCGCACCAGCGCACTGCTGACCGCCTCGTAGTTCTCAACCACATTCCGCTCACCGTCGATTGGCAGCATAGCCAGCAAGGCGATGATTTCCGGATGGGCGGCGAATGCCGATCGGTACGACCTCGCCCAGGCAATCATTGCCTCATCCCAGGGCAACCGAGCAAAAACGTCCGGCTCCATCCGCCGAGAAATCCGACCGCGCATCCCGTTCAGCACCGCATTCTTGTTCGCCACATGGTTGTACAGCGCAGGCGTCTGCACGCCCAGCGCTTCTGCCAGCCGGGTCATCGTGAAGCCGTCGGCACCGGTCGCCTGCAGCACCTCAAAGGCGGTGGAGATGATCAGTTCCCGGCTGAGCAGCGAGGTTTTCGGCCGGCCAGCCCTCCTTCGACCGACTTCTTTGGTCGTCACGAATTCTCCCGAGGTTGTTGTGATGTGACCTGCACTACAGTTACACTCCTCGAAGTAATTAAAGACATTAATTTTTGTCCAGCGGTTCCGTCTTCGCTTCTACCGTTAAGGAAATCGCAATGACCGCCAACGCTGTCCCGCCTCGTACCGCATCGGAGCGGCCACGACTGCGACGCTCTCTTGGCCTCACCGGGCTGACCATCTTCGGCCTCACCTACCTTGGCCTCGGCGCGGTCTTCACCGTGTATGGGCCCGGCGTAGAGATCACCGACGGCCACCTCCCGGCCGCGTACATCCTTGCGACTGCCACAATGCTGTTCACCGCCTACTCCTACGGCCGGATGGCGGTGAAATTCCCTGTCGCAGGATCGGCCTACACCTACTCCCAGCAGTCCTTCGGCGGAAACATCGGGTTCCTGACCGGCTGGACGCTCATGCTCGACTACCTCTTCCTGCCGATGATCAACTTCCTGCTGATCGGCATCTACCTCAACGCCCAGTTCCCCGCGATTCCACAGTTCGTGTTTACCCTGGCCGGGCTACTCATCGTGCTCGGACTCAACATTGTCGGCATCAAGATCGTCGCCAAGCTGAACTTCCTCGCCGTCGGACTTGGGGTGCTGATCACCGTACTCTTCGTGGTTTTCTCCATTCGGTTCGCCTCCTCCGCCGACGCCCAAGTCTCCCTTCTGACCCCGCTGGTTCCCGGCGAGGGCGGTATCGGCCCGATTTTTGCCGGGGCGGCGGTGCTCGCACTGGCCTTCCTCGGCTTCGACGCGGTGTCCACCCTGTCCGAAGAGGCACGACGGCCGAAAAAGGACATTCCCCGGGCGATCATGCTCACCACGCTGATCGGTGGCGGCACGTTCTTCGTGGTGGCTCTGGCCGGCTCGCTGGTCTATCCGGATTGGCGGCAGATCACCAATCTCGACGCCGCCGGCCTCGAGATGATGCAACGAGTGGGCGGTTCCGCCCTGCAGGCCCTGTTCGTGGTGGTCTACATCGTCGGGACAATACTTTGCGGCGCAGCCTCCCAGGTCAGTGTCTCCCGGATTCTCTATTCGATGGGCCGCGACGGGATTCTGCCGAGGCCGTTCGGTTACCTGCACCCGCGTTTTCGCACCCCGGTTTTCGCAGCCATCGTCGTCTCGGCGTTCTCGCTCGTAGCGCTCTTCATCAGCCTGGACGCGGCCGTGACGATCATCAACTTCGGCGCGCTTGCCGCTTTCTCGATGGTGAACCTCTCCGTGATCAAGAGTTATCTGTTCGACCAGCGACGCCGGTCGCCGCTCGATCTGTTCCGCTACGGCCTGCTGCCGGCGGTCGGCTTCGCGCTGACCCTGTGGCTGTGGACGTCGCTGACCGGCTTCACCTTCGTCGTCGGGCTCTGCTGGATGCTCGTCGGAGCCGTCATTCTGGCGGTCCGCACCAGGTTCTTCCGCCGCAAGCCGCCGATGATGGACTTCTCCGAGCGCGAAGAGCTCGAAGTCTCCTGACCATCCGCTGCCTGCCATCGCCCCCTACTGTAAGGAGTCATTTCCGTGCCCCAACAGAGCACAACCGCCAGCAAGATCATCGTCAATGCGAAGGTCCGCACCCTCGATCCACGCAATCCGGTTGCGAGCTCGCTCGCGATCAGCGGCGACACCATAATCGCCGTCGGAAATGAGCGCGACGTCGCGGAGTATCGTGGTGCCGGCACGGAGCTGATCGATGTCGGCGGGCACGCAGTGACACCTGGGCTTATCGACGGTCATATCCACCCGTTCATGGGGGCGAAATCCACTGAAGGCATCGACTTCGCCGGCGTGACCACGATGGAGGCATTCCTCGCCCTGCTGCGCGCGGAGGCCGACCGGATCCTCACGCAGGAGCCCGGCGCCTGGCTGCGCGGCTGGAATCTCGACTATGACGTCTTCGGCCGCCAGCCCATTACGGCAGCACTGATTGAGGATGCCGTCCGGGGCTCGCCGACCTTCATCTTCGTTTTCGACATGCACACCGCACTGGCCACGCCTGCAGCGATGCGCGCGGCCGGCATAACCGGATCCGTTACGTTCGGCGACGCCTCGCAGATCGTGGTGGACCAGGACGGCGTTCCGACCGGCGAGCTGCGGGAAGCCTCGGCGTACGACGCTGTGCTCGCAGGTGCGCCGGCGATGTCCCGTGCCGAAGTCGTCCGCCGCAGCCAGGACGTGCTGCGTCGGCTCAACGCCTCGGGGATCACCGGCGGTGCTGTGATGGACGGCGCCGGCTCCAGCTTGGATATGCTCGATGAGCTGGCCGCCACCGGCGACGGCCTGCCGGTCCGCCTGGTCCACGCACTAGGTCATGCACCGGAGCGCGATGCGGCCGGCATCGCGGAGTTCATCTCGATGCGGGACCGCCGCGGCGAGCGCTGGCGTGGCGGCCTGATCAAGATGTTCGCCGACGGGGTGATTGATTCCGGCACCGGTTGGCTCTACGAACCCGACGCCCTCGGCGGCGGCCTGGATTCGTTCTGGCCGAACCCGGCCGACTACGCAGACGTGGTTCGGCAATACAGTGAGGCCGGCTTCCAGATCGCCACCCACGCCATCGGCGACCGGGCGATCGGCGCCGCGATCGATGCCTATGTTGCCGCCGGTGTCACCTCGCGCGGCGGAGCGCCACATCGGATCGAGCACCTCGAGTGCCTGGCAGACAAAGACCTGGCCCGGCTGGCCGAGCACGGGATCACCGCTTCGATGCAGCCTTTGCACCTGCAGTGGCGCAAGGCAGACGGGTCCGATGCCTGGGCAGCCCGGATGGGTCCCGAGCGGACCAGCCGCGCCTGGCGCACCCGTGACGTTCACGACGCCGGGGTGCCACTGGCGCTAGGCTCCGACTGGCCGGTGGCCCAGCTGGACGCCCGGCTCGGGATGGCGTGGGCACGGCTGCGCCGGACACCAGGAAACCCTGATGCACCGGTCTTCGAGCCAGTTCAGGTACTGAACCCGCTGGAAGCCCTGGCCGGATTTACCACCGGCTCGGCTCGGGCGCAGGGTGACCAGGACACGCTTGGCCGGATAGCGGTCGGCTACAAGGCCGACCTCGCCGTCTGGGCAGAGGATCCGGTGCTGGTGGGTTCGGATGCCCTCGTCGACCTGCCGGTCAGCCTCACACTGGTCGGCGGCGCTGTCACCTACCGGGCCGAGGAATAGGTCGGACCGTCGGATTGGCGCGTGACCTCCGGCGTCACGCGCCTGTCCAGGTGCCGACTGGCTCCAAATCGGTAACTTATCCTCCTCCAGATCGGTAGTTCAAGCTGCTCCAAATCGGTAAAGCTGCTACGCCGACGGAAAGGTTGGGCTTTCGAAATCAAGGCGAGCTTGAGTGCCCCAGGCTTCTCAGCGGCCGGCCAGCTTGTTCGCCACCGTGCCAACGATCGAGGTTTCCGGGCCACCGCGCCGGCGTTCGATCCGGTCAGCGACCCGGTACATCCCGTACATCGCATTGGACCCGATCCATCGGACCGGCTCGGGCTCCCACTTTCCTGGCAGCGGACGCACCCATGACGATCGGGTCAGCTCGGTATCGCGATCGAGCAGCAGATCGGTCACTGAGCGGCCGGCAACATATGCCGACGTGACGCCCTGGCCCGCGTATCCGCCCACCCTGGTGAGCTTTTGCACCCGCTGCACGTCAAGGAATGGGGACCAGTCCCGGGTCACGCCGAGCACGCCGCACCAAGAGTGTTCGAACTCCAGGGCCACCTGGGGGAAGAGGCCGCGCAGGGTGCTGGTGAGCTGACGCTGGGTCCTGCGATCCAGCCGGCCGTTCTCGTCCAGCCGGGAGCCAAACCGGTAGGGCATACCGCGACCGCCTAGCGCGATCCGCCCGTCGGCGGTACGTTGCGAGTAAAAGTACATGTGCTGAGCGCCGCTCATACACTCCGAGTTCTCCCAGCCGATCTTCGACCACTCCTCGTCGCTCAGCGGCGCGGTCACCACCATCGACGAGATCATCGGAAGCAGGTCCCGCTTCATACCCGGCAGCTGCGAGGTGTAGCCCTCGGTGGCAAGCACGACCATTTCTCCCGACGCCGAGCCACGGGAAGTCGTCGCGGTACCGTCGTGCAGCGATTCAACCCGGGAGTTCTCGTAGATCGTCACGCCAAGATCCGTGCACAGCTTCGCCAGTCCGTAGGCCAATTTCGCCGGATTCATTCGCACCGAGTAGGGGCTGTAGATGGCGCCAACCGCGCCTGGGACGTTGATCCGGTCCCTGGTCTCCTTCCCGCCGAGCAGGCGAATGTCGTCATCGACAAGGCCCCAGGAATAGTCATCCTCGACGTGATGTCGCAGCCGGGCCAGTTCGCTTTCGGTCCGGGCGATCTGCATCCAACCGCTACGGGCTGCGCCGATGTCGATGCCGTTGGTCTCGAAGAGGTCCGCGATCTCGAACACGGCCTTGTGGCAGTACTTCTCCATCTCGAGCACGGCCTCACGACCGCGGGCGCTCTTCACCAGGTTCTTGCGCAGTCCCACTGTTTTGCCGGTGATCCAGCCGCCATTCCGGCCCGACGCCCCGTAACCCACCCGGTCCTGCTCCAGGATGACGATCCGCGCGCCAGGCGATTCCCTGGCCAGCCAGTACGCGGTCCAGAGGCCGGTATACCCGGCACCCACGATGACGTAATCCGCATGGACGTCATCCTCCAGCCGCGGTCGGGGCGTTCCCTTGTCGACAGTGCTATCGAGCCAGAACGATCCAAATCCATTACGCATATCGATTCACTCTCCGGGTTGCTGGCTTGATTCGGGCGTATCCGGAAGCAGGATCGCGTCCGTCACCGCCCAGGTGAGCGAGACATTGCGGCCTGCGGCATCCCCTGTTGGGTCATCGTTGGCGATACGAACGATTCCGCCGCCCGCGTCGCCGACAGTGACGGCGTATCGGCTGGTATGCCCGAGGTAGGTCGAGCTTTCAACTCGTGCCGGCACTCGAGCGTGACCGGACGGGACGCCGTCCGCGCCGCCGTCCGCGTCGGCCATACCGATCTTTTCCGGCCGGACCATCAGCCGGACCCGTCCATCGAGGGCGCGCGGGTTCTCGACCGGGATCTGGAAGGCAGCCGTCCGGAACACGGTGCTTCCGCCGCCATCCCGGGCCACCTCCCCTTCGAGCAGCAAGGACTCACCGAGGAATTTCGCCACGAACAGGTTGTCCGGATGCGCGTAGAGCTCTGCCGGTGTTCCGGTCTGCTCGGTCCGGCCCTCGTTGAACACCACAATCCGGTCGGAGAGTGCTAGCGCCTCGTCCTGATCGTGCGTGACGTAGACGACAGTGGTGCCGAGATCCTGATGAATCGAGCGGATCTCGTGCTGCAGCCGCTCCCGGAGCCCCTTGTCCAGGGCGCTGAGCGGCTCGTCCATCAACAGCAACGGCGGCTGGTAGGCGATGGCGCGGGCAAGGGCCACCCGCTGCCGTTGGCCGCCGGAGAGCTGGGCCGGCATCCGCTTGCGAAACTCTTCGAGGTTCACCTTGTCGAGCACCTCGGTCACCCGGCGCTGGCGCTCCGCCCGGCCAACCTTGCGCTGCTTCAGCGGATAGCCGATGTTGTCCTCGACGGACATATGCGGGAACAGCGCGTAGCCCTGAAAGACCATGCCGATATTTCGGCGACTGATCGGCAGCGTGACCAGCGACCGATCGTCCAACCGGATATCGCCGGCACTCGGCGTCTCGAACCCGGCAATCATGTTGAGGCTCGTGGTCTTTCCCGAGCCGCTCGGACCGAGGAACGTGACGAACTCCCCCGGCCGGACATCTATCGAAACGCCCTTCACCGCGGCGAAGGTGCCGAAGTTCTTGCTGACATTGTCCAGTGTCAGCGCCGCGCCCTGGCTCGCCGACGGGGCGGCACCAGTCGCTAGGGCCTCGTCCTTGATCGCCTCAGACATTCGTTTTGCTCCGTTTCGCGCGTGCGAGCACACCAACAGCCGCGGCCGCCGTGGTGATCAGCATGATGATGGTGGCAGCAGCGGCAATGGTCGGGTCGACCTCGCGCTGCAGGCTGGTGAACATTCGGACCGGAAGTGTCTGCAGGTAGGGATTCGAGATGAACAGCGAGACGATCACCTCATCGAACGAGGTGATGAACGCGAACAGGAAACCGGCTGTGACACCGGGAGCGATCACCGGAAGGGTAACGGACAGGAATGCCTTCAGCTTGCCGGCCCCGCAGACCCAGGCGGCCCGTTCCAGCTGCTCGTCGTAGCTGGCCAGAACCGAGGTCACCGGAACAACCACGAACGGAATCGCCAATACAGTGTGCGCCAGCAGGAAACCCGGCAGCGTTCCGACCAGGTGCAGCCGCAGGAAGATCGCATACACGCCGACGGCGAAGATCACTCCAGGCACGAGCATCGGCAGCAACAGCAGGTTGTTGCTCGCGGCCTTCCTGAAACCGGCGATCTTCATCAGGCCGTAGGCAGCCGCGGTGCCGATGACTGTCGCAATCACGGCGACCATCAGGCCGATCTGCAGCGAGTTGAGCAGGCCTCCGATCCACTGCGGACTGGCGAAGAAGTTCTCGTACCAGCGCAGCGAGAGGCCGGTCGGCGGGAAGGCCAGCGACTGCTGCGAAGTGAAACTCAGCGGGATCACCACCAGGGTGGGCGCGACGAGCCACAACGCGATCAGTCCGCAGACCAGCAGAAGGACAACTCTGGAGAGTCTCATAGCCCGGTCCCTCCCAGCTTGCCGATCTGGACGCCAAACACTCTGCCAAGGAGTGCCACCAGAGCCAACAGCACGCCGACTATCATCAGCAGGGCAACTGCCATCGCACCGCCATGTCCCCAGTTCAGCAACTCGAGAACCTGCGCGTAGATGGCGTTGGGCAACAGCTGCTCCCTAGGCGAGCCGAGCAGCGCCGGCGTGATGTAGAAGCCAAGCGACAGGATGAAGACCATCAGGCACCCGGCGAACACTCCTGGCAGTGACAAGGGAAAGTAGACCGTCCGAAACGCCTTCTGCGGGGATGCACCCATCACCTGTGCCGCCAGCGGCAGCCGATGATCGATCGACTGCATGACGGCGACCATCGGCAACACCATGAATGGCATCAGGACCTGGCACATCCCGATCAGCGTCGCCGTCGTGGTGCCCAGGAGGCTGACTCCCGGCGCGCCCATCCCACGAAGAATGGCATTCAGCACCCCGTTGTTCTGCAGGATGATCACCCAGGCGAAGGCGCGAACCATCAGGCTGGTCCAGAACGGCAGCAGTACTAGGGCCATCATAATCCCGCGGAGAACCGGGCCCGAGGTACTCATCAGATAGGCGTAGGGATAGCCGACGACCGCGGTGATCAGGGTGGCGCCGATGGCCACCACGATCGTCCGCCCGAGCACCTGCAGGTTTGTGGAACTCGTCAGGAGCCACGCGTAGTTCTGCAACCCGATCGTTGGGTCCGACACACTTTGCCACACGATGTAGAGCACCGGGATGACGAACACCAGAACAACAACGATGACGGCCGGGACCACCAACCTGAATCCGTTCCGGGCCGACGCCTCGGGCACCGGCCTACGGGCCGCGGCGCCATCAGACGGTGGCGCCTTGTCGGTCGCCGTCAGGGTCACCGCCATCAGCTCAGCCAGTCCGACCAGGCCTTGCCCAGCTCATCGAGATTCTTGCCCCAGTACTCGGAGTTCTGCGGGATCGAGACCTTGGCTACAGCCTCGGATGACACGTTGAACTCTTCGGCTTCCTTGGGAATGACCGGCTTCGAATCGACATTGACCGGCGAGTAGCTGGTCAGCTCGGCCATCTTCTTTTGCTGATCGGCGCCCAACGCATAGTTGATGAACGCGTGAGCGGCGACCTTGTTCTTCGAGCCCTTCACAATGGAGAAGCTGTCGGAGGCGATAAATGCCTTGTCCCAGACCGGCTTGAAGTTCGCGCCGCTTTGATTGGCTTCGTAGATGCGCCCACTCCAGCCGAAGACCATATCGGCTTCACCGGATTGCGCCATCTGGGTCTGTTCCGCTCCCGAGCTCCAGTACTTCAGCGAATCCTGGATGTCTGTCCACTTCTTCAGCGCCCGGTCGGTGTCGATCGGATACAGGTCGTCCGTGGCGACTCCGTCGGCCAAAAGCGCGGCCTCATAAGTGCCGGCGGTCGGCACCGGCCTGCCATCTACGGCACGGGTGCCGGGGAACTTCTTGGTGTCGAAGAAGTCGGCCCAGTTCTTCGGTGGGTTATCACCGTACTTATCGGCGTTATAGAAGAAGGTGTAGCCGTAGCTCAGCGAAGGTACATAGCACTTCGATTTCGGCGTCGATTCCGGCAGCTTCGACGTGTCGATCAGGTTCCAGTCGAGCGGCTCGAACAGTTCGTCGCAGTGCGCCGTGTTCATGGTGGGACTTGCGTTGACGACGTCCCAGGAGACGTTACCGGCATCGACCTGGGCCTTGATTTTTGCAACGTCGGTCGGCCCGTCGAACAGAACCTCGGCCCCGCTCTTTTCAGCGAACGGCGTGCCGAATGCCTCTTCCTGGCCCTTCTGAAACTCCCCGCCCCATGAGGTGAATGTCATGGTTGTGCCATCGAGCGCGCCCTCTTCAACCGTGCCGACCGGCGCCTTCTCGAAGGCTTTCTGATCGACGGTCTGATTTCCCGCGCCGCCCTGCATACAGGCAGACGTTAGGAAAACTACTGATGCGATGACGGCAACGACTCCGGATTTGCTGGTTCTCACGATGGTGCCCCGTTCCGACCACTGAGGTCTAGTTCCTGCGTAATCCAATAGAACTCTGCACTTGCTGAACCCTGATTGCTTATCCTGTGTGACACCGTCGACTGAAAGTCGACCGAATCGCCGCGGTTAAGTAGCTGGAGCTCCCCGTCCAGCTCGACGCCGACGACGCCGTTGATGCAGATCACCAGCTCGGACTTTCCGAGATGCGAATACGCCTCGCCGGTCGATCCGCCAACGTTGAACTCGATGCAGCAGACGTCGACGCCGGCCATCCCCGGTCTGGAGATCACATACTTCGATCCAGCCTGCTTCAGGTCGATCCGCCGGCGGTCACGGCGACGGATCAGATTCGGCAGGACCTGCTCAGACCTGAACAAATCGCCGAAGGTGATTCCCAGCGCGGTGCAGATCCGGCTCAGCGAACTCATGCTCGCGTCCGACTGACCACGCTCGAACTGGCTGATGAATGAAGGGCTCAATCCGGCTTTGAGCGCGAGCTCCGACTGGGTCAGGCCGCGGTTCAACCGGGTAGAACGTAACCGGCGACTGATATCAGTCATCGGGTTTGATTCTGACGAATCCGGCAGCATTGCCACACCCTCCGCATGAAGTTGCCTCAGCGTAGACCCGAAGCGGGTGTAAGTTCTATCAAAATTGAGAAATAGATTCGCAGTGTGACTTACAGGCTGGCTCCTTCTAACCCAGAAATTTCAGCGGCACTGCATACGCATCGCCGTACTGCCGCTGGATTGCGGGTGCGGACGGCGTCAGCGTGGCGTCAGCGAAGTCCGGGCAGGAACACGAGTGTCTCCGCTCGCGTTCCTGCACGGCGCTCAGGTTTTGCGTCGATGGTTCAATCGAGGCTTCAGAGGTACGTCGATTCTCGCGCCTTGATCAGCGCCACGACGACATCGTTCGTCGGCGTGGGAACGCCGAGCCGCTCGCCGAAGGTGCTGATCGAGCCGTTGATCGCATCCACCTCGGACCGACGGCGCAGCGAAGCGTCGATCAGCATCGAAGGCCGGGCATCCGGGATCTTGCCGCCAAGCGTACGCACGTGCCGAATCGGATCGCCGACATCGAGCGTTACCTCCGCGGCACTCGCCACCGCCACTGCCTCGGCGGAGCAGGCGGAAGCAACGCGCCAGGCATCGGGATCGGCTATCACCTGGCCGATCGTCATCCCGGTCAGGCAGCAGGTGCCGGAGAAGGCGACATTCATAATCAGCTTCTCCCAGACCATCTGGGCCGTGTCGTCGAACAGCCTGGTGGTGAACCCGGCCGATTCCCACACCTGCGCACCTGCGGCGAGGTCTTCGCGGGGCAATTCCCGGTAGCTGCCGAACCGGATCATTTCCATCCCGTTGTGATGCGCTACGCCTGGTTCGGGCACCGACGCTCCGAAGCCGCCGACCACGCCAATCGCTAGCCGATCTGAACCGATAATCGCGGCCACCCGGTCGGCGGACCCGAGCCCGTTCTGGATGGTTTGCACGACCGTGCCGGGGCCAATCAGGCCACGCGCCGAGGCAGCAGCCGCCTCGACATCGAAGGACTTAGTGGCGATGACGACCAGATCCGATCTACCGATCCCTTCGGTGCTTGCCGACATGGATGCGAGCCGCACAGTGCGATCGCCGCTGATGCCATGCACCCGCAGGCCATTGGCATTCACCGCGTTAATGTGGTCTTCCCAGAGCGTGACGCCGTGCACCTCATGGCCGGCGTACTGCATAAGGCCCGCGTAAACGGAACCCATCGCTCCGGCACCGATAATCGTCACCTTTGCCACTGGTCATCCTTCCCTAGTCCGAGCCTCAGGTCCCTGACGCGGGCGCCCGGCCTCTGGATTGCGTCTGGCGCGGATCGCGAGACGTCTGGCGCGGCTCGCGAGACCCGCTACGAATCCGCATCCGTCGAATAGTTCTCCAGCCGTTCCATCGTTTCGCTGCGCGCGTGCGTGATGTGGTCGCGTAGCGCTTTCGCAGCCGCCGCCGGGTCCCGACTGTGCAGCGCGTCGACGATCAGGTGGTGTTCTTTGGCCGATCGTTCGTGGTGAGTGACGACGCTCATCGACTGATACGGGATGCTTTCCCACAGCCGGTTGATGAACTCAAGCATCAGCCCGGCGCCGGCCACCCGGTAGATGCGCTTGTGCAACACAGCGTTGAGCTCGGGCAGATCGCTGTAGCGCGCCTCCGAGCACGCCGCATCGAAGTCCTGCAGGGCCTGATCGATACCCGCCAGGTCATCGTCGGTCATCTTCGCGGCCGCAAGCTCGATGGCATAGGGCTCCAGCAATAGCCTTAGCCGGTACACCTCTTCGGCCCGCGCCCGAGAGTACTCGGTGATCCAGGTGCCCCGATTCGAGTCCTGATGCACCAGCCCCTGACTCGCCAGTAACCGAAGCGCCTCCCGCACCGGAGTAAGGCTCATGCCCAGGTCGGACGCCAGTTCCGTCAGTGTGACCCGCTGACCGGGCTCCAATCGCCGGTCCAAGATGGCTTCGCGCAGGGCGTCATATGCGGCCTCGCTCTTGGTGCGCACGACCATCGGTTTCAACGTCATGGCAACATCCTAGGCTTCGGCCAACACCACTTGGCTCATGATCATAATTCATCATTGACATTTTATAAATAGAGGGAGGATGATCCCTTTTAAGCGAACTTCCAACGGCGGAGGGCAGCGAACGGTGGCATTTACGCCAGACACCTGGAGTGACCAAGGTGGTCGCACGGCGATCTACGCCTTGCCTAGCGACCAGCGATTCTCGTATTGCCTGTTCCACCCCCAGCACGCCGAGCCGCCTCGAGGCCTACTCGTCGCTATCCATGGCACCGAACGCGATGTCATCGGCACCCGCGAGGCATTCATCCCGTTTGCTGCCGCCAATAACCTTGTGATCCTGGCTCCGCTGTTTCCGGCCGGGATCCAGGCGGCCGACGACGTCGACGGGTACAAGCTGTTGCAGGCCGGGCTCCCCCGCTACGATCAGCTGCTGCTGAGCATGGTCGACGAGGCCGGACGACGACTGAGGCTGCCACGGTCCGACATCTACCTGTGCGGGTTTTCCGGCGGCGCTCAGTTCGCGCATCGGTTTCTCTACCTGCATTCCGATCGCGTCGCCGCGGTCAGCATCGCGGCTCCGGGCCGGATCACGCCGCTCGACGACAGCGCGGACTGGTGGCACGGCACCGGCAATATCGCCGTACTGTTCGGTCAAGTCATCGACCGGGCCCGAATCCGCGACGTCGTGACGCATGTCGTCGTCGGCGCCGACGATGTCGGGACAGCTGAGCATGGCGACCGGGTGCAGCATGCCAGACGGCTTCATGCCAGCTTCCGCGATCACGGGGTCCGGGCCCGACTCGACATCGTGCCCGGCGTTCAGCACCAGCTGGCCGGGCTCGTTCCGGCAATATCTGACTTCTTCACGACCTGCCTTCAGGACACACCACAGAGCACAACACACGAAAGGGCAAGCTGATGTCCAAGGAATCGGCACGCGATATCAACCTGGCAGCCATCCGTACCTCGCTCGATCGGCGCAGGTTCATCCGCGGAGCGCTGTGGGCCGGAACCTCGATCGTCGGCGTCGGAGCGCTCAGCAGTTGCGGCGGGGGTGGCGATTCGGGATCCGGGGGCGAGAAGACTGTGCCCAAAGAGGACCGACCGGAATATTATCCGGATGACTACGACTCCATCGTTGAGGGCTCCAAGAAGGAAGAGAAGCTCACCATCTACTCGAATATGGCCGAGTACAACTGGAAGCCGATCTCAGACGCCTTCAACGCCCTGTATCCATGGCTGACCATTTCGACCAACAACCTGGACAGCGCGGAGGTGTTTCAGAAGTACTACAGCGAGTCGGCCAGCGGCACCTCGCCCGCCTCGTTGATGGTTTCCGGCGACCCGACCAGTTGGATCGACTACATCGAGAGCAAGAAGGCCGCGGCAGACTACGAATCACCGGAGACGGACAAGCTGCCCGATATGGGCCAGCCGCTGCCGGGTCTTTACACGTTCTCAGCCGACCCGATCCTGATGGGATACAACAAGACCCTGCTGCAGGAGGATCAGTACCCAACCGGGCTGGCCTCGCTGGCAACTCTCGCCGAGAGCGATCCAGACGCCTACAAGGACAAGATCACCACCTACGATGTCCAGAACAGCTTCGGCTACTCGATCGAATACAACTGGGCAAAGCAACGGCCTCAGGGCTGGGACACCCTGAACAAGCTACTGCCGTTCGTACGGGCCGAGCAATCGTCGGGCCCGATGGTGGAGAAGATCAACTCCGGCGAATACCTGGCGGGTTTCTTCCTCTCGTCCACCGTGGTGATTCCGCAAGCAGAGAAGTCCGGCGCGATCCTCGGCTGGGGCTACATCGACGACGGCACCCCGATGTTCCTGCGGGGCATGTCGATTCCCAAGACCGCGCCGGAACCGAACGCGGCACGGCTGATGCTCGACTTCCTGCTCTCGCACGCCGGCCAGATTTCGGTCTTCCAGGGCGGATTCACCCCGTATCGGGAAGACGTGACGAAGGACGAGGCTCCGCGCAACTACAACGCCATCGTGGAGGAAGTCGGTCAGGACAACATCGTCACCGTCGGCTACGACCCGATCAGCAAGGCCGACGAAAAGGCCTTCATCGACAAGTGGAACGCCGGCATGGAGGGCTGATCCGATGCCTGACCAGCACCCATCACGCAGTCGGAGCCGGAGGCGGTCATGAGCACGCAAGCCCCCACGCCGTGGAGGGCCGGTGAGCTACCGGCCCCTCGCTACCATCGGCTTCTCGGCCAGGGCAAGGCGACCTGGATCCAGTACGGCGTCTTCGTCCTCACCGTCCTCCTGGTTCTGGCACCGCTCGCGCCAACTGTCTACCAATCGCTTTTGGACCGGGCACTGTATGCCGACGGCAAGATTTTCACACCGGACAACTATGTCCGGCTGTTCACAACGGCCGGCTTCGGCAAGGTGGTGCTGAACAGCCTGTACTTCGCCACACTCACCACCGTGATCGCCGTCGGCCTGTCCCTGGTGCTCGCGGTGCTTGTCGTCCGCACCCGGGTGCCCGGCGGACGGGTGCTGGGTTCGCTACTGCTGTGGCCGATCTATATCTCCCCGCTGGTGATGGCGTTCGGTTACATCCTGATGTACGGGCCTTCCGGCTTCGTCAGCATTGCGGCCCGAGCCGTTTTCGGCACCGTGCCGTGGAACCTGTACTCGATTCCAGGGATGGCTCTCGCACAAGCGATCACCCTGGTGCCGATCGGTTATCTTTACTGCTCCGGCGCGCTCAAACTTGCCGATCCGCAGCTGGAGGCCGCTGCCAGAACGTGCGGCGCCGGCCCGCTGCGCATCCTCTGGACTGTCGTGCTGCCCATGGTCCGCCCGGCCGTGCTGTATTCGGCGCTACTCATTTTCAGCACCTCGATCGAGGAACTCAGCATCCCGCTGCTGCTCGGCCGCCCGGAAGGCATCGAACTGTTCTCCAGCTTCATCTACATCAACGGACTGGCCAAGTCCGACCCGGACTACGGCATAGTCGGAGCGGCATCGGTCGTCACCCTGGCGGTGATGGCCATTCTGATCACGATCCAGGCGCTCTCGCTGCGAAACGCCCGCCGGTTCGTTGCGGTCAGCGGCAAGGCGAGCCGTCCTCGTCTGCTGGATATCGGTGGCCTGCGCTGGGTTGGCTTCATCTTCGCGGTGCTCTACATCGTCTTCGGGCCGCTGCTTCCAATCCTCGGCCTAGTGCTCCGGGCATTCACCCAGCTGCTCACCCCGCTGGTCAACCCGCTCACCCTGCTGACCCTGGACAACTTCATCCTGGTGTTCCAGTACCCGGCGTATGTCGACTCGATCAAGAACTCGATGATCGTGGCCCTGATCGGGGCGATCATCACGACGCTGTTCGTGTCCGTCGTGGTGTTGGTGGCCCGGCGCTCGAAGTTCCGATTCACCAAGGTGCTCGAGTTCACCTCGCTCACCCCGCAGGTGATGCCGGGCCTGATCATCGGCATCGGTTTCTTCTGGGCGTTCGCGCTGATCGGGCCACTGAACGCCATCAACGGCACCCTGATTGCACTGATCATCGCGTTCAGCACCCGGTCGATTCCGGCCGCGTTCGGCGCCATCGCTCCTCTGGTGATGCAGATCGGCGAGGAGCTCGACAACGCCGCCCGAACCCTGGGCGCGGACTGGTGGCGGACGTTCAGTCGCATCCTGTTCAAGCTGATAGTGCCGGCGATGTTCTCCGCATTCGTGCTGCTGTTCGTGCAGATGTTCAAGGAGTTCACCCCAGCGGTGTTCCTGGCCAGCGCCGACTCCCAGGTGATCGGTACCACCACCCTGCAGCTGTGGCTCAACGGCAACAGCGGTTCGGTGGCGGCCCTGTCGTGCATCCAGATCGGAATCACCGCAATCGTCGTCATCATTGCCGGAAGAGTATTGAAGGTGCGTTCATATGCCTGATCTGATCGTCGAGGGACTGCGGGTGGAGTTCAACGGGCAGGCGGCCGTCAAGGACGTCTCGTTCACCGTCAACGATGGCGAGTTCTTCACCCTGCTCGGCCCGAGTGGGTGCGGCAAGACGACGACACTGTCATCGATCGCCGGACTGGAAAAGCCATCCGGCGGCGTCATCCGGGTCGGCTCCGAGGTTTTCGTGGATGCCGCCCGGCACCGGTTCCTCACCCCGGAGGAACGCAATCTGGGCATGGTCTTCCAGTCCTACGCGCTATGGCCGCATATGACCGTTGAAGCGAACCTCGCGATGCCGCTGAAGATCCGGAAGGTCGCCAGGGCGGAGCAGGACGCCAGGATCGGCGACGCACTCGACCAGGTCGGCCTGCTGCCCTATCGCAAGCGCTATCCGCATGAGCTGTCCGGCGGACAGCAGCAGCGCGTAGCACTGGCAAGGGCACTGGTGTATTCGCCGAAGGTCCTGCTGCTCGACGAGCCGTTGTCGAACCTGGACGCCAAGCTGCGCGATCGGGCCCGGGCCTGGCTCAAGGATCTGCAACAGAGCGTGGGCATCACCACGATTTACGTTACGCACGACCAGCTGGAGGCTCTTTCACTGTCGGATCGGCTGGCAGTGATGGGCGAGGGCGAAATGCTGCAGGTCGGCACGCCAAACGAAATCTATGACCATCCGAGCAGCCTCGCGGTCGCGGACTTCATCGGCCGGTGCAGTTTCTTCCGGGCCCAGGTGTTGGAGAACGAGAACGGAACCCTCGTCGTCGACCTGCTCGACGGCAAGGGCGCGATCCGGGTCCAATCGGATCAGCAGTTCGCCAGGGGCACCAGCGTCACCGTCGGCGTCCGGTCCGAGCTGCTCAAGGTAACCCCGCCGCGCACGGACGTTCCGGCAATTTCGGTCAATGCGATTCCGGCGGAGCTCAAGAAGGTCTCCTACGTGGGAGCACGCTACGAGTTCGAGCTAATGGCCGCCGGGCAGCTGATGTTTGCCGAGGGCGATCGGAAACTGACCGACGACCAGGTGTGGCTCACCGTTCCTGCCGAAGGCGTCTTCGTCTTCGCCGAGGAGATCCCGAAGGAGAAACTCGCCAATGATCCAGTGGCCGAGGTGGTTTCATGAGCGACGGCGGTCAGGAATCGGGTTCGGCTCCGGGGGCTGGTTCGGTTTCTAGCGCCGGGCCGCTGGCCGGCGTCAGGGTGCTCGACCTGTCGCGGCTGGTCGCCGGCAACCAGCTGACCATGTTGCTGGGCGACTTCGGCGCCGAAGTGATCAAGGTCGAGCAACCCGGGCGTGGCGATACGCTGCGCAACTGGACCGTCAAGGATTCGGAGATCTTTTGGAAGGTGTACGCGCGCAACAAGCGCAGCATCGCCCTTGACCTGAAGAACGAGCAGGCCAGGCAGCTCCTGCTTCGGCTGGTGCAGGTCGCCGATGTCCTGGTGGAGAGTTTCCGGCCGGGAACTCTGGAGCGTCTTGGCCTCGCCCCTGCGACCCTGCTGGAACGCAATCCAAAACTGATCGTGACACGCATCTCCGGCTGGGGCCAGACCGGTTCGATGTCCACCGAACCCGGCTTCGGCACCCTGATCGAGGCGATGTCGGGACTGGCAGCCATGAATGGCTTCGCCGACCGGGAGCCGGTGCTGCCCCCAGGAGCCCTGGCCGATATGATCTCCGGAACCTACGGAGCATTCTCGGTGCTCGCCGCGCTGCGCCATGTCGAGGCTGGTGGCCCCGGCCAGGTGATCGATCTGTCGCTGTTCGAGCCGCTGTTTTCAGTGCTTGGTCCGCAGGCCGCCGCCTACCAGCTGACCGGAAAGGTGCCGGAGCGGACGGGCAGCCGCTCGACGTCCAGCGCGCCGCGCAACGTATACCAAGCCGCCGACGGGCAGTGGCTGGCGCTTTCCGGCTCCACTCAGACGATGGCCGAGCGGATCTTCCGGACTATCGGCCGACCGGAACTCATCGATGATCCCCGATTCGGCAACAATGCCGCCCGGCTACGCCATGTCGGAGAACTCGACGCAATCCTCGGCGACTATTTCGGCGCACACACACTTGAGGTGAACCTTGCCCGGATGCGCGCGGCCGGGGTAACCGTCGCCCCGGTGATGGATATTGCCGGCCTAATGCAGACGGAGTATTTCAGGACCCGTGATGTCGTGACGAACGGGCCGGATGCGGACGGAACAAACTCAGTGCCGATGCAGGCGGTGGTTCCGCGGATGGGCGGAACACCGGGCGGCATCCGTGCCCCCGCGCCGGCGCTCGGCCAGCACAACAAGGACATCGTCACCGAGCTGGTGCCCGATGCCGACTGGGACGAACTGAACGAGAACGGAGTATTCGGATGACTGGGGACGACGGAATCTTCTGGAGGTCGCTGCTATACGTGCCGGTAACCTCGCGCCGGTTCGTCGAGAAGGCCCACACCCGCGGCGCGGACGCCATCCAGCTGGACGTGGAGGACAGCATCCCGCCTGGCGAAAAGGATGCGGCCCGCCGCCTGCTTCCGGCCGCAATCGACGAGGTGGCCGGTCACGGCGTCGACGTCGTGGTGCGGATCAACCGGCCGTGGCGGATAGCGATCCGAGATCTCGAAGTCGCCGTCCGGCCCGGGGTTCGAGCGCTGGCCTTGCCGAAGGTAGCCAGCGCGGACCATCTGCGGATCATCGACGAGGTGGTGACCGAGCTGGAGTCGGCCGCCGGGATGCCCGTAGGCACGGTGCGATTCGTGGCGATGGTCGAAACCGTGGCGGGCTTCTGGCGATTGCAGGAGATCGCCGGCGCATCGCCGCGGGTGGTTGCGCTGACCCTTGGCTCCGAGGACTTCGCCACCTCGAGCGGCATCCCGCCGGAGCCGGACCTGCAACTCGTGCCCAACCAGATGACGGTTCTCGCCGCGCGGGCTGTTGGCGTTCTCCCGATCGGGCTGGTGAGTTCGATCGCGAACTATCAGGATCAGGATGCCTTCCGGCAGACGGTGCTCGACTCTCGGCGGCAGGGCTTCGTCGGCGCGAGCGCAATACACCCCAGCCAGGTGCCGATAATCAACGAGGGCTTCTCTCCGACCGCGGACGAGGTCGAACTGGCACGCCGGATGCTTGCCGAATTCGATGCCGCCGCGGAATCGGGCATCGGGGCCATTCAGTTCGACGGCAAAATGGTGGACGAGCCAATTGTCCAGCGCGCCCGGGCACTTCTGCAGCTCGCGGATCGAGTGGCCAGCAGATAGTAGCGGCCCGTGAGGACCGCGAACTCTGTGCAAGCCTTATCTGCGGATCGCGAAGCCCGTGCAGGAACGAAGTCCGCGCCCCTCACCGGGAGCCGGGCTAGCAGCAGCCGCCCCGCATCCCGCGCCGACGGAGGAGGCTAAGCGGCCGGACAGGCAGGCACCTCGTCCAGTGACGACTGTGCCGCCCGGAAGTCCTCCAGGATGGGAACCGCTTTCTCGACGGCGTCCAGCCATTCGCGGTGGTAGGTCATCGGATCGACGGCGGACTTCGTCTTCATCTTCCTGAGGTGGCTTTCCCATTGGGAGTTGACCTGGGTGCCCGCCGACACAACCTTGTCGATGGCGGTGTCCCGGCGCAGGCACTTGCCGATTGCATTGTCGTCTTTATCGGCGGCATCGTCCGCTTCCGCGCCGCCTCCATCCTCGGTACTCGCCAATTTCCCGCAGCCATCGCCTGCGGCCTGCAAAGCAGCTTCGGCATCCTTAAACCTGCTGACGTCCTCGTCACCGTTGGCCCTGCTTTTTGCCCACAGCTCCTCGGTTTCGGCCAGCGTTCTCTTACCGTTTTGATGATCCCGTTCGGCGTTTACATGGCTGCTCCAGTCACGGTAACTGGCGGATGCGGCCTCAACCGCTATTTCACCGGCGGCGATGTCTCGTCTGCAGTCCGCCAATCGGGTGTCCCTTGCCTCAGTGCCCGCGGACGGGTTTGACGTTGCCCCTCCATTGCCGGCGGTGCTCGAACCTGTCGCTGCGGGATCGGCGGATGAGCTGGCGTCGTCCGCCGACCGAGTCGTGAACGACCACACGCCAAGACCGCCGACAACCGCAATGACGACAGCCACAACTATCCACGCCGCCTCCGTCGCCCGGCGGCGCGCGCTCTTATGCTTGCCCGGCGTGTGCTTGGCTGGCATGGGCGAAGAGTAGTCGACAATTCAACAAGTATCAACGGGTGGACCGCAGACACTGTGCCGTCCGTGTGGCGAGCCCAGCCCTAGTTCGCCACCTCCGAGGCCCACCGGGTGATCCATTCGGACAGCGAGGCCGAGATCTTCTCGCTGTCCAGGTTGATCAGCGAGCTGATCTGCTCCTCGCCGTAGGGAACGTAGTTGTTGTCAAGGAACTCCTGTTCGATCTTCACCTTCGAGTTAGTCGGTCCTTCGGCAACCGTGGTGACGAATTCCTTGTTGACCTCGGCCGATAGCTGGAAGTCGATGTAATTGTGCGCGAGATCAAGCACCGATGTCCCCTTCGGAATGCACATCGCTGACAGCACGGCGATTGCACCCTCCTCGGGCTCGGCGAACGCCACCGGCGCGCCACTCGATTTGGCCGCGCTGGTCCGGTCGGCGTACCACGGGCCAAGCCAGGCCTCACCGCTGGACAGCAGGCGGCTGGCCTCATCCGGCGTTTTGTAGATCGACACGATGTTCGGCTTGAGGTCGCTCATCGCTTTGAATCCCGGATCGATATTGCCCTCGTCGCCGCCGTTCATCCGAGCCGCCTGCACCAGGAACTGGTAGCCGGCGGTGCCCGCCACGTCACTGATCGTGACCTTCTTCTCATACTTCGAATCCCACAGGTCCTGCCACGACTTCGGCGGTGTTTTGACCTTCTCCGTGTTGTAGGCGATGCCCGTCATCGACGCGAGTTCGGCAACCCAAAAGCCCTGTTCGTCGACTGCCAGCGGGTACAGGTCCTTGATGCTCGGCACTTTACTGGCGTCAATCGGTTGCAGCAGGCCGGCTTCCTTTGCCTGGTAGATGACCGCCAGGTCCATGTACGCCACGTCCAGCGCGGGTTTGCCTTCCGGCGATGATTTCAGCCGGGTGAGCGCCTCGCTGGAAATCGCCGTCGTGACCGAGACTTCGGCGTCGAACTTCGATTCGAAAGGATCGACCACCGTCTTTTGAATAGCCTCCTGGAATGTTCCGCCGAAGCTGTTTATCTGCAGCCTGTTGCCGCCGCCGGCGTCGCCACCGCCAGAACCGCCGGATTCCCCGGAGCGGCATCCAGATAGCAGCCCGCCCGCGGCGATCGCCCCCGCCGAGAGCCCGGCGAGCTGAAGCAATTCGCGCCTGTCGAATGTGCTTGTCATTGGTCCTTCTCCTTGTGAGTGGTGACTACGTGAGTGGTACTAGCGAGAGTGGAACTACGTGAGCGCCCAGTAACGCTTTTCTGTTAGTGCAGGGTGCGGCCGCCGTCCACGGCCAGAGTGCTTCCGGTGATGTAGGCCGCCGCATCGGAGGCAAGAAAACAGATACTGCCGGCGAGTTCATCTGGAGAGGCGGAACGCTTGATCAGGTAGTTCTGGTAATCGGCAACTGCCTCCCGGACATGATCGGGCCTGGCCTCCTGGGTCGCGGCCGCCAGCGGTGTGTCCACCAGGCCGGGGCACACACAGTTCACCCGGATCTGGCGCTCGGCCAGATCAATCGCCATCGCCTGACTCAGCCCGACGACCGCGGCTTTGGACGCGACATATGCCGGTAGCGCCGGTATCGCCCGCAGCCCGGCTCCCGAGGCGACATTGACGATCGCTGAGTGTTCCGGCATCAGCGGCAGCAGATGCCGGGCCATCTGCCACACTCCACGCACATTGACGGCGAACGACCGGTCCCAATCGGCTTCGTCCAGCTGCTCTATCGTGCCAACTGTGACGATGCCGGCACAGTTGATCAGCACATCGCACCTGCCGAATCGGTCGGCGACCAGGTCGGCGAACTGCAGCACGCTGCCAGTGTCGGACACGTCCACCGCGGGGTATCCCCTGGTGGGCGTTAGATCGGCGACTGCCACCTCGGCTCCTGCAGCCCGCAGCTGACTGACGACTGCCGCGCCAATGCCGCTCGCGCCGCCGGTCACCACCGCTACCTTTTCGCTGAACGTGGTCATGGCGTGTTCGCTTCGACCAGACCGGGACGAACCCGCGCCGCATAGTCCGCGCAGGAGACGAACTCTCCGTCGCCGGCATCCACAATGTGCCTGATGGTTTCCTCCAGCGCCCACAACCGGGAGTGCCTGCCGATCACCTGTGGATGCATGCCCAGCATGAAGTGTGCGCCCGGTTCCGTGCTGATCCCGTCGTACTCCCGGATCCAGGTCTCGGCGACAGCACTCGGCGCCGACATCACCCGGCCCTGCAACCGATTGCTGTACAGGAAGAACGGAGCGTCATCGAGCGCCCAGGCGAACGGTAGCTCAACGATGTCGGTCACCCTCCCGGCGTCGCTCAGCAAATGCGCGGTGTCGGAATCGAAGAGGTTGGAGGAGAAGCTGAATTCGTACTGCTCCATCAGCCCGACCGAGTGCGGCGTCAGCTCACCCGCTGGCGATCGCCAGCCCAGTGGTTTGCGTCCGGTGGCACTGACGATGGCATCGAAGCCCTTCTGGAATTCCTCGGCTTCGGCGTCCCGGCTCAGCCCGTCCGACCACGTGTGCGAGTAGCTGTGATGCTCGATGTCGATGCCGGCGCTAAGGATGCTCTCGATTTCCGCCGGGTAGCGTTCGATCACCTGGCCCGGAACGAAGAAGGTTGCCGTGACGCCGTACTTCTCCAGCAGGCGGAGGATTCGCGGCAGGCCGACTTTCGGGCCGTAGTGTCCCTGGGATACCCACACCGGTTTGTTCGCGCCGTCCGGATCTCGCGCGGTCCACAGCGTCTCCGCGTCCATGTCGAACGTGAGCAGAACGGGCGTCCTGGTTGTCATTCGTGTCCTCCGAGTCGGGAAAGCGGGCGAACGTCAGGCATCCGGTACACCTGGCGCTGGAACCTGCCTGCCAGGTCGAGTAGATACTCCTCTGACCCGGGCCGGCCGATGATCTGCAGCCCGACCGGCAGTCCCCGCACCAGGCCGGCGGGCACTGTGACGGCAGGGAATCCGGTGTAGTTCATCAGGTAGGTGAAGGCAACGAAGCCACGTCGGGCATCCTCCGGCAAGGGTTGTTCGCCGCTCGGAATCAGCGGAGCGACAAAGCTCAGGGTCGGCGTCAGCAAGACATCGACCTCGTCCAGCAGGCCGAGCAGGTGCTCGGTTGCGGAAAGCTGGACCTCGACGGCGGCCGAATAGGCGGCGCCGTCGATGGCGGCGGCCCGCTCGAACTGGTGCCTGCCATATCCGGTCAAGAGCGAATTGGTGGCCGGATCGTCGAGCAGTTCCCGTCCGCCGGTCGAGAGCCGGTCGGCCTGCATCATGGCGTAGAACGCCTCTGAGAACCGCGCCGCCTGCATGCTTCGCGTGGAAACCTCCAGCGGCACCCTCAGCTCGTGCGCGAACAGCTCCGCGCTGGACTGAACGGTTTCGACGACGTCGGCCTCACCGCCGGGCACACCGCTTTCCGCGATCCAGCGCATCCGCGGCGCTCCGGGCGGATCGGCGTGCGTCACCCCGGTGGGCAGCAGACCGCGGGACAGGCCGTCGGCCTGGTCGGGGCCGGCCATCACCCGCCACAGGGTTAACGCGTCGCCGGCATCGGCCGCCAGAGGGCCCGCCGAGGAAAACCGCCTGGTGCCGATATGCCCCCCGCCCCGAGGGATCGATCCACGGGAGGGCATCAGCCCCACCACGCCGCAAAGTGCCGCGGGAATCCGCACCGATCCGCCACCATCGCTTCCGATCGCGATCGGAGTCAGACCCGCCGCGACACTGGCCGCCGCTCCCCCGCTGGAGCCGCCGGTGGTTCGGGCGTGGTCCCACGGGTTGACTGTCTCCGCCTGCAACTCGTTGACCGTCCTGATGTAAATCGCGAACTCAGGAGTGTTTGTCTTTCCCACCAGGACTCCCCCGGCCTGCCGCACCCGGCGGACAAGTTCGGCGTCGCGGTCGGGAACGTGGTCGGCAAAGACCCTGGAGCCGTAGGTGGTTCGCACGCCCGCGGTGTCGTAGGTGTCCTTGACCGAGAACGGCACCCCCCACAACGGCCCCGGCGCCTCACCAGCGGCCGCCCTTTGCTCCAGCCGCCCTGCCTGGTCGAGCGCGTGACTTCCGGCGACTGTGAGGAACGCGTGCAGGTAATCCTCAGCGTCCGCGATCTTCGCCAGGGTCTCCTCGGTCACCTGCACGGCCGTGCTACGGCCGTCGAGCACGTCGGCCCGGATCTCCTTCGCGGTGCGATGGATCATGACCAGCCTCCCCAACTGGACCAGCCGCCATCGACATGCAGGGTCTGACCAGTCATATATGACGCGTTGTTCGATAGCAGGAACCACACGACGGCGGCTACCTCGGACGGCTCGCCGAGTCTATTCATCGGCGTGCGTTGCAGAACCTCGCGTTCGTCGAGCAGCCCCTTGTCGAAGTTGGCGCTGACCAGCGGGGTGAGTATCGTGCCCGGCGCTACCGCGTTGACCCGGATTCCTTCCGGGGCCCATTCGCAGCCCAGATTGAGGGTGAAGCCCTCCAGCGCTGCCTTGGCGGTGCCGTATCCGACCCGGCCGGGCAGTCCGACCGTGGCGGCGAGGCTAGAGACGTTGACCACCGCGCCCCGGCTGGCCTGGAGCATCGGATACGCGGCCCGGCAGGTCGTCGTCGCCGCGCCGAGGTGCATGTCGATGATTCCGCCCCATTCTTCCGCGGTGATCGCGGTGAACCGCTTCGTCAACCCGGCACCCGCGCAGTTGACGAGCGCGTCGAGGCGGCCGTAATACTGCTCCGCTAGCGCAATAACCGCCGCCGGAGTCGACGGGTCCCGGATGTCTCCGACGGCATAGCGCGCGTCGGCGCCGCGCGAGCGAACGGCGGCCACAGCCTCGGCTATCCCTGCGCCGTCGTTGAGCCCGTGCAGGATCAGGTCGTAGCCTTCCTCGGCCAGGCGTTCTGCGGTGGCACGGCCGATTCCGGACGACGACCCGGTAACGACTGCGACCTTTCGATGCTGGTCAGCGTTCATCGCCGTCCTTTCCCAGCCGCATCATCACAGCCACAAGCACGGCGCAGAAGATCAGCAGCACTGTCGACACAGCGGCCACGGTCGGATCGTTGGAGTACTGCACATAGGTGAAAATCGTGACCGGAAGGGTTTCGAAGCCTGGCCCAGTGAGGAAGAGTGTGACGACCGCTTCATCGAAGGAGATGACGAAGGCGAAGATCGCGCCGGAACTGACGCTGCCTGCGACACCCGGCAGCACCACGGTGAAGAAGCTGCGCAGCGGCCCGGCTCCGAGCGAACGGGCGGCCTCCTCGAGCCGGGAATCCATGCTGCGGAAGCCGGCCAGGGTCGAGCGAATCACAAATGGCGACGCCACGATGACGTGTGCGAGCAAAGCACCGGAGAACGACCCGCGATATCCGAAGGCGGAAAGCACAAAGAGGAAGCCAAGCCCGAAGACGACCGCCGGGAGCATGAGCGGCGAGAGGAACAGCTGCTCGAGGAAGTTGGCAATTCGCCCCGGGTACCGGTTGATGGCGTACGCAGCGAGCACCCCGCACACCACGCTGATGATCATGGTGCCAAGCGCAAGCCGGATGCTGGTGGAGAACGATTCGACGAACTTCGAATTTTCCGCGGCCGCACCGAACCACTGCAGAGAGAAGCCCTGCGGCGGAAACTTCAGGTAGCCGCTCGACGTCACGGAACTTGCGGCGACAACCAGGAGCGGCGCAAGCACGAACAGCACGATGAGCGTTACCGCGATTGCGAAGATGACGCTTCCCAGTCTGAGCCGCGGCTTGCGACCGGGCCTGGTTTTCGCTTCCGTCGGCCTGGTGGGTAGCTGGTCAGTTTGTGGCACGTCGCACCGCCAGGGCTTGGAGGGACAGCATGATGAAGGTGATGATCAGCAGCACAACCCCGAGCGCGGAGGCGAGCGGCCAGTTCTGTCCGCTGGTCGCCTGGTCGTAAATCGCGGTGACGATCGTGCTCACCCGACCGCCGCCAAGCAGCTGCGGCGTCACCAGGGCGCTCATGCTGGTCACGAAGGTCAGCACCGATCCCGCTGCAAGGCCATTGACGGTCTGCGGCAGCGTCACCTTGAGGAACACCTTGAACGGGGGCGAGCCGAGCGACGTTGCCGCCTCCTCGGTCCGGCGGTCGATGGCGGCAAGTGCGGCAATCAGGCTCAGCGCCATGAACGGCATATATGTGTGCACCAGGCCGATGGTGACGCCGACAGGGGTGAACAGCAGGCGGATATCGAGCCCTGTTGCGTTCAGCGCCTGCTGCAGGATGCCGTCGCCGCTGAGCAGCACAGACCAGCCGAAAGTCTTGACCACGACGCTGACCATCAGCGGTGTCATCACGACCGCCATCAGGATGCCGCGAAGCCTGCGCGGTCCCCGGGTGACGGCAAGCGCCAGCGGATAGCAGAGCACAATCGAGATCAGCGTGGTGGCCAGAGCCAGGCCGAAGGTCCGGAAAATCAGTTCCCGGTACAGCTCATTGCTGAACACGGCGAGGAACTGTTCCATAGACCAGGCTGGCACCTGGCCGCCCTGCGCTGCATCGAACCGGTCGAGTGAGAACCGGGCAACGTTGAGCAGCGGAAGGGCAAAGCCTGCGGCGAAGACCACCAGCATCGGGAGAAGCAGTAGCCACATGGACTTTCTGCCCTTCGGCGGCCGAGCCTCAGCCGGTCTGGGTTTGATCTCCGGCGTCTCCGGAGTCAGCGTGTCGAGCGCCACTAGCTTGCTCCGTCCAGGAGTATGCAGTCGCCCGGCTCGATGCTGAGCCGGACCTGGTGGCCGATGTCGGGCGGAACGAACGACGAGCCCGAGGCGATCAACGACAGCTGCTTATTGCCTGCCTGAACGGTGGCGACCACATTGCTGCCGTAGTAGAAGGTTTCTTTGAGCGTCGCGGTGATGGTGTTGAGGCCCGTGGCATCGGCCTGGAAGCTCAGGTCCTCCGGTCTGATCAGGATCTCGACAATCTTGCCTGGACTCCCGGAGCCGTCCACGCGCAGCTCGCCGATCTCGGAATCGATCAGAACGCGCGACTTCTCGCCATCGGACTCGGTGGATATGATCCGGCCGACGACTATATTCGATTCGCCGACGAACTCGGCCAAAAATCGCGTTGCCGGCGAGCGATAGAGTTCACGAGGCGTGCCGAGCTGCTCTATTTTTCCGCCCCGCAGCACCGCAATCCGGTCGGCCATGCCGAACGCTTCCTGGCGGTCGTGGGTGACCATGATGGCGGTGGTATTCGTGCGCTGTTGCAGCCGCCGGATTTCCTCGCCGACATCGCGGCGCAGGTTGGCGTCCAGGTTCGACAGCGGCTCGTCCAGCAACAGCACCTCAGGATCCATGGCAAGCGCACGGGCCAGGGCGACCCGCTGTTGCTGGCCCCCGGAGAGTTTTGCCGGCTTCTTATGTTCCTGATCGCCGAGGCGAACCAGTTCGATCAGTTCATCGCAGCGCTTCTTGAGTGCCGAGCGGCCGACCCGGCGTCCACGGAGCGGATAGGCAATGTTGTCGAACACGCTGAGGTGCGGAAACAACGCATAGCTTTGAAAGACGACGCCGACTCCGCGCCGATGAGCCGGCTTGTAGGTCACATCGCTGCCCGCGAGCAGCACCTGTCCTTCGCTCGGATCCAGGAACCCCGCAATGGTGCGAATCACCGTGGTCTTTCCGCTGCCGCTTGGACCGAGCAGTGCTACGAGCTCACCGCGTTGCACCCGGAGATCGAAATGATCGAGAACCCGGTTGTTGCCATAGTCAAGCGACACTCCGCGGAGTTCCACCACGGTCTCACTTGGATCTGCAGCCATGTCTTCCTCGGATTGGTTCTCACGAGTGGCCAAAGGAGTCATCGAGTCATCCATTTCATGTCTGGTTTCCCGCCGGTTCCCCCGACTCTAGCAACTGGTCTGACCAGCTGCTAGGTTTAATACATAGTTTTCGGCCAAGCGGTGCGGTGGTCAACCCCTCGCGCAATCTGGTTACACTTTTGTGACCTGCACCACAACGGAGAGTCTCAATGTTTCAGCCAGTGGAGAAGTCCCGCGCATACGAGCGCGTCGTCGAACAGATCGAGGCGGCGATCTACCGCGGCGACATCAGACCGGGCGAACACCTGCCAAGCGAGCGCGCGCTCGTCGACCAGTTTCAGGTGGGGCGCTCCACGGTCCGCGAGGCACTGAGAATCCTGGAAAGCATGGGGCTGGTGAAAACACAGCCCGGGAGTCCAAGGGGCCCACAGGTGACGCCGTCAAACGTCCGGGGACTCGCGCGGATGCTGAACGGAGCGATCCGGGTTGAACAGATCAGCCTGGTCGACCTGGTGCAATACCGAATGGTCAGCGGCAGCGCGGCCAATTTCCTCGCCGCGCATCTGCGTACCGAGGATCACCTGTCCCGGATGACGCAGGCCATCTCGAAAATGGCTGACGCCGATGTCGACGACGTCGAGGGCTTCTCTCAGGCGGACGCCGATTTTCATGAGGCGGTGCGGGACGCGGCCGGCAACGCGTTCCTGGATGTCGTGGGTTCCGTTATCAATCAGGTGATCATCGACTTGGTCGCCAGCACCATCGAAAACGCAACCAACACCGCCAACCTGCGGGCGGACTTTATCGACCTGCACCGGCAGATCTTCGCAGCCATCGAGTCTCACAATGGGGACAAGGCTGCCGAACTGGCGAAATCATCGCTCTACGCCATTTACGGCCCACTGCTCGACAAGGACGATCAACACCGGCTCAAGTTGCTGCTGTGAGCGCAGCGTGGGAGCAGACAGGCGAGACTTCATCGTGGCATTCGGCGGCTTGGCGGAAAACGGACGGCTTGGCGGCTTGGCGGCAACAAATGCGGCGGCTAGCACCTTCGGCGGCCCATTTTTCGCTCGCATGCTGAGATTCCGGCGGTTGCCCGCGGGTTAGCGGCCGCAAATCTCGATCTCTCTCGCTGTGGAGCCGCCAAAACGCCGCCGCTCACCGCGTGCTGCCGCGAAGGATGAGCCGCGGGGCGACCGACATCGGCGCCTGCAGCTTGCTGCCCTCCAGCCGATCGGCCAGGAGCTCGACTGCCGCCTGGGCGATCTCTTCCGGCACGAGGTCCAGCGCAGTGATTGGCGGGACAGAGTCCCGGGACTGCTCAGAATCGGATCCGGCAACAACCTGGACGTCGGCCGGCACGTCGATGTCACGGCGCTGAAGTTCGGCGACCAGCCCGCTGGCATGTCGTCCGGTCAGGCAGTAGGCGGCATCCGGTGCAACCGGACCGGAGAAGAGACGTTCGGCGGCGTTCCTGCCCCCCTCGGCGCCGGCGGCCTCCGGCTGCGATTCGATCACGCAGGGAATTCCGCGCTTCCGCGTCCACGCACGATAGGCCTCGGTTGTGTCAATGTTCCAGGAATTCGCGTCGGTTCCCCGAACAAGGACTATCCGGCGGGCGCCCTTGCCCCACAGCAGGTCGAGGACTCGCTCGGTGTCGTGGGCTTCCTCGGCGCCGACCCAGTCCCTGAAGTCGGGCCGGCCCACATCGCGCCCAATCCCGACGACCGGAATGTCCCGCTCCAACAGGATATCGATCACCGGATCGTTCTCGATCGGATCTCCGACAATGTATCCGTCAAGGGATAGCGCCAGCGGCGGGTTCCTTCCCTCGGTCAGGTCGCGCACCGGCATCAGGCTCAACCCTCGGTCCAGCGCGCTGACGGCGGCCGCACCCACCAGCCGCATGAAGTAGTCCACGCCTTCGGGCCGGTAGGTGCCAAGCGTGTCCAACGGCCGAAGCACCAGTCCGATGGCGCCGATCTTGCTGCTGCGCAGCCCGCGCGCAAGCGCGTCGGCTTCATACCCCATCGCCAGCGCGGTCTCGACGACCCGGCGCCGGGTCGCCTCGGAGATCGTGCCCTTGTTGTTCAGCGAGTGGGAAACCGTGGTGATCGACACTCCCGCCTCGACCGCAACATCGTGGATGGTGACTCGTCGAACTCTCATGCGTCCTATTGTTACTCAACAATAAAACGTTTTGGTAACGACGAGCGACAGGCCTTACATAAAACGTTTTTTGTAAGTAGCGTCACATCCATCCGATCGACAAGCTTCGAACAAAGGCGTTTGAGAATGAAGAAAAAGGTCACCGCCGCGGCCGCCATCGCGCTATTCACCCTCAGCGGCTGCTCGGGCAAGGATGCCCCGGAGGCATCCGGCCCGGCAGCCGGCGACCTCCTGGTAACGACTCCGGCCGCGGCCGGAGAACTTGATGCCGCCACGTGGAACCTACCGTTCGGCGAGCCAGCCTCGCTTGATCCGATCAAGGCGTTCAACTATCCGGAAAACACTGTGGTGGCCAACCTCTGCGAAGGCCTGATGAAGCTGGAGTCGGACTACTCGATTTCGCCTAACCTCGCAACGAAGGTCGACACGCCGGATGACAAAACCTACGTGTACACGATTCGCGATGGCGTGAAGTTCTGGGATGGCCAGGCCATGACCGTCGACGATGTGGCTTACAGCCTGAACCGGCACCTGGACCCCAAGGAGGGCAGTTACTGGGCGGACGGCGCGGTGAGCGGGAACATTGAGTCGGTCAAGGCCTCCGGGGACCATCAGGTGACGGTCAAGCTGAAGAAGGCCGACGCTTCTTTCAACTCCTACATGGTCACGCCGCTCGGTTCAGTCATCGAGGAGAAGCAGCGCAAGGAAGCAGGCTCCGACTTCGGCACTCCCTCGGAGAAGGTTATGTGCACCGGGCCGTTCTCGGTTGCCGGCTGGGACCAGGGCCAGAGCATCACCCTGGAGAAGAATGCAAACTACTGGAACACCAAGAAGCAGGCCAAAACCAAGAGCCTGAAGATCAGCTTCATCGTCGATCCGTCGGCGATCTCGAACGCGCTGACGACCGGCGAGATCGACGGCTCCTATGACGTTCCGCTGAGCGCCGTCAGCTCGCTGTCGGGTTCGACCTCCGGCCAGCTCCTCTACGGCAAGTCGCTTCAGCTCGTCGGGGCCATCGGCACAGGTGAGGGACCGTTCAACGATCCGGCAGTTCGCCGCGCACTGTACTCCGGCCTGGACCGGGAGGCTATCGCCGCCACCGTCTTCGAGGGCACCGCCACCGCGTCCCGATCCCTGGTTCCCAACAACGGCTGGTCCTACGGGGCCGACATCTTCGGTGCCGCTCGGGAGAAGCTTCCTGCCGGAAAGCCGGACCTCGAGGCGGCCAAGGCCGAAATCGCCAAGGCCAAGATCGACACGTCGGAGCCGATCAGGATCGCCTACCCCAGCGAGCGCACGTTTTACGCCGACATCATCTCGGAAATGTCGAACGTCGCAACCGAACTCGGTTTGAAGATCGAACCGGTAGGACTGCCCAGCGCCAAGTACGGAGCGTTCTTCTCCGACCCCGCGGCCCGCGAAGGCTACGGAGCATTCATGACCACCAACTACATGGACGTCCCCGATCCGCTGGCGTACCTCAGGACGATCGTGGGCAAGGACGGCTCACAGAACTACTCCGGCTACGACAACCCGGAGATCAACAAGCTACTCGACGAGGCCGCCGTGATCACCGACGACGCCGAACGAGCCACGAAGGTCGCCCAGATCGAGAGCCTGGCCATAAACGACGTTCCCTGGATCCCTGTGGTGGATCCGGCGGTCCGGCTGTACCTGAATGACCGGGTTACCGGGGTTCCGGCATCGTTCGTCTACCTGTACTACCCGTGGGCAGCAGATCTGGGCGCAGCAGCGAAATGATGTTCATCATCCGCCGGCTACTGGCACTCCTCGGAGTGCTGGTAGCCTCCAGCTTCGTTGTGTTCGCCGCGATGTACGCGGCACCTGGCAAACCAGAGTCGTTCCTGGTGCAGGGCCGCACCGTGACACCGGAGGTGCTGGCTGAAATCAGACGACAGTACTCGCTCGACGACCCATTCCTGCTTCGCTATTGGAACTGGTTGTCCGGGGTCCTGTCCGGCGATTTCGGCCGCTCCCTGGTGAACCGTCAGCCTGTTGGTGACCTGCTGGCAGAAAAACTGCCGACCACCCTGTTGCTGGTTGTGCTTGCCGCGCTGATCATCGTGGTCGCCGGGATCGGGCTCGGCACGATTGCCGGGATACGGCGCGGGCCGCTGGATTCAGCTGTGGTGATCTTCTCCAACCTCGGCTTCGCCGTGCCGACGTTCTTCGCGGCGCTGATCCTGATGTCGATCTTCAGCGTCGGCCTCGGCTGGTTCCCGGTATTCGGTTCGGGCGAGGGCTTCCTCGACCAGTTGTGGCACCTCGTGCTGCCGGCATTTGCACTCGCCCTGCCCTCAATGGCAGTCGTCGCCCGGATCACCCGCACCGCGATCCGGGAGGAAAGCGAAAGCGAGCACGTGGAATCGGCAAGGATCCGCGGCGTGCCGCGGGGAATCATTATCAAACGGCACATCGTCCGCAACTCGATGCTTCCGGTGACAACGATCGTCGGCGTGCATATTGCCGGACTGATCGCTGGAGCCTTCGTGGTGGAGTACGCCTTCACCCTGGACGGAATCGGATCCATGCTCGTTGACGCAGTACAGAAGAAAGACTTCGCCATTGTGCAGGCCGTCGCCATTATCCTGGTCGCCGCCTTCGGCGTGATCAACCTGATCGTCGACCTGCTCTATGCCCTGATCGACCCACGGGTCAGGCTGACGGGGGTTGCGGCATGATCGTCCAGACACTTCAGCGCAGCCGTTCCTCGCTCGGCATAGTCGGGACGATAGCGGCGGTCATCCTGGCCCTAATAATCGTCGCGGCTATCCTCGCGCCGCTGCTCACCCCGCACGATCCAACCGTGGGCAGCGTGCTCAAGCGCTACCTCGGCCCGGGCCCCGGCAACCTGCTGGGAACCGATCAGGCCGGCCGGGATCTGTTCAGCCGGTTGCTCTACGGCGCCCGTTCAACGCTTCTCGGCGCGCTGATCGTCGTCGTGGTCACGGCAAGTTGCGGCACCATGCTCGCGCTCATCGCCAGCTGGTGGGGTGGTTGGGTGGACGCGGCGATCAGCCGGGTGCTCGACTTCCTGTTCGCTTTCCCGAACTTGTTGCTCGCGGTGCTCGTCACGGCGATCTATGGCTCCGGCATGCTCACGGCATCCCTGGCACTCTCGGTCGCGTATATTCCGTATACCGCCCGGGTGATCCGGAGCGTTTCGTTGCGTGAGAGAGGGCTCTCCTACGTCCGATCCGCGGAACTGCAGGGAATTCCCGGCGTGGTGATCGCCGGCCGGCACCTGCTGCCCAATGTCGGTCCGCAGATCCTCACCGGCGCCACGATCAACTTCGGATACGCGATGATCGACCTCGCGGCATTATCGTTCCTCGGCCTGGGTGTGCAGGCACCCAAAGCGGACTGGGGGCTGATGGTGTCCAACGGGCAGGCCTCGCTGCAGGCCGGCTATCCCGCTGAAAGCGTTCTGGCCGGAACCTGCATCGTGATCACGGTGGCATGCGCCGGTTATCTTGGCGAGCGTCTTGGCGGACGCCGCGCCGCAGGGAGGGCATGATGCTCACGATTGATTCACTGCGACTGCAGATCGGGACGGCCGAAATCCTCCGCGGTATCTCGCTTGAGGTTGGAAAGGGCGAGGCACTCGGCCTGGTGGGCGAGTCCGGTTCGGGCAAGTCAATGACGATGCGGTGCATCGTCCGTTCGCTGCCTGCCGCAGCCCGGGTGACCGGTTCGATCCGGCTGGCCGGCGAAGATGTGCTGGCACTGCGCGGCGAGGAGCTGCGGCGGATGCGTGCTCACCGCACGGCGATGATCGCGCAGAACCCGCATGCCGCGCTCAACCCGGTACTCCCGGTGCAGCGCTTCCTGCTCGAAGGCATGCGGGAGGCGCGTGGCGGACCTCTTGACGAGTCCATACGCAAAGCGCGTGCACTGCTGGACCAGGTTGGAATCGCCGATGTGGATCGGTGCCTGAAGTCCTATCCGCATCAGCTGTCCGGCGGCATGTTGCAACGGGTTGCCATTGCCGGCGCTGTCAGCGGAAACCCGCAACTCATGCTGGCCGATGAGCCGACCACCGCACTCGATGTGACAACCCAGGCAGAAGTGATGGCTTTGCTCGACGGGATGCGACGGGAGTTGCATATGTCGATGATTTTCGTCACCCACGACCTGGATCTCGCTGCGGCCGTCTGCGACCGGATCGCGGTGATGAAGGACGGTGAGATAGTCGAGACGGCGACCCCGGCCGACCTCTATGACCGGCCGCAGGCCGCGTACACCAGGCAGCTGATGAGTGCACGGCCCAGCATCGACGCCAGAAAGGAACGGCAGCAGTGAGCGAGATCGTGATCTCAGGGCTTTCAAAGTCATTCAGCACCGGCTCTGGCCGGAGGAAGCAGCAGCTGCGCGCGGTGAATGACGTCTCCCTCGCGGTTCCGCAGGGCAGTTGCACGGCACTGGTCGGCGAATCGGGCTCCGGAAAAACCACAGTGGCCAGGATCATCGTCGGGCTGGAGTCCGCGGACGCGGGCAGTGTCAGCATCGGCGGCAACCCGATCGGGACCAGGCCGACCCGCAGCGAACGCCGCAGGCGGGCGAAACTGGTCCAGATGGTCTTTCAGGATCCGCAGGGCTCGCTCAATCGGCGACTGCCGGCGCGGGTGGCAGTCGACGAGGTGCTGAGGGCGCATTTTTCGCTGTCGGCGGCTGAGCGGAAGGCACTGTGTGCCCAGCTTTTCGAGCAGGTCGGCCTGACTCCCGTCCATCTATCGGCTCTGCCCAGCGAGTTGTCCGGTGGTCAGCGGCAGCGGGTCGCCATCGCGCGGGCACTCGCGGCGGAACCCAGCGTGCTCGTCCTCGACGAGGCGGTTGCCGCGCTCGACGTCTCGGTCCAGGCGAAAGTTCTCGACCTGCTGAGCGAACTTCAGCAACAGAAGAGGCTGACCTATCTCTTCATCACCCATGATCTCGCCGTCGTCCGCCAGCTCGCCGATTCGGTGGCGGTAATGCGCCGCGGCCGAATTGTCGAAGCCGGCCGGACCGATGACGTGCTGGACCGGCCAGAACATCCCTACACCCAGCTACTGAAGGACTCGGTGCCCCGGCGGGGCTGGAAACCGGAGACCGGAAGAATGCTCACACTGAACAAGGAACTCGATTCATGACCCGCGCGGAAGACGTCACACCAGAACTGCTCGAGATCGACGAGCCCGATGACCGGCTGCGCGGAAAACTCCGGGGAGAGCTGAGCCGCGCCGCCCTGACGTTGACAGTGCAGCGTTACGAGCGGCTGTTCCACGCCCTGCGGTTGGCCGATCAGCAGATTCGCTCAGGCGCGTTACGATGCCTCGATGCGATTGACCGATGGGCACCGGAAGCCGGCGAGGAAATCCGTGGGACAGCCGAGGGCTCGGGGCTCGAGGTGTGGCAGATCGCCGCGTTAAACTCCCGAACCGAGATCCTCTCCGCCGCGCTCGGCGCACGTCCAGGCGAGTGTTCGACAGTGGTCAGCACCAAGCCACGTACCCTCGGCGCTCAGACCTGGGACTGGCACGAGGAGCTTTCGGAAAGCTGGCACGTGCAGAGGATCACCGGCCAGCGATTTACCCACGTCGGGCTGACCGAGTACGGCATCCTGGGAAAGATCGGCCTGAACAGCGCAGGTCTGGGAGTGATGTTCAACATTCTGGCTCATTCCAGGGACGAGTCCGGCGGCGTGCCGGTCCATGTTGTCGCTGCCAGGGTGCTGGGTGGCGCAGGTTCGGTCGCGGAGGCGGTCGACATCCTCTCGCTTGCGCCGGTGAGGACCTCGTCGGCAATCACCGTGCTCGACCGCGCTTCCGCCGTGACGGTCGAGCTGAGTCCCGCTGGCCATGGGAAGCTCGTCCCGGAGAACCATCGCCTGCTACACACCAACCACTTCCTGGATCCGAAGCTGAGCTTCGGGGAGAAAGCCGGCGTCTACGAACCGGACAGCCAGCAGCGGCTTGCTCTGCTGGAAACGCGCACCGGCCAAGATTTCCACCCGGTGTCGACCGGCGAGCTGCACGCCTATCTGCACTCGACTGAGGACGACGGCGCCGAGCTATGTTGCCAGCCCGCCGCCGGAGCACCCCTCGGGCAGCGATGGTCAACGCTGGCGACGGTGACAATCACACCGGAAGACCGCGCATTCAATGTGATGGCAGGAAGCCCTGCGACCGGAAGCCGGGAAAATTCACTTCAGCTCACTGTGTGAGTGGCCTTCAGCTAGCCGCACTTCAGCATTCTCCCTCCGGTGTGGCGACGGCGGAGTGGTGCCATTCAGAATCTCCAGCAGGAAATCCACTGCGTTCTCCCCGAATTCCCGCGGCCTGAGGTCGACGCTGCTGATGGCAGGATTTCGAAGTTCTGTCACCGGGTCACCTACAAGTGAAGCGAGCTGAATGCTCCTGCCTAGTTCCTGCCCCAGCTGTGGCAGGAAGACAGCCGCGCGGCCGGCGAGCCCTTGCGCCGCACAAACGAGCCCGTCTACCCCTGAGTCACCGATCAAGGTCCTGACGGCTATGAACAACTCGCTGTCCGTGGGAGTGACAGTCAAAGGGAGGGTAAGCGGCTCTGTATTACGGTCAGCGCACCAACTCCGGTAGGCGCCGATTGTGTCCACAGTGAAGGAAGAACCGAACCGGGAATCCGGTGCCAAAAATGCCGGACGACGAACGCCGATGTGTGCAAGTCCGTCGAGTATCTCGGTCGTGGTTCGCCGATGGTCAATCTCGATAACACCGGCCGGAACATCGGTCCCGGCAGTTCCCGTCGCCCTATCATTCCCAAGTAGGCGTCCCGCCGTAACTAATGGAAATTTGGCCGCAAGCAATCGCTCCAGCATCGGGTCACCTGGCAGCGGGTCGACGGCAATCGCCGCGTCGACCGGAAACGAGGCGTGCGCTTTCGGTTCACGGCCAAAGAGTGTGAGATCGTATTCGGCGAGAGAGGCTTGATCGGCGGCGCCGAAGGCAAACTCCATATAGAAGGCCAGGTTACGCACCTGTTTTGGGACGTACAGCCCGATCGAACCGGTCTGGCTCCCGCGGAGGTGGCGCGCGGCGCGATTCGACACATATCCCATCCGGCCTGCCACCTCAGCCACCCGCCGACGCGTCGACTCGGAGACCCGGCCGGAGCCGATTAGCGCATCGGAGACTGTCGTCTTGGATAGCCGAAGCTCGTTAGCGATGTCGACGATCGTCACCGCGGTCTTCTTCATTCGCTCATCATACGAGCCGGCCGAATTCATCGTGATCCGCCCATCTGCGGCATCCACGGCCTGCGTTCGCAAAATAACTTACTCACCAGTACCTCTTGACGTGTGACGTAGAACACTTCAGGCTCTTTTGTAAGCCGGAACGTTCCGGCACCAGTATCAGCACCGGACGCATCCGAGCCCGAAGGGTCAATTATGTCGAAATCCGAACGCGCTACGCACCGCCGGCCGATACCGCGGTCGCTCGTCATTTTGATTGCCGCCGACGCCTTGATCCTGCTTCTGCCGCCAATGCACTGGGCATTTGGGAACGGCAACCCGGCGTCTTCGGTCGGGTATTTCCTCTGCTCCGGCTTCTGCGTCATGGCATCGCTATTCGCGATGTTCGCAATCGACCGGAAGGCGGCTGCCTGAAATGGGTATGGTCATCGGTTACGGCGGGGTCGCCGTGTTCTTCCTGGTCATTGTGGTTGTGCTCGAGCGAACACGTCGAATAGACGCGACATTCTCGGAGTACGCGACAGCCGGACGCTCGTTTGGTTCGTTCTTCGGGGCAATGGCGTTCGTTAATACATGGCTTCCGGGCACGATCTTTATCTCGTTCGCGGGCCTTACTGCCAGCTCGGGCGTTCTCGGATTCTATTTCGTGCCGTACTCCCTGTTGGCGGTCGTCCTGATGTTCTGGCTGGCGAAGCCGGTTCACGAATGGGGACGGAAATTCGATCTGCGCACCCAAGCCGACCTCCTGGGGTTGCGTTACAACTCCAAGGTGGTCCGGGTGATTGCCGCGCTGATCGGCATAATCGCCTCATTCCCTTGGATTGTGCTCGGCATGCAGTCGCTGGGTTTAGTTTTCTCCTACCTCTCGTTCGGGGCTGTCGGCTCCGTAGCCGCAGTGATCATTGGCGTCGCAGTGATTGCGCTTCGGCAGGTCTGGACAATCCGGTTCGGTATGCGCGGCGTAGTCATCTCCGACATGGTTCAGGGAATCGTGGCCTACTTCTTCGGCACGGCCATCATCCTTGGTCTCCTGGTCTGGCTGGTAACGAACGGGCATGGATTCACGGACGTTGATCCCGGATTCTATGTCCTGCCCGGCCCGGGCAGCCCGCTCGGGCCGCTCTACCTAATGTCTCTCGTTCTCACCGGAGCGCTGGGCGGCTGGTGCTGGCCGGATATCTTCGTCCGGTTGTTCACCGCACGCAGCACCGGAACCATCAGGCGTTCGGCGATCCAGGCTGCCCCAATCCTGTTCGTGTTCGGCTCGGCACTTTCCCTGCTGGCACTACTGGCGTCATCTCTTCCAGGCGTCGCAGAGGCGCCCGACAACGTGTGGTTCATAACCGCGGGGGTGGGTGGGGTCGGACTCGTCACCGCGGCCGGCCTCTGTGTCGTGGCGGCGACGATGGGTAACGTCGGAGCCAACCTTCAGGCGTTGGGAGCACAGACGGCCAACGACGTCATCGGGGTTGCGACTGGGCGACGGATAGAAGATGCACGAATTGGCAAAATCACGGTGGCACTGCTGACCGTCCTCGCCGCCGCCGGCGCGTTCGCGACCGTCAACATGAGTTCAGGGTTGATCATTCTCGCGATGGTCTCGTACCAGGGCATCTGCCAGCTCGCCCCCACATTGTTCCTCGGAATCTTCTGGCGACGCGGCAACGCAACGAGTGCTTCGGCCGCGATGATCGGCGGCTTCGTCACTGCAGCGATTTTGCAATGGTTCTATCCGATTTCGATCCCGTGGCTTGGTGGCCTGACCTCAGGTGTTGCCGCCCTGGTCGTCAATCTCGGCATCTACATTACTTGCGCCTACGTCATACCGGTCAGCACCGAGGAGCGAAACCGCGTGGACCAGCTGTTTGACGACCTCCACCTCGACTCAGATATCTCTGACTCAACCCGAACCACCGAAGGCCGGTTAGGCGTCCCCGATGCAGGCTGAAACCACCCGGAACTCAAAACGACCCTGAACGGAAACAACGCAATGAAACGCACTGGCTACGTATGGCACGAACGATTCGCGTGGCACGATACCGGAACCCATGCAGGACTTCTGCCGTCCGGCGGGATGATTCAGCCCTATCAGAACTTCGAGAACCCCGAATCGAAGTCTCGATTCAACGGCCTCGTTGCGGTCTCCGGATTGATCGACTCGCTGGTAAGGCTCAGCCCCCGGCCGGCGACCGAAGCAGAACTCCGGCGAATCCACACTGCCGATTACGTCGCTCGGATCAAGCGTGACAGCTCCGCCGGCGGCGGCGACGGTGGCGACGGATTCACCCCGTTCGGGCCGGGATCCTACGACATCGCGCTGCTTGCGGCCGGCGGCGCAATAACCGCCGTCGACGCCGTTCTCAGCGGAGAGGCCGACAACGCCTATGCGCTGGTCCGTCCCCCCGGACATCACGCACGCCCGGAGACCGGAATGGGGTATTGCCTCTTCAGCAATGTCACGATCGCCATCGAACATGCCAGGGTCGTGCATAACATCGAACGCGTGGCGATCGTCGACTACGACGTCCACCACGGCAATGGCGCGCAGGCCATCTACTGGGATGATCCGAACGTTCTAACCATCTCGCTACACCAGGACAGCCTGTTTCCCCAGGACACCGGAACCATCGAAGAACAAGGAAGCGCGTCAGCCCGTGGTACGTGCATCAACGTTCCGCTCCCCGCGGGTTGTGGCAACGAAGCCTATACCGAGGCGATTCGCCGCATTGCGGGACCGGCCATCACGGCATTCAAGCCTGACCTGATCATGGTCTCGAGTGGTTTTGACGCGGGGGCAGCCGACCCGCTGGGCCGAATGGCAGTCACCGCATCCGCATACCGAGATATGGCGCAGCAATTGGTGGAGCTCGCCGACGATGCATGCGATGGCCGGCTGGTGTTCTCCCACGAAGGCGGCTATTCCCCGGTCTATGTGCCCTTCTGTGGACTCGCCGTCCTGGAGGCATTGTCCGGAGTGGATACCGGCGTCGGCGATCCTTTTGCGGTCAGCTTCGAAAATTCGCCGGCCCACGCCCTGAAACCTTGGCAGGACGAAGTGATCAGTGCAGCCGAAGAGCTCGCTCTTGCCCTCCAGCTGGAGGTGCGCACGTAGCCGCCGGGCGGGAACCTCCCCGCCTAATCCGACCTATCCGTTTCGTCCACGAACTCCCTGCCGGTATCGCTGAGCTCGCCCAGAAACCTGATCACGACTTCCCGCTCTTCCGGGGTAAGCCGCGCGGCGACCTCGAATCGGCGCGCATGATTTTTGCCGACGGATTCCCTGACTTCTTCGTGCGTGCTTGTGGTAATCGTGATCATCAGCGCCCGGCGATCGCTGGGGTGCGGGGACCGCTCTATGTGTCCGGCACCGGCGAGGCGGTCCAATAACTTGGTCGTCGAAGCGGTGGAAATCCGCAAGTGTTCCGCGAGCGCCCCGGGAGTAACAACGACACCCTGATTCTTGGCAACGACGATGAACCGGAGCGCTTTCATATCCGTCTCATTGAGACTCATGTCATTCTGCGACTTGACGCTCAGCCGCTGCTCGGCCTCGCGCCATTCCCTTATCCCGGTAAGCACCCGGACGATTTGCAGGATCTCGGCCTCGTCCATTCCGGCGTAGTTGACGAGCTCCTGGTTCGGATCGATCACCCGCGGATCGAGCATCGAACCGGCGACTCGCCGTGCTCGATTGCCATCTTCCGCCATGCCTATACTATAAACCCACAGATGATGCATGCTAGGTTATTTAATAGCCTAGCTAGTAAACAAAGGGTTTTGCGATGAATCTTCTTCCGGCAACCGAGAGGATCGTCCTGCTCGATGCCAGCGGGAAGCCGGTCGGCACGGCTCCGAAGGTCGCCAGCCATGGAATCGATACCCCACTTCATCTGGGCTTCTCCTGCCACCTCCTGAACCACCAAGGGCAGACACTGGTTACCCGTCGGGCACTGTCCAAGATCAGCTGGCCGGGAGTGTGGACCAATTCGTTCTGCGGTCATCCACAACCCGGCGAGCCGGTAGTTTCCGCGGTGCAGCGCCGAGCACAACATGAACTCGGACTTCGCCTGTCGAGCATCGAGCTCGCATTGCCCGACTTCCGATATCACGCGACTGATCCGTCCGGAGTAGTCGAAAACGAGGTGTGCCCGGTTTACATCGCACAATGCAGCGCGATGCCGGCGCCCCGTGATACCGAAGTGATGGACCTGGCCTGGGTGGACCCAGGCGAGCTCGGCGCCGCAATCCGGCTCAGCCCCTGGGCCTTCAGTCCCTGGTTGGTGCTTCAGGCGGGACTGCTCCCAATGTTCGGCGGTTCCGGCGAAGACACGTTGCCGCGCCCGCCGGCAACCCTTCAAAGGCTGCCCGAATGAGCCTGACACTCTCCCATTTCTCTGGGCCGGATCTTTCGCTGCGAGTCATGCTCAGCCTCAAGTTGTTCTTCGATGAACGAATCCGGCTGGCAACACCGTATGGCCCCCAATACCAGGCGTTATGGGAGGCGGCCCGCCAGGCCAGCGATGGTGGGAAGAAGATCCGTCCCGCGCTGCTGATCGGCACCTACCAGGAACTAGGCGGGGACGACACCGAAAATGCGGTCCAGGCTGCGACGGCTTTCGAGCTGCTGCACACCGCGTTCCTGCTTCATGATGACGTCATCGATCGCGATCTCATCCGGCGAGGCCGGCCGAATCTGATCGGCGCCTTCGCTTCCGGAGCGGCCGACCGTGGAGTGGGTTCGGCCGACGCACAGCTGTGGGGGCAGGCTTCCGCCATCCTTGCCGGCGATCTGCTGATTCACTCGGCTCAGATGATGGTGGCGAGTCTCGCCATCCCGGAGGCCCGGCGTGCGGCAATGCTTGATCTGCTTGACCGGTGCGTCTTCGTCACTGCCGCCGGCGAGCATGCCGATGTCGCGTTCAGCAGTCAGGTGGAGTCGCCCGAGCTGCCAGCCGTGCTGGCGATGACGGAGCACAAGACCGCCTGCTACTCGTTCGAAGGACCGTTGAAGGCGGCCGCCATCCTGGCCGATTCCGGCGGTTTCGTTCTCCGGACACTCGGCGAGTTCGGTCGTCGGGTCGGCATTGCGTTCCAACTTCGCGATGATCTGCTGGGCGTATTCGGCGACGAAGCCGCGACGGGCAAAAGCAGCACCAGTGACCTGCGCGAGGGCAAGGTCACAGCACTGCTGGCCTACGCGCGGCTCTCGATTCACCAGCGTGAGTTGAACGAGCTCCTGGCTCGGCCGCAGCTGACCGATGCCGACCACGCCCACCTGCGATCCCTTGTGGAGCAGAGCGGCGCACGTTCTTTCGTGGAGAAGCTGATCGCTGACCACACCGAGCAGGCACTAACGCTCCTCGAGTCGGTGGACCTGCCGGGCAACCTTCGCTTACGCCTGCGTCAGGTGGCACGGGATGCGGCGCAGCGGTCGGTATGAGCCCTCGACTGCGACCCTCCGGCACGCCGAGTGACCTGGCGCTCTATTCCCGGGTGGCACAGCGCAGTTCCGCGCCAATCATCCGAAACTACTCGACCTCTTTCGGCATGGCCGCACGACTTCTGGATCGCCGGATCAGGCCTGACATCGAGAACATCTACGGACTGGTGCGGGTCGCCGACGAGATCGTGGATGGCGCAGCGCACGAAGCCGGCCTCGACCCGTCCGCCCAAAGGGAGCTGCTCGATGCTTTCGAAAACGAAACAGTCCGCGCCCTGCGTGATGGCTTCAGCACGAACCTCGTTGTTCACGCGTTTGCCCTCACGGCACGGACGGCAGGCATCTCCCCGGACCTCACCGCCCCGTTCTTTGCCAGCATGCGCCGCGACCTGTCTCCCGCCGACCTGACCGAGGACGAACTGCGCGACTATATCTACGGATCCGCCGAGGTCGTCGGGCTGATGTGCCTTCGGGTCTTTCTCAAGGAGGAGGCACCGGACCTCGCTCGACGACAACGATTGGAGTTCGGCGCCAGTCGACTTGGCGCGGCGTTCCAGAAGATCAACTTCCTCCGCGATCTGCCGGCCGACTGGAATCAGCTTGGCCGCAACTACTTGCCGGGAATGAACGCGACGACCATCACAGAACGGGAGAAGCGCGCGCTCGTGGCAGACATCGATGCCGACCTGAAGGCGGCCGCAGCCGTTATCCCGGAACTACCGCGCGGATCCCGGGCAGCGGTTACCGCCGCACACAGCCTGTTCAGCGAACTGTCCGAGCGGCTTCGGATGACGCCGGCTCGCGACCTCATGCGCCCGTCCCGCACCCGGGTACCGAATGCGCTGAAACTCAGAATCCTGGTCCGGGCGGCTGCCAGCAGGGCGTTATGCCGGACGCCGTGAACACATCCCGGACCGACGCCGTGAACACATCGCCGACCGCCGTCGTGATCGGCGGCGGAATCGCCGGGCTAGCCACCGCCGCGCTGCTTGGCCGCGAGGGTCTTCGTGTGGTTCTGCTGGAAGCACGCGACGAGCTCGGCGGACGGGCGGGAAGCTGGGATCGCGACGGGTTCCGATTCGACACCGGGCCGTCCTGGTACCTGATGCCTGACGTCTTCGACCACTTCTTTCGGCTTCTGGGGTCGTCTTCGGCCGAAGAGTTCCCATCCACCCGACTCGACCCCGGTTACCGGGTCTTCTTCGAAGGCCATCCGCATCCGGTCGACATCAGCGCGGACAAGCAGCTAAACCTGCAGACATTCGAGGCGATCGAGGCCGGTGCGGGCGCCTCGCTGGACCGCTATCTCGTTTCGGCGAAAGACGCCTACCGAATTGCGATCCGCCGGTTTCTGTACACCACCTTCGCCTCGTACCGCTCCTTTCTCGCGCCGGAAGTACTCAGCCGGGCCGCCCGACTGGCCCGTCTGCTGCTGCAGCCGCTGGACCGGTTCGCCGCGGGACACGTGACCGATCGCCGACTTCGCCAGATCCTCGGGTACCCCGCTGTCTTCCTCGGCTCCTCGCCCTCGATGACTCCGAGCATGTACCACCTGATGAGTCATCTCGATCTGGAGGATGGCGTCTACTATCCCGGCGGCGGCTTCCGTGAAGTGATCGCAAGCATCGCCCGCCTGGCTGCCCGCGAAGGGGTGGAGATCGTCACCGGGGCCAGGGCAACGGCAATTACAACCGATGACGGGCAGCGGCCCACGGTCACCGGCGTTCGGTATGTTGACGCCGATGGCAGCTCGAGCCACCTCGACGCCGACATCGTTGTCTCTGCCGCCGATCTGCATCACACCGAGACCACACTGCTGCCCGAAAAACTGCGGAGCAGGCCACAGAAATGGTGGAACAACCGCGTCGCGGGGCCGGGTGCGATTCTTCTCTACCTCGGTGTTCACGGGGAACTTGACCAGCTGGCCCATCACAGCTTGTTCTTCACCCGGGACTGGACGGAGAACTTCGCCCAGATCTTCAACCCGCCGACATCGATACCCAATCCGGCCTCGATTTACGTCTGCCGGCCCAGCGCGACAGATCCGGGTGTCGCACCGTCGGGTCACGAGAACCTTTTCGTGCTGGTTCCGGTTCCGGCCGATCCTGACCTGGGCAGCGGCGGTGAAGATGGCACTGGCGACCCGATAATCGAGGCGGCCGCAGATGAGGCCATTCGCCAGATTGGCAGCTGGGCAAAAATCCCCGACCTGGCCGAACGTATTGTGCTGCGCCGAACGGTCGGGCCGGCGGACTTTGCCCGGGACTTCAACTCCTGGAAGGGAAGCGCGCTTGGTCCCGCCCACACGCTGCGGCAAAGTGCGTTCTTCCGGGGCAGGAACATCTCCTCCCGGGTCACGGGACTGCTGTACGCCGGAGGAACCACAGTGCCGGGAATAGGCCTGCCGATGTGCCTGATAAGCGCGGAGCTCGTGGTCAAGAGGCTTCGCGGCGACACCAGCTCAATGCCGCTGGAGGAACCGTTGTGAACTCCGGCTATCTCCTTGTTCTGCTGGTCGCAATAGCGTGCATGGCGTTGATCGACCGACGCTACCGGCTGTTCTTCTGGAGGGACGCTCGCCGGGCAGGTCTCGTGCTCGCAATCGGGCTGCTGTTTTTCCTGACCTGGGACCTGTTGGGCATTCGGCTGGGCATATTCTTCCGCGGCGACACAGAGCTGATGACCGGAATCCTGATCGCCCCGGAACTCCCACTCGAGGAGCCGTTCTTCCTGATATTCCTCTGCTACCTGACAATGGTCCTGATCCCGGGATCCGAGCGGATCCTGAGCCGGCGGGAAGGTCACCGCAGATGACGTACCTCTGGCTCAGCCTGGCGTTCCTCGGAGTCTCGGTCGTTCTGTTGGCGGCGGCTGTCAGGGCTGCCCCGAATCCCCGAGCCGTGCTGACCCGGTGGTGGCGACCGGTCGCCTGCGCAGGAGGGGTCCTGATCATCCTCACCGCTGTCTTCGACAACGTGATGATCCATGCCGGCTTGATGGCTTATGCGCAGTCAACACTGTCCGGGCTTGCCGTCGGCCTGGCCCCGGTAGAGGATTTCGCCTACCCGATCGCCGGCCTCATCCTGCTCCCCGCGCTCTGGCATCTGTTCGGAAGGCGAGGCAAGGATGACCGCTGAGCGCCGCCGGCATATCCTTTTCCAGTTGTTACAGGCTTCCCGGCCGGTCAGCTGGGTCAACACTGCATTCCCGTTCGCGGCGGCATACTTCCTGACCACGCGAGAGATCGATCTTGCCCTGATCGTGGGAGCCATCTTCTTTCTGGTGCCGTACAACCTGGCCCTGTATGGGATCAACGATGTATTCGACTACGAGTCGGATCTCGCCAACCCGCGCAAGGGCGGGCTGGAGGGCGCACTGCTGAGTCGCAGCACGCACCGGGTCACGATCATCAGCGCGGTCGCCGTCTGCCTTCCCTTCGTCATCGTTCTGCTTGTGCTCGGCAATCCGCTCTCCTGGAGCGTGCTCGGCATCAGCCTGTTTGCGGTGGCCGCGTACTCGGTTCCCGGACTGCGTTTCAAGGAAGTCCCGTTCCTGGATTCGATCACGTCGAGCACGCACTTCGTCAGTCCTGCGGTTTACGGGCTTGCGCTTGCCGGCGCCCCGGTTACGCCCGGACTCCTACTGCTGCTGGCCGGCTTCCTGCTGTGGGGCATCGCCAGCCACGCCTTCGGTGCGGTGCAGGACGTCCTCCCGGATCGCGCCGCCGGCATCCACTCGATAGCTACGGCTCTGGGAGCCAAGTGGGCGGTGCGCTTCGCCGTCGTCGTCTGGGTCGCTGCAGGCAGCTTGGTGCTGTGGGCGGGGTGGCCGGGTCTACTGGCCACGCCGCTCGTGCTCGGCTATGTTGCGGTCGCTCTGCCCTACGTTTCACTCTCCGACGAAGCGTCGGAGCGGGCAAACCGCGGGTGGAAGCAGTTTCTGTGGATCAATTACGTCGTCGGGTTCCTGATCACGATGCTGCTGATCTTTTATGTGTCTTAAGAAGGGTTCCTAGCGATGTTCGATAACCGACCACGTCACGACTGGGCGCCACCCCGCTGGCTGCGTGTCGTCCTGCCTGCCGCACTGCTCCTGATCTGGCTGGTGGCGGCGAGTTTCGGCGGACCGACGTTCGGCAAACTCTCGTCCGTCTCAAGTAACGACCAGGCGACTTTCCTCCCGGCCAGCGCCGAGTCCACCGAGGTGCGCGACTGGCAACAGCGGTTCACCAGCTCCGACGCTATCCCTGCGGTGGTAGTTATTGAATCCGAGACGGCCATCCCTCGAAGCGAGCTGGCTTCCTACGCCCAGCTCGCAGAGAAGCTCGGCGCCGTCGCCGGCGTGCGGGCACCGGGTCCGCAAGCCGAGACCGCCGTCGCAGGTCCGATCCCCTCCGACGATGGCCTGGCAATCCAGTTCATTGTGCCCATCGATGACACCGACGAGGTGGATACAGTGGTCGCCGGGCTGCGATCCGTTCTGGCCGCCAATCTCGCCAAGTCCTCCAACGGATACGTCACCGGCCCGGCGGGGCTGACCGCCGACCTGGTCAGCGCGTTCGGCGGCATCGACGGCCTGCTTCTGCTCGTCGCGACATCGGCGGTGTTCCTCATCCTGCTGCTGGTCTACCGCTCGGTCGTTTTGCCGTTCCTGGTGTTGCTGACGTCGATGTTCGCGCTTGCTGCCGCGATTCTGCTGGTCTATTCCTTCGCCGACTGGGGCTGGATCACCCTCAGCGGACAGAGCCAGGGCATACTCTCGATTCTGGTGATCGGCGCCGCGACCGACTATTCGCTGCTCCTGGTCGCGCGCTACCGGGAATCGCTCGAACACGTCGAATCGAAGTGGGCCGCGGTTGCCCGGGCCTGGCGTGCGGCCGTCGAACCTATCGCCGCATCCGGCGCCACCGTGATCCTCGCCCTGTTGTGCCTGTTGTTCTCCGACCTGAACTCGAACAAGAGCCTTGGCCCGATCGCGGCGATCGGCATCGTCTTCGCGCTGCTGGCAACACTGACCCTGTTACCGATGCTGCTGGTACTCTTCGGCCGGATAGCTTTCTGGCCGTTCCGGCCGAAGTACGGAGCCCACTCGCACTCGCATCGTCGCGAACAGGACATTAGCGGGCTGGAGGGAATCCGCGGACTGTGGCGACGAGTCGGAACGCTGATTTCCCGCCGGCCGCGCGCAACCTGGCTGGCATCGGTTGTCATCCTTGGCGCATGCGGCCTGGGTCTGCCCCAGCTGAACGCGAACGGAGTTTCACAGACCGACGTCATTCTCGCCCAATCCGAGGCTGTCGATGGTCAGAAGGTGCTCGGCAGGCACTTCCCGGAAGGCTCCGGCAGCCCGGTGGTGATCATCGCCGCTGCCTCGAAGGCGGAAGCCACGCTGAGCGCGGTCGGCAACACGCCCGGCGTCAGCTCCGCGACGCTGTACGCCGGCGACGCCGCGCCGCAGCAGCCCGGGGAGCCCGGGGAGCCCGGGGAGCCCGGGGAGCCCGGGGAGCCCGGGGAGCCGAACCCAGAACAGCCGGCCGAACCGGTAACCGAAGGCGGGAAGGTACTGATCAATGCGGTGCTGGACTCCGAGGCGGATTCCCAGACCGCCGAGGATGTGGTCAGCACGCTGCGCCGCACGCTGCCGCAGCAGGATCCCGGCGTGCTGGTGGGCGGGGTCACCGCGATCGCGCTGGACACCAACACCACGGCGCAAAGCGATCTGTTGAAGATCATCCCCATTGTGCTGGCGGTGATCCTGTTGATCCTGATGTTGCTGCTGCGTTCGATCCTCGCTCCGGTGCTGCTGATCCTCAGCGTGGTGCTCTCCTACGCCGCCTCGCTTGGCATCGCGGCGCTCGTTTTCAACCACATTTTCGACTTCCCGGGAGCAGATGCCGCAGTTCCGCTCTTTGGATTCGTGTTCCTGGTCGCGCTCGGTGTCGACTACAACATCTTCCTGATGACCCGGGTACGCGAAGAAGCAATGCAGATCGGCACGCGGGCCGGGCTGCTCCGCGGACTGGGACTGACCGGAAGCGTGATCACCTCGGCAGGAATCGTGCTGGCCGCAACGTTCGCGGCGCTCGCGGTGATTCCGATTCTGTTCCTGGCGCAGATCGCGTTCATCGTCTCATTCGGGGTGCTGCTGGACACGATCATCGTCCGGTCCCTCCTGGTTCCAGCGCTCGGCTACGACATCGGCCGGGCGATCTGGTGGCCGTCGAGGCTGCCGCAAGGCTAGTGGCGGCTGAGGTCCATTGCCTCGACGCTCTTGACGATCGCCTCGATCACTGCCGTCGTGGCCGCCGACGGCTCGCGCTTGGTCGCCCGATGACGCACAACCAACCGTCTGCTGCCCAGGCCAGGCAGATCGATTACGGCGACCCCCTCCGGAAGGTACCCCTGCACCGCGAGGGCGGGGAGCAATGTCACGCCATGACCGGCCGCCACGAGCGCCAATGCTGAGCCGAAGTCAAAATAGCTGTGCACCGTGGAAGTCGACAGCTTGAGATTTGCCTTGACCCGTTCAACCGCCCGGGCCGACGCGCCACCCGGAGCGATGCCGAGCCAGGGCAGCCTCTCCAGCTCGGGCAGTCCGACATCTGCGATTGAGTCGGCCGGCACGACGAGCCGCCACGGTTCGTCGAGTAACGGCACCTCCCGGGTGTTTGCCGGCGCCGGTTCATCCGCCTCGAGGTCACGTTCCAGGATGACCAGGTTGGCCTCCCCTGCGCGGAGACTGCGCGGCAACCGTTCGGAGGCGATCTCGCGGATGTCGATATCGATCCCCGGCAGGTGATCGGCCAGTTCCGGAAGCATCGGGGCCAGTATGCTCACGATGACCGTCTGGAAAGCGCCGATCACCACGTTTCCGGTGAGAGTGCCCTCGCTTTCGGCCAGCAGCCGCCTGGCGTCGGCGAGCTCGCGCTCGATATTCTCGGCCGCCTCGACCAGAACCCGTCCGGATGCGGTCAGCTCGACTCCACGCGGACCCCGATCCAGCAGCTCGACGCCTTGTTCCCGTTCGAGCCGGGTGATCTGCTGGGACACCGCCGAGGGTGTCACGAAGAGCGCCTCGGCGGCGGCAAGGATGCCACCGTGCCGAGCGACGGCGAGTAGGAACGAGAGCCTTCGCGGGTCAATCTGCACGGTTAGTAACTCTAAACCCCGAGTTCACTTTTATTCAATTGTGCTAAAGCCGAAACTGTTCGATGATTTGAGTGTTCACTCTTCCACCCGCCCGTGAATGTCCCGGGCGTTTCCCACTGAAGGTCCCACTATCGTGGATATTTCCATGCTGCTTTCCGGCTTCGGCTGGCTCGGTGCGCTGTGCACCGTCAGCGGTTACGCGCTCCTGAGCAACGGCCGGATCGGCCCCAATTCGCCCCTCTTTCAGGGTCTCAATATCGGCGGCTCGATCCTACTGTGTTGCAGCGCCGCGATCAGTCAGGCCTGGCCGTCGGCCGCCGTGAACGGACTCTGGATACTGATCGGCGTGCAGGCATGGCTGATGCTGGTCCGGCGCGCAAAGAAGGCTGCTGCGGATAAGAGTTCGGCCGGCACGGCGGATATTGCCCCGACACTTGTGCTCCCGATCATTCCCGAGCCGGTGGCACCGGGTCCGACCGCTAGTTCCGCGGCCGGGGCCTGGTTCGCGGCCGATCCTGAGCCACAGGAATCGTTGGCCGCGTAGCAATGGTCGACTGCGAAACGGTCCGCTGAGTCGTTAACGTCGGCACATATTTGGCCATACCGGAACGAGGAAGTGGACCGTTCGCATAAACGGACGTGCAGGCTGGGGCTCAACCCAATTCGCGTGAAATCTGCGCGGCCGTCCGCTGCATCAGCGGGATGCGTGCCTTCAGCTGCTCGAGGTCGTGCGCCATCCGGATGGCGGTCACCGACAGCGCCCCGACGACCCCGGCCGAGCTGGTGATGGGCACCGCGACACAGTTCACGAAGTCCTCGAACTCGCCGTCATCTGCCGCCCACCCCTGCTCCGCGATCGTTGCCAGTTCGACGTCTAGCTGGTCGCGCGTAGTGATGGTGCTCTCGGTGTACTTCTTCCAGTCTGTCGCCGCAAGCACCGCGTCGCGCCCCGCTTGGTCCAGGTTAGCGAGAATCGCCTTACCGACACCGCTGCAGTGCGGCCGGACGGGAGCGCCGATGCGCGAATACATCCGCACTCCGCTCGCATCTTCGACCTTGTCGACGTAGATAATGGAGCTCTCCATAAGCGCCGCCAGGTGCACGGTGTTGCCGACGACTTTGTGCAGTCGACGCAGCTGATCGGATGCGGCCTCGCGAAGGTCGACACTCTCCAGCGAGTTCTGCGCGAGCGCGACGAGATGAAACCCGAGCGCGTACGTGCCGTCCTTGCGGCGGCGTACGTAGCCGACCTCTTCAAGGGCCTGCAACTCTCTGAACATCGTCGACCGGTGCAGAGCGAACTCCTCGGCAAGCCGCACGACCGACTTCGGCTCGGCGGCAATCGAATCGATAATCCGGGCGGCCCGCTTCACGCTCTGCGACATTCGTCCTCCTGCATGCCCCTGCCAACGTCTGGATGCTGCATGTCCCTAGCCCCACGCGTTCTCTCGCCGCAAACCACGGCCCGGCAGCTCGGGTCGCAGTTGCCCACCCGCGAGCACAGGCACGCCCGCGACCAGCACGTCGTCGATGCCGACAGCCTCGCCGAGCGGCGAGTCATAGGTAGCGGTGTCAGCGACCGTATCGGAGTCAACCACGATGAGGTCGGCGGCCCAGTCCGGCGCAACGCGGCCCCGGCGGCCGAGCGAGAAGCGTTCGGCGGGCGCAGCTGACAGGTGCGAGGCAGCATCCGGCCATGACCAGGTATTCGTCTCGCGCACATACTCGCGAAGATACCGGGCGAAGGTGCCACGAGCGCGCGGGTGCGGATGCGCGCCGATGCCTGCACGCTCCAGCGGATCGAGCTGGCCCAGGACGACGTGAGCTTCCGCATGAAAGTCGACGACGGTCCCACCCTGCAATACCAGTCGCATGCACTGCTCCTTAACTCAGCCAGTGTCGGATCACTCGCACGCGCGCTAGAAGCGCCCCGCGCTAGAAGAAGGTGCGAACGAGATCAACCACTCGGTCGGACTCACTCGATTCGACGACGGGCAGATAATGCCATTTGTCGAAAGTGGTGCACGGGTGCGAGAGGCCGAGCGCGACCACCTCGCCGAGCGCGACGTCCTGCCCGCTCACGCTCAGGTAGCTGTGCTGGTCGTTCATTTTCGTTATGGTCGTGCCGTCGAGTGTCGCCCACTCTCGCCCGAGTCCCGCCGCGGTCGCTCGCGGAACCGGCAGCCCCTCGTCGAACGGAAAGTCGCGCTTGCCGCCATCGAGCAGCGCAAGGCGCGGCTCGGGGTGGGACACGACGCGGGCCACGCCGCGCATCGCGGAACGCAGCGGCTTCTCGACGTTCGTTCCGGCACCGTCAAGCGGAGAGATGCCGCGGTAGAAACCATCATCGTGCGTGATGTAGGCACCCGAGCGCAGCGTCCAGCGAGTTCGGGAGTCGGCCGCAATCGAGTCAGCGTAGACGTCGGCCACGATATCGAAATAGGCGCTGCCGCCGGCGGTGACATAGATTTCACCGTCGTCGTAGAGTTCTCCGAGCGCCCGGTGCAGCTCGATCTGGCTCTGCAGATACGCCCGCACCGCGTCGAGTGAGCTTTGCGATCGATCGTGGCCGAGGCTTCCCTCGTAACCAGCGACGCCGGCGAGTCGAACCACATCGGACGCTGTCGCACGCCGCGCGACCTCGACCGCAGCTTCGACGGAGCGCGCGCCGGTGCGACCGTTCGCGGCTCCGAGCTCAACACACACGTCGATGGGGCGCGGAAGGTCGACGTCGCGAAGCGCGAGTTCCATGGCCTCGATCGTCGCGACCGAGTCGGCCCAGCAGACGAAGCGGAGTGTAGGATCGGCCAGCTCACCGGCGAGGTAGCGCAGGGAGCGCTCGTCCACGGCCGAGTTCGCAAGCATGATCGAGTCCAGCCCGAACGATCGCGCGGTGCGCACCTGGCCCATCGTCGCCAACGTGATGCCAAGGCAGCCGGCGTCAAGCTGCTTCTGCCACAGCGCCGGCGCCATCGTGGTCTTACCGTGCGGCATAAGCTCGAGTCCACGTTGGCGGGTCCACTTCGCCATGACGTCAAGGTTGTTCCGCATGGCGTCGGCGTCGAGCACCACGAGCGGCGTCCAAAACTCGCCGAGCCGCGGGTCACTTCCAAGGAACTCAGCCACGGTCATCCCGACCGCGCGGGCCGGAAGACCCTTGTCGCGTGCCGAGAGGACCTCCTCAGCCAAATCGTCAAGAAATAGTGACCTCGTCATCGCGACCTTCTCGCCTCGTTTGTGCATCTATCGCACAGGGTGTTGCATACCTGAATCACGCTATCCGGGCCAACCGGACGGAGCAAGCCCGCGAGGCATGTTGCATATATTGCAACATAGATTGCGTGAGTTGCACACTGCGTGCATAGTGGTTGCATGACCACTGAGGCTGTCCCACGTGTAATCACCATCGGCGAGACAATGGTGCTTGTCACTCCGGCCACGCCCGAACCACTCGCGACGGCGACCGATTTCCGCCTCGATGCTGGAGGTGCCGAGTCGAACGTGGCCTCGCACCTGACCCACCTCGGGGTGCACGCTGCCTGGGTCAGCGCCGTGGGAGATGACGTCCTCGGCCAGCGCCTCCGCGCAACCGTCGCGAGTCGCGGCGTCGATACCCGATGGGTGACATCGGATACTGAAGCACCGACGGGCGTGTACTTCAAGGACCCAGGCAGCACCGTGCTCTACTACCGAACCGGATCGGCAGCATCCCGGATGGGGCCTGCGTCGATCGCAGGCATTCCACTCGAGGATGCCGACATCGTGCATCTGTCCGGCATCACCCCGGCGCTCTCATCGAGCTGCGCCGCCCTCGTGGATACAGTCTGCGACCGCGTGGCCGAGAGTGACACGGTTCTGAGCTTCGATGTGAACCATCGTCCGTCCCTATGGTCCCTCGGCGCCGCAGCCCCGGCCCTGCTGTCACTTGCCGGCCGCGCCGACATCGTGTTCGTCGGGCTCGACGAAGCTCAAACCCTATGGGGCTGCGACTCAGCGGACGAGGTGCGCAGACTGCTTCCCGAGCCCGACCGCTTGGTCGTCAAGGACGGCGACGTTGGCGCCACCGAGTTCCAGGGCGACGAACGCGTGTTCGTGCCCGCGGTTCCGACAGACGTCGTCGAGGCGGTCGGCGCCGGCGATGCGTTCGCCGCCGGATATCTGGCCGCCGCACTCGGCGGTGCCGCAGCAACCGATCGTCTGCTCGCCGGCCACAACCAGGCCAGGCTTGTACTGCAGTCGACGAGCGATTTCATCACCGAGCCCTTAGCTAAGAAAGGCTGAACATGGCCAGCAACTCCGAATTCGATGCACTCTTCGACACAGCGCCACTCATGGCGATCCTGCGCGGAATGGGCGTGCAGCGCAGCCTCGCCGTCGCAACTGCGGCCTGGGACCTCGGCATCGACGTCGTCGAGCTCCCGATCCAGACGGCCGAGGACATCGAGGCGCTCCGCGTGGTGTCTGACGCCGCTCGGAGCCGCGGCAAGCTCGTCGGCGCGGGCACTGTCGTGACGGCCGAACACGTGGCGCAAGCAGCGGCAGCCGGAGCCGAGTTCACGGTGAGCCCGGGCTTCGACGTCGACGTCGTGCGCGCGTCGAGCAAAGCAGGATTGCCGCCGCTTCCAGGCGTGGCAACGGCGACCGAGGTACAGCTCGCCATGACGGAAGGCCTGACGTGGCTCAAGGCGTTCCCGGCTTCACTTCTCGGCACCGGCTGGTTCGGCGCGATGCGCGGACCGTTCCCGGCGGCCAAGTTCGTAGCGACGGGCGGAATGGACGCGGCTAACGCCAGCGCCTTTCTCGACGCAGGTGTCCGTGTGGTCGCCGTAGGCTCGGCACTTGAGGACGAGTCGCAGTTACCGCGCCTCGCCGAGCTGCTGAAGCGATGACGATGACGGGCAGGGCCGACCGGCTCGGGTTCGTCGAGGCGAAACTCCGGGTCGTCGAGGCGAAACTCGGGTTCGAGATCGACGTGGTGGCAGCCGCCGCGTGATCCCGCCTTTACCCCGGCTTCACACTCCGGCAGGCCAGGTGCAGGGCGAGCCTGGTCTCCGGATCGCCGAGGTCTACGTTGAGCAGGCGTTCAGACCGGGCGATCCGGTCGGCGACCGTGTTGCGGTGGATGCCGAGGATCGCGGCGGTTTCGGCCAGGGACGATTCGGTGTCGAGGTAGGTGCCGAGAGTGACCTGCAGGTCGCCGCCGGCATCGCGCAACGGCTCGAGTAGCTGGGCCGCCGCCGGTTGAAACGTATCGGTGCGGGTCCAGGCGAGCAGGAGTTGCGCCAGTCCGAGCCGGTCGACGTGCAGGAAGTATCCGCTTTGCGGCCTTGTGCCCGCCAGCCTGGCCGCGTCACCGGCCTCCGCCAGGGAACGCATCAGGCCCACGGCCCCGGCATGGGCACGACCGACCCCGGTAAACGTTGCGATCGACTTGCGCAGATGGCCCTGGCCGCGGCGGAACCGCGAGGATATGTCGGCCAATTGAACCGGATCGGGCTCGTCGATGCTCGACGTCCACAGCACCCAGCCATCGACCTGCTCCACGACTTCCACATCGAGTCCTTCGGCGGCAAACGCAGATTGCACTTCGACACGTTGCGAGACCACGTCGACTGCATCCTGGGCGATCAGCCGGACTCCGACGTGCCAATCGTGCAAGCGCCATCCGGCCTCCACCGCGCGCTGCAACAAGCCCGGCTGCACGTCCAGCTCGGCATCGCGCAGTTCATCCAGCAGGGCGGTTCGATGCCGCGCATCCCGCTCATCGACCAACCGCCGCAGCACAAGCCGATGCCCGACGACGACCGAGGCGACCTCCAGCGCGGCCAGGGTAGCGGCCAGCTCGGTCTGAAGTTCCGTCTGTACGACGGCGCCGATCCAGGAACGCGGACCGAATCCGGTGCCAACCGGTGCCGCGACCAGGCTTCGCCCGCCGCCTAGCGGCAGCGAGCAGGGGGAGCGCAGCCGGCCGAGCTCCCGCAGCGCCAGCGCGTCGGCTTCGTCGAACTGCTCGGCCGATCTCAGGATCTCGCCGGAGCCGTCAATCAAAACCAGTGCTCGCCCCAACTCGGATTCGAGCAGATGCAGGGCCTCCTCCAGTTCTTCTCCGGCCTGCAGCCCGATCCGCGCGACCTGAAGTGTTGTCCGGGAAACGGCAGCGTCGGCGGAACCGAGCAGTTCGTGCACGGAAACGCTGGCTTGCCACGGGTCGACGGAGGTGAGGACTGCGATCTTGAGCCGGGCGGCCAGCAAAGCCGCACCAGGATCCAACGACACGCTGGTCGTATCCGGTTCGGCAAACAACACCGCGGTGATGCCGTGCCCGGCGCTTCGGCGGAGCAGCGTGTCGAAACGCCAGTCGAGCCGGCGGACCGGTGACAGCAAAACCAGCAGCACGCCGGTGAGGTCGCGGCTGGGGGAATGAGTCAGGGTCGCGGTCACTTGCTCAAGGCTGCCCGCAACTCCCCAGACGGCGCTGATCTGCTGATCGGGCTCGCCCGCCGCCAGTTTCATATCCGCCAGCGCAGGATGCGCCAACAGGCTGTGCAGTGAAACGCTCACGCAGTCTCCGCAACTATCGGGTCGCAATCGATGCCGTATGCCCGCGGGCCCACGTGCGCCATCCGTTCCGGCGTCGAAGTCCACCATCGCGGGCCGGGTACCGTCAGCACCACGATCTCACGCCCGTCGCCGAGCTCTCCGGCATCAATTGGTTCATGGGTTCGGGCGTCGAGCACCGAAATGATGTCCGGGCAGGTGACAACCGGTTCGCCGTCGGTCAGCACCATCAGGTACTCGCTACCGGCTTCGACCCGGACCACTGCGCCGTCACGGAAATCCAGGATGGCGAAACTGGCGCGGACGAAGCTGCTGATGTCCGCCAGCCGGGAAACCGCGATCACGCGTCCGACGCAGAGCGTCCGACCGCCGAGCGCCGCGCCGATGGACTCCGGGCTGCCCCCAGTAGTTGTCAGCATTATCCGGCCCAACGCCAGCGCCCGTGACATGCTGCCCAGAATGGCGAATCCGGCGAGTTCGTCGAATGGCACCGGCCCCAGTGCGAAGGCACTCCAGCCGCCAGTCTGCGTCACCGCGGCGCGGATCACGGACTCGACCTGAGGCGGGTCCGCCGCGTCGAGGACCAGCTTGAGGCCATTCGGTCCGGTTATCGCAAAGGGCACTGTGGTCCGTCCGGCGACGGCAATCGAGAACTGGTCGAGCCGGGGAACCGAGCGGCCTTCGAGATCCGCGTCGATGACGGGAAGCGAAAGTTGACGTGCCACCGAAATCACTGCCAGGCCGCATACCCCGCCGATCTGGGAAGGCATCAGAGCCTCAGCCGTCACTCCGGTCCATTGTTCAATCGCTCCCACGGCACCGGCGAGCTCGTCCCCGGCAGGCAGCTTCTCATCCATCACCATGGTCGAGCCAAGGAAGCCGACCGCCATCACGTGACGCAGTCCGAGCTGTCGATCATCGGCGCTTACCAGCGTGGCCAGCGGCCCATCGTCGACATGTCGCAGCTGGGCGACGATCTGCTCGACCCGACCACCTCCGCCGCAGCCGAGCAGCGTCACGCCGAGGGCCAGCGCGTCCAGGTCAGGTTGGCTGAGCTGGTTGATGCCATCGAGTTCGCTGATGTCGTCGAGTTCCGAGCGCCGTTGCGCGACCATACCTATATGCTGGCAGATTCCCGCTCCGACAGCCGCTCCACCGGCACAAATTCATCGTCGAGACCGAAGCACCCCGGACCAAATGTTGCCAGTGCTTCGGGAGTGCGCATCATGTCGGGTGTCGAGATGCCGATCACCCGGACGCGCTGCCCGTAGCGGAGTCGCTCTGTCGTAATCGGCTCGGCATTCTCGGCGTCCAGCACGCAGATCAGATCCGGAACCACGGCGAGAGTCTTCCCGCCCAGCACGGCGACCAGGTTCTCGTTCTGGAAGGTGATCTTGAGCTCGGGCTGGCCGGGCGCGCTCTGCACGGTCGCCTGGCCCTTGGCGAATCCCTCGGTGGTGCGCCGTTCCACATCGACGACCTTGCCCTCGAACAGCACCCGCAAGTTCGAGTACAGCGTTGACGACAACGTCCTGGCCAGTTCGTCCGTCGGCACGACATGCGTTTCGCGGGCGCGGCGAATCGCCCGGCCGACCTGCAGGGCCAGGGTTATGGTTCGAGGCACTGCAGTGTCCTTCACCTGGCGGCCGGTCATCGGGTATTCGGCGATGTGCGCGACGCCGCCGAGCCGGATGGTGATCCCCCGGGCAAGCCACTCCATCTGCCGGTTGTCTTCCGCCGTGTCGATCACGACGCTGTGCCCCCGCTCGTCCGCGATCGCCATCGGAGAACCGGAGACCCCGTACACCGAGAATGTCTCCATGTGCAGTTCCGGGAAGGCGCGTCCCATCCCGTCGGCGTCGACGACCGGCAGACCGGTGCGCGCGCCAACCACCAGCGGGATCATCGAATTGATGCCGCCACATTCGATCGGCATGGTGGCTCCGGCCTTGCGGCCAAGGTGACGCTCCAGCGCCGCGAGCGCGAGTTCCGGCTCGGCGCCGGACGGGATGCGTTCAAGCACCACCGTGGGCGCGCCCATCTGTGCGGTCGGGATGACGAAGGTGTCGTCTTCCAGTTCCTCCGGATCCAGGATGGTGATCGGCCCGTTCGCCCGGATCGCCTCGGCCACCAGCAGCTTGCCGATGTACGGGTCTCCCCCGCCGCCGGTGCCCAGCAATGCTGCCCCGCGGGCCAGGTCGTCAAGGTCACCGAGGTCAAGTGTCCAGGTCATGCCGCCACCCCCCGGGTTCCATCGAACCGGACCGGGTCCAGCTCGTAACCGAAGTACCGCGGGCCGACCAGGGCGAGCGCCTCGTCGCTGTGCCAGCGCGGATCGCTCGGCGCGGTCACCACCCGTACCCGCATGCCGTAACGCAGCGACTCAGTCGTGACCGGCTCAGCCGTTTCGGCGTCCAGAACCATGATCAGGTCGGGAGTGCTCGTCTCGGCGGTTCCATCCAGTTCCACCAGCAAATGCTCGTTCTGGAACTGCAGGACGACCGACCGGCCGGCATCGGGACCGACACCCTCTATGGTCGCCCGACCGCGGGCGAACCCTGAAGTGGTACGGCGTTCGACGTCGGTCACCTTGCCGCCGGCAAGCAAGCGGCCATGCAGCAGTTCGGCCACGGCGGCCACCGGGTCACGATGTGCGGCGCGGGCCGACATCACCTCGGCCCCCAGCTGATCGCATAACGACAGCGTTCCTGGCACGTACGATTCGCGGACCTGCGCCCCGGACATCGCGTACGTGCTGATGATGGTCGAGCAGCCCATTTCCACGGTGGCCGGGCGGGCAAGTCGTTCGGCCCAGGCGTTGTCCACCGTATCGAAGATTCCGCTGTTGCCCTTTTCGTCGCAGATCGACATCGGGGTGGCCCGCACACCGTAAATGGACGGCAACACCATCTGGATTTCCGGGAACGCGCGACCCATCCCGTCACCATCTATCAGCGGCAGCCCGAGTTCCGCGGCAGCCACGATCGGGATGGTCGAGTTCACTCCGCCTGCCTCGATGCAGGCAATATGCGTCGGGGTGACACCCAGGTAGCGAGCCAGCGAATTCACCGCCTGGGCGAATTGGCCCTGCGAGGCCAGCTTCTCAACCATCACGGTCGGCGCGCCCATCATGGCGACCGGAATCACCACGGCGTCGGGGTCCAGGTCATCGACGGCCACCAGAGGGACGGGGCCATGCTTACGGATAGCGGCTTCGGCCAGCAGCCGGCCGATGTATGGGTCGCCACCGCCTCCGGTGCCAAGGATGGCGGCGCCGCGGGCAAGGTTGCCGCAGTCGGCGTCGATCTGCGATCTCCGGGTTTTGTCGGTACTCATCGTACGTTCGGCGGTCATCGCAGCCGTCCGTTCGGCGTTCATCGCAGTCTTATCGGCGTTCATCGCAGTCCTCCCAGGGCCAGATCGCCGACGGCCTTGGCCCGGATCCGGGTCGCATTGCCCGGCAGGTACGGAATCGGCACCTCGTCAAAGTCCACAATCGCCACGCTGGAGGGCTCGGCTCCGGCGGCGACGGCGCGGTCCATCGCCTCCTGGCGAGCTTCGTCGACGACCTGACTGCGCTTGCCCTCCGAGATCGCGTACACCCGGTCAACTTCGCCGCTGACCTGTGCGATGGCGGCGCCGATCGCGTTGGCCACCGAGAAATGTTCCGGCCGGTGCACAGTGCCCAGCCCGGGCAGCTCGTCGGGTACCAGAATGGAGCCTCCGCCGACGGCCACGACCGGCAGTGGGTCCGACGACGTACGCATCCGCTCCACGACGTCGGCAAATTTCTCGGCCACCAGGTCCATGGCGCGATTCGCAGTGGCCGTGTCCACCCCGGACACCAGGCTCTTGTCTCCGATGTCGGCCCGGCCGAGCGCGACGGCGACATCGGTGGCGGTCAGCGTCGAGCCGCCGAACACCAACGCTTCGGAAATCAGCCTGTACCCGACGGAATCCGGGCCGACGCGTTCGCCTGCGTCAACGACCCGGGAGCCGCCGCCGATGCCGATCGACAGCACATCCGGCATCCGGAAGTTGGTGCGCACCCCGGCCACCGAGACTTCGCCGCTCGCCTCGCGAGGGAATCCCTGGTTGAGCACCCCGATGTCACTCGTGGTGCCACCGACGTCTACCACCGCGCAGGTGTCCAGGCCGGAAAGCACCGCGGCGCCGCGCATCGAGTTGGTGGGACCCGATGCGAACGTCGCAACCGGGTACCGGCGGGCAAAGTCGATATCCATCAGGGTTCCGTCATTCTGGCTCAGGAACAGCGGGGCCACGATGCCGCCGCCGCTGACTGACTTCGCCAGACCGTCGACTATGTGGTCGGCGAGGTCGCGCAGCGCGGCATTGATGATGGTCGCGTTCTCTCGCTCCAGCAGCCCGACCCGGCCAATTTCGTGCGAGAGCGACAGCGCGACGTCGTCCCCCAGTTCCTCCCGGAAGAGCTCGGCGGCCTCGATTTCGAACTCCGAATTGATCGGCGAAAACACCGAGGAGATCGCTATCGACTTGATGCCGTGCGAGCGGATGTCGTCGGCGTGCCGTCGCAACTCGTCCCGGTCGAGGTCCGAGATCGTCCGGCCGTCGAACTCGTGTCCGCCATGGGCGAGGTAGGCGCGCCCACCGATCGCGCGCACCAGACCCTGCGGCCAGTCCACCAGCGGCGGCAGCGAGGCGGTCGCGGGAAGACCCAGCCGGACCGCCGCCGTGGGGGCGAGCCCGTTCTGTTCGATCAGCGCGTTGATGAAGTGCGTCGTGCCGATCATCACGGCGTCGATCTCATCCGGGTGGAAGGCGCGTTGTTCTTGCAGGCCTTCCAGGGCCGCGACGATTCCGGAGGTGACGTCGCTCGTGGTGGATCGCTTGATCCCGGCCGCGACGGTGTTTCCCTCCATCAGCACGGCGTCCGTGTTGGTGCCGCCTACGTCGATTCCGATCCGCATTGTCTACCCTTTCCTGCTGTCTCTACTAGCTGCGTCGCTGTCGGTATGTGTCTGTCGGTATTGTTGTCAGTCGTTTGGCGCTGTGCCTTCCCGCCGCCTGGCGCTGTCGCCTTCCGGCCGCTTGGCGCCGTGGCCTCCGGCCGCGTGGTGCTACCGGTTACGCCTCCTGGCGCTCCGCTCAGCCATGGGTTCTGGCCGCATCGTGCTCGGTGGCGGACTGTCCGATACCGCGAACGAGGCCGAGCTTCCCGGCGATCACATAGAGCAGGAACGCCGCGAGCACGGAGTTGATCGATGGGATGCCAACTGAAACGAAGTGCCCGATCAACGCGGACGCGAGCCAGATCACGATGGTGGCCGGAACCCAGGTCGGCGAGTGCGGCGGGGTTGCTTCCCGGGCGGCCACGAGCTGCGGGCGCCACTTCTTCACCACGAAGTATTCGGCAATCATGATGCCCGCCACGGGAGGGAAGGCAACGCCAAGGATGCTGAGGAAGCCAACGAAATTCTGCAGGATCCCGCCGGCCGCCAGCAGCGAACCGACGATGCCGATCACCAGAGTGACAATTGCACGATTCACCTTGCGCCCGAACACCCGGTCGATGAAGTTCACCACGCCGAGACCGGAGCTGTAGAGGTTCCAGTCGTTGATCTTGAACGTGCCCAGCAGGATGATCAGCACGCCGACCCAGCCGACTGAGGAGGTGACGATATTGATGATGTCCGCCGATTTCACCGCGTGGGCGAGCAGGACGCCGGACAGGCCGATAACGTACTCGCCGAGGGTAACGCCGAGCACCGTCTGCTTCACGACGTCGCCGACCGATCGGTTGAACCGGGTCATATCGGGCGTGATCACGGCGCCCACGATGAATCCACCGGCCACGAGCGTGGTGCCGGCGACGAACGTCAGCTGTGGGCCCGCGGGCGCCGAGGAGACCAGTTCGGCAAGCGAGTGATTCTGCAGTTCCGAGATGAATGCCCAGCCGACCAGGATTAGGAACAACGGCACGGTGATATTTGCGACCCACTGCATGGAATGGAATCCGCGAAGCACGATGGCGGTCACAACGAGTCCGAAGATCAGCGACCACAGCCAGACCGGGAAGATCGGCAATAGCGTGGCAAGTCCGGCGGCGGATACCCCTGACTGCACGCCGAACCAGCCGATCAGGCTGATGCCGATAGCTAGGCCGAGAAGTGCGGACCCGCCTGCGCCGAAGCCGGTCCAGCGGGCGATGACCGAGGTGTTGAGGCCCTCGCGCATGCCGATCACGCCGACCAGGATGGTCACCGCTTCCAGGATCACAGCACCGACGGTGATCGCCCAAAATGCAGACCAGAAATTCATCCCGAAGCCCAGCGTCGCGCCAAGCAGGAATTGGGAAAGCGCGGAGATCTGACCGAATCGTTGCACCGCGACCTGGAACCAGCCATAGCGCGCAGACTGTGGGACTCTTTGCAATGCATAGTCGTCTACGGCAAGCTTTTCTTCCACAGCATGCACCGGACTGGTTTTCTCGGCCATCGGACTAACTCCTCGAATGTGAGTGGGTTAGGTCCAGCGTAGGTAGCCGATGTAACCGGGAACATAGGCATTTAGTCGAAGCATCCGGGGCCACCTGTGCGAAGTGCACAAAGGGCTATTTTTCCCTGGTTGTCGGCTCTGTATCCGCGGACAGCGTCGCGAGCTCAGCCTCGAGGTCTTCGATGCTGGGCAGGCTTGAGGCGAATTCCTCCGGCAGTGACTCGACGACCTCGGTCTTCCATTCGGCGACGCCCATCGGCATCGTGAAACCCCGCAATGCATATTCGGCTACCACGCTGTTCTTGCTCTTACACAGCAGAAGCCCAATCGTCGGCTTGTCGTCGGGATGAGCCAGAAGGTCATCCACAGCGCTCATGTACATCCCAAGCTGTCCCACATAGCTCGGCTCGAACTTGGTCGCCTTGAGTTCGATGACGACATAGCAACGCAGTTTGAGGTGATAGAAGAGCAGGTCGACGAAGAACTCGTCGTCGCCAACGACAAGCCGCACCTGCTGCCCGACAAAGGCGAATCCCTGGCCGAGTTCGAGTAGGAACTTCTCGACCTGGCTAACAAGTTGAGCCTCCAGCTCTCGCTCGTTGCGCTGGTCGGCCATCGCGAGGAAATCGAAGATGTACGGGTCTTTCATCGCCTGCAGCGCCAGATCCGAATCGGCTGGAGGCAGCGTTGCTGAAAAATTCGTGACTGCTTCACCAGATCGCTCATGGAGCTTGGACCCGATCTGTTGGATGAGGAGGTTGCGGGACCAGCCTCCGTCGACGGCTACTGCCGCATACCACAGACGTGTCTCGGGGTCGTTGAGCTTCTCGAGCAATGCGATTTGGTGGTACCAGGGCAATTGTGCAAGAGACGCTTGCACAATTGCCTGGTCCGGCCATGCAGCGGCGAACGCCCTCATATACTTCAGATTTCGAGGAGAATAGCCTTTACTACCCGGGAACTGAGACCGCACGTCACCGGACAGCCTGTCGACGACTCTTGCACCCCACCCCTCCTCACTTTGGCGCTCCAAGATGTCGCGCCCAATGGCCCAATACGTCATGAGCATCTCCTGGCTTGCGGCGGCGATTGCCTTGGAGCGTCCAACTGCAACCCGTCGTACAACGGACGCCAGTAAGTCGTGATACCAGTCGGGCATCGAGGGGCGTGCCGGTACGGCTGGGAACGAAGCTTTCGACTCACTCTCTGCAACTTCGGCCGAGGCCTTTTCGTCGTTCACAATACTTCTTTAACGGCATGTTTGCTTGTCATACTCCATGTTATGCGCCTCTTAGCCAGATCGCCTATAGTTAGTTCGATATTATTTCGATTTTGAATCGGCAGCCTCCGCCAGGACCAGCGACGCCTGACACCGTGCAGTACGACGAAGCAGTACTCGGCCTGGTGGGATGGCGGCCCCGCCCACTCGAGCGCCCTCATCGCCCAGCCCGGGTAGACAACCTCATCCCCACTCGCCGCCAATGCCGGCCGCGCCACGTAGAACCGGCGCGGCCGCACGTATCCTGCTCGTAGTCCTGCGAGCGCTGCAGGGCCTAGCCGTCGGCGGCGAATAGGGTGGCGCGGTCCCGTACCAGGCCCGGGTTCATTGCCAGACCTTTCCGGGCGCACCCTTGAGCCGCACCGCTGAAGTCTCTTGACCCTTCTCTCGAAGCACACTCGAACGTTCCCCGTGGCACCCTCGACGGGTACGCTCCATACGCGAGAAGAATCCGTACCGGGGTCTGCTAGAGGTTGAAGTGGATGGGCTCAGCGAGTTCAGGATACGAAGCCCGGAAGGCGCGGACTGCATCGAGCTGCGGGAGCCAGTCATAGAACACCTGCTTGGCCGACAAGAGCTCAACCCCGCAACTTCCCAGTCGGCGAAGCCCGTGTTCGTGTGCGACGCCGGGAGAAAATACGGCATCGGAGACCACCACGACGCGATAGCCGAGCAATTTCAGTCCCAGTGCGGAGTGGGACACGCAGATATCTGTCTCTCCCCCGGTGATGATGACGGTGCGTTTTCCCGCCTCCTCGAGCGCGGACAGCACCTCCGCCTGACCGGCCACACCGAACGATGTCTTCTCCAGTACCTGCGAGCCTTGCCCGAGCGCGCTGAGCACTGACAGATGAGTGGGACCGTTTCGTACCGGGTCCTCCTCGGTGACGATCGTGGGCACGTCCAGAGCTGCTGCGACCGCCGCGAGCCAGGTCGCGTTGTCACTCACCCGGGTAAGAACCGAGCGATCTACATCGCGCCTTCGGGAAGGGTAGAAATTCGGCTGGAGGTCGATAATGAGAAGTGCGCTGTCGGCGCGGTCAAGAAGATGCAAGTTATTCTCCTGAATGTGGTCGTGTGTCGAGGTAGCGTTGAGCGATGACTTTGGCTTTCATCCCTGCGAGCGGAGGCCCATGTCCCGGCAGGACTAGATCGATGTCGAGGCTCAAGATGGTGCGCATCGTCTGCGCATACGCGACACCGTCCGATGTCGGTAGGTCGTCGATGAGGGTTCCCTCATAGAGCGCGTCGCCGGTAACGAGGATCCGTGACTCTCTACAATGGAGCCCGATGCTCCCCGGCGTATGACCGGGCAGTTCACGCACCGTGAATGTTCGGTCACCAAGGTCGATCTGGTCGCCCTCGACGATGGTTCGCATCGGTGTCGTGGGTCCGGCACCCGAGATCGCCTGGACTTCGGGCCCCGGAGGAACGGCATCAACGAGCATTTCGGGAAGCTCCTCTCCCAGCGGCTCACGGCCTATCCCCAGGCGCTTTACAACAGTCGCTGCGTCGAGGGGCATCGAGGAGACCGTCGGAAGCGCATCGAGTTCGAAAGCGTGCATGAACACCTGATCGAACGCGTCTGCACCTCCCGCATGATCCACATGCGCATGGGTGAGCACGAGCAGCGGATCATGTTCGCACAGCTCAGGGAACGCGGTCGGAAGCGAGGCGATCCCGGTTCCGGCGTCGATCCAGAGGTCTCGTTCTCCCCGAATGTGCCAGATGCTCGCTCGGAGCAAGGGGTGAACATGCGGCTCCACGATTCTGGTGATGCCGTTGTCGTAGCTTTCCCTGATGAACCACGGTGCCACCGCCTTCAGCATCACTTCCCGAACTCCGCGCGAGTCGATCTCGGCTCGGCAGGGGGCGCTGGGTCCGCCAACTTGTCGCGCAGTTGCGGGGCAGCGCTCGCACATGCCGCGGCGAGCATACAGAGGACGGCGAGGAGACCGACTACAGCCCAAACGCTTCCGGTGGCGCCGACGAGAAGCGTCGCCGCGAGTGGCGAGAGGCCGCCAAAGATTGCCGCGCCAACCTGGTAACCGAGCGAGATGCTGGTGTAGCGCGCTTTCGGTGGAAACATCTGCGCGAGAACCCCTGCGAGCGCGGCGTAGGCGCTGCAGCCCGCAAGACGCAGCAGCACGAAGACGGCGATCAGGAGCGATGGACCTCCGGTACCCGATGCAACGACGAGGAATGTGATCGCGCCGAATACGCCGAGCCCGACTATGCCGGCGACGAGGACCCGGATCTTCCCCAACCTGTCTGCGAGCCAGGCGGTCGGAATGGTGGCGATGAGTTCGACGAACGAGCCGATGGTGAGGATGTTCAGGACGAGTGTCATGTTGAGCCCGCCGTCCTCGGTAGCAAATGAGGTGAAGTAGGTGCTGGTGATGTAGTAGCCACCGCTCGGGACCGCAACGATGCCGATCGCGAGCAGGAGCGGTCGCCAGTTGTGCACGATGGCGTCTCGGAGAGGATGCATCTGCGGTGTCGACGAATTCTCGAAGACGGGGGATTCCTCGACCTTGGTTCGAATGACGAGACCGACGACGATGAGCACGGCGGAAATGAGGAACGGTACGCGCCAAGCCCAACTGAGGAGGGCTTCCTCTCCAAACAGGGACAAGAACGAGAACACTCCCGTGGCGAGCATGCCGCCCGCCGGATTACCGAGCTGCACGAAGCCGCCGTAGAAGGCTTTCGATTCTTCAGGCGCATGTTCGACGGCCATGAGCACAGCGCCGCCCCACTCTCCGCCGACGGCAACTCCCTGGATGATGCGAAGCGTGACCAGCAGAATAGGGGCCCACGGACCGATCTCGTCATAGACCGGCAACAAGCCAGTAAGACATGTGGTGATCCCCATCAGCACGAGCGTCATGACGAGAGCACGCCGCCTACCGAGCCTGTCGCCGATCGAGCCGAAGATCGCTGCGCCGAGGGGCCTGGCGAAGAAACCGACCGCGTAAGTTGCGAACGACGCTGCTAGCCCTGCGATGGGGTCCACGGTTGGGAAGAACACCGTAGCGAAGACTAATGATGCGCCGACGGAGAAGACATAGAAGTCGTACCACTCGATGCAAGTACCGATGAATGATGCTGCCGCAACCTTGCGACGCTGCGAGGCTGGAGTGCTGCTGGCCATTTCGCTCCTTTGATCCATGGTGCAGTCAGTTGGACACATGGTCAATTCGACCATTGGACACATAGTCAACTACACGCTGGAGGACCTCGTCAACACCTGGCAGAGACGAACATTGAGAGATGTTGGACGCCTGCTCAGCTACACTTCATTCCATGGTGTCGACCCGTCAACGGCATAGATCGAAGGCCGAGCGCCGTGAGGAACTAATTGCAGCCGCGATCGATATCGCCAGCGATCAAGGGCTGGACCGCCTTACCGTTCGAGATGTAGCTAAGAGGGCCGAGGTGACCTCGGGCCTGATCCACCACTACTTTCCTTCGATCGATAGCCTCGTTACTGAGGCATTCCGCCGCATCGCGACCACCGATCTCGAGTGGCTCCACGATGGTCTTGACAAGCTCGAGCCCCACCGCGCCGTTCGCGTCTTCTTCGAACGCAGCATAGATCCGTGCCGAGACCCCGCTCTCGCGATCTGGCTCAGCGCTTGGCTCGCAGCGAGCCGACGAGCCGGCCTTCGAGACGCGGCACACGAAATGATGAACTCGGGAGTAGCCGCCTTGGCTTCGATCCTCCGACGAGGTGCCGAAGCCGGAATTTTTCGTTGCGTGGACCCGGAGATGTCTGCCCAGCGAATTCTGACCGTTGCCGACGGGTTCCTGATCCAACGAGCTCTGAAGATCGGGGACGTCGAACGCCTCGGGCTCGCGTCCTTCGTCAAGCAAACCATGGAGCGGGAAATTCAGATCGACCTATCCTGATCTAGGGTCACCGCAAGGTCGCTTTCGCCACAGACCTGGTCGCCGCGGGCTTCACAGACTTCGCTGGCGATAAGCCGGATGGCGGATCGGTCAGCGCGCTGGTCCGCATCGAAGGCAAGACCGTCGCGACAGTCTGCCTGTCCTGGCAGTTACAGCGGATGGAGCCTGGCCCTGAGCCTCTGTTCGGCCAAGCCGGCGCTGCGGCCGGTGGCTGAGTGGGTAGAACCCGACATCCGCACGAGCCTGCGTCTACCGAGCCGCGAACAGCCCGATCAGCGCATTGCAGGTCTCCCGCATGTTTTTCAGGTCCATATTCGGTGAGTGCAGCAGCACTTGCATCGCGAGCCCATCCACCATGCCCACCAGCATGTTGGCGAATCGAACCGGATCCCCCTCTTTCACCAGGCCCTGGCGCTGACCTGCGCGCAGCACGTCCGTCACGATATCGCGCCACTGCCCGTACAGCCGCTCGTTAACCTCTTGCAGGGGATCCAGGCGCATGCCTTCCGCCCACAGCTCGGCCCACACCCGCCATGCCTGAAGCGAGCGGGAATCAGCTGGAAGATACGACTCCACCAGCTCCTGCAGCATCTCCAGCGGGTTCTGCTCGGAGGCCAGGATCGATTGCCGGCGTTCGAGCGAATTGCTCATATTGAACTCGAACGCCGCGCTGACCACGTCCTGCTTGGTCTCGAAGTAGTAGTGAATCGTTCCTGAACTCACCCCGGCGGCCTTGGCGACCTGCGCCAGGCGCAAGTTCTGCAGTCCCACCTCGGCGAGTACGACGCACGCCGCGCTGAGGATCTGCTCGCGGCGTTCGGCTTCAACGTTCGGGCGTGGCATCGACTCTCCTCGGCGTGGACTCCCGGTGTTTCCGGGAAACGATCTCACGCTCAAGCCAATTATTAACTAACCGGCCGGGTGAATGCTGCCGCAAGAACCGCCGGCCGCCGCGCGGAGGGCACCGCCAGTGACAGGCCCTCAACCGAGGTTGCGGGAAATGATGAGCTTCATGATGTCGGAGGTGCCCTCCTCAATCTCCTCCAGCTTGGCGTCGCGCATCCACTTCTCCACCGGGTACTCACGGGAGTATCCCCAGCCGCCGAGCGTCTGCACAGCGGCGTGGGTGACGAACATGGCGGTCTCGGATGCCGTTAGTTTCGCCATCGCGGCCAGCTTGCGGGCATCTTCCCCCGCGTCGATGGCGCGAGCCGCGTGGAACACCAGCAGCCGGGCCGACTCGATCCGGGTCGCCATCTCGGCAAGCCGGAACGCGACCGCCTGATGCTCGATGATCGGCACACCGAACTGCTCGCGGACCTTGGCATAGTCCAGTGCATACTCATAGGCCGCTCGTGCCGCGCCCACCGCCGCCGCGCCGAGCACGACTCGGGAGATGTCGAACGTGCCCATCAGTCCGTAGAACCCCTGGCCTTCCGTACCCAGCCGGTCGGACTCCGGCACAAACACCTTGTCGAAGTAGATTTCCCGGTTAACGATGGCGCGCTGCCCCATCTTCTTCATCGGTTCGCCGAATGTCATGCCGGGCGCATCTTTGCCGATCAGAAAAGCCGAGACTCCGCCGGAGCGCTTGCTCCGATCGGTCTTCGCGAAGACGACGTAGAACTCGGCCAGACCGGCGTTGCCGATCCACGTCTTCTGGCCGCTGATCTCATACCCGCCGTCGACCTTCCGGGCGGTGGTGACGATCGATGCGGCATCGGATCCGGCGCCTGGTTCGGTCGTCGCCAGTGCAGTCAACGGGGCACCGGGCCCGGTCAGCGGCGTCAGCCAGCGGCGCTTTTGCTCGTCGTTGCCGAGCACCATGATCGGGTCGGCGAAGAAACCGTTCGAACACACCAGGTTGCCAATCCCGGGATCTCCCCAGCACAGCTCTTCCTGGACCAGGCACTGGGTGACGACATCCGTCATCCCGCCGCCGCCGAACTCCTCCGGAATCATGAAATCGGTGATGCCGACCTCGCTGGCCTTTTGGAAGATGTCGACCGGGCAGACGACATCGTTCTCGTCGACCTCGCGACCGCGGGGACGGATCTCCCTCGTTGCGAAATCCCGGCAAAGCGCAACGATCTGCTCCTGTTCACTGGTCAATGCCTGCGAGTGAGCGGCGGTGGTAATAGTCATGGTGCAACCTCCAAAGTGATGAGCGGTAAGTCTGTGATCTTTTAGGGATTCGTGTATACGGCCTTACCCAGCCACTGCCCGCCATCAGCAACCAGCACCTCGCCGGTGATGTACGCCGCGCGGTCTCCGAGCAGGAATGCCGCCGATTCGGCGACCTCGTCCGGCGTGGTGAAGCGGTCGGCCGGCACGCTGGACAGCACCCGGGCGCGGGCCTCGTCGTTGGGCCACAGAGCCTGACCGGCGCCTTCGGTCTCGGTCGGGCCGGGGGCGATGCAGTTAACCCGGACGCCGCGGGCTCCCCACTCAGACGCCAGTGTCCGGGCCATCGCGACAACGCCTCCCTTGGCGGCGGCGCTGTGCACCGTCCCAGGGTGCCCATGCCAGGCATAGGTGGCGATGACGTTGAGCACCGACCCGCGGCCGGCCGGCAACATGTGCCGGGACGCGGCTCTCGTGCAGTAGAAGCTGCCGTTCAGCACGATATCGACCACCGCTTTCCAACCGTTCGGCGACAGGTTCTCGCTCGGGGTGACGAAGTTTCCGGCGGCGTTGTTCACCAGTGCGTCCAGCCTGCCGTGGCGTTCGGCCAGTCCGTCGATGGCGGCGTCGACTGCGTCGGCATCGCGGACATCACACTGGATAGCCTCGGCGGCACCGCCAACCTCTTCGGCCAGCCGAACGGTTTCCTGGAGTGGTTCCGACCGACGGCCCATCACCGCTACTGTGCCGCCTGCAGCCGCCCAGCGGACCGCGATGGCGCGTCCGATGCCAGAGCCGCCGCCGGTGACAAGTGCGACCTGACCGTCAAATTCAGTTGAAGTGTCGAGAATGGTCATTGCATTATTCCTTCGTTGTGTTCGTGGGCAGGTCTCGAATATTCCGGTTGCCGGGCGGCTGCTCCGACCGGAACTGTGTCGGGCGCTAGTTCTCCGCCCGGGACGATTAGCGCGTCGACGGCGACCGCCGCGTGGGGCGTGACCAGTACCGGGTTGAGTTCGATCTCGGCGATATCGGGACGCGCGGCAATCAGCTGGGAAACTTTTGAAATCAGCGTCGCAAGCGCGGCCGTGTTGACCCCGGGTCTTCCGCGCCATCCGGCCAGTAACGCAGAACAACGCAGCCGATCGATCATCTCCAGTGCCGTGTCGGCGGACACCGGAGCCAGTTCGATGGTCACGTCGCGGTGCACCTCGGCGTCCGTTCCGCCAGCGCCCACCACGATGATCGGACCCAGCCCGGCTTCACGTCGGGCACCGACCAGGATTTCAACTCCCGAATCACTGGTTTCCTGCTCCTCAATCACGTATTCGCCATCGCCGAGCCGGCCCCGCATACCCTGGAACAGTTCGACCAGGCGGACGCGATCCTCGATGCCGACCGCGACTCCGCCCGCCTCGCTCTTGTGCTCGAGCCAGCCGGCTTTAAGCACGAACGGCGCCCGGATGTCGGATATCAGCTCGGCAACTCGCTGCTCGGTCGCGGCCGGGAAGCCCCGCGGAAAGCTCACGCCGATTCCGGCCAGCAGCTCCCGGGCGGCCCAATAGCCGGTCCGGAGCGCAGGGTTCGAATCCGGAATCGACATGGCTACCGGCGTGCGGGCCTTGCGGTTCAGACCGGCAAGCCCTGACGTCGCGGCCAGCGCTTTCTCAACTGCGCCAAAGCACGGGACGCCGCCGGCCCACAGCGTCTCGGCCGGCGTAGCGTCGGCGGCCATGCTGTGCACGATCAGCGGCTTGCCCGCGGCGCCGGCCACGGCCGCAAGCCGTTTCGCGATGTCGACCTCATGTTCTGCCAGGTCAGGATTGTCGGTGCCGTACCGGCCGAAGTATCCGGTCAGCAGCGCTGCATCGATCTGGTCGGACCCGAGCAACCGTTCGACCACGGTCACGTAGTTGGACAGGTCGCGTTCACCGACCCCGGCCAGATCGACCGGGTTGCTGCTGGATGCACCTGGCGGCAGCACATCTTCAAGGACTGCGGTCACGGCATCGTCGAAGGCCGGAACGGCGAGCCCCTTGGCACTGGCCACGTCGGCGGCGATGCCGGCCTGTCCCCCGCTGTCCGCGATGATCCCGATCCGGGAGCCGGCTAGCGATGGTGCGGCCAGATAGCTACGAGCAACGTCAATCAGCTCGGAAGGAGTGCTTACCCGCAACACCCCGGCGGCCCGGCACGCCGCGTCAACCACATCCAGCGCCGAGGTCAACGAGCCGGTGTGCGAGCGGGCCAGTCGACTGCTCGCGGCGCTGGCCCCCACTGTGAGCAACAGCGTCGGCTTGCCCAATGCACGCAAGGTCCGCAGTGTCTCGAACAGGAGTTCGCCATCGGTGAAGCTCTCCAGGTAGAGCGCGATGATGCGCGTCGGCTCGTGCTCGGCCAACTCGCTCAGGAGTTCGGCGGCGGTGACGTCCGTCTGATTCCCGATCGAAACGAACCTGGATACACCGATGCCGCTGCGAGCGCCCAGCACCGCCAGCTCCGACCCCAGTTGCCCGCTCTGGGAGACGATGGCCATCGGGCCGGGGGTGAACTGCCCCCAGGCCAGTTGGAGTTCCGTGGACGAGTCGAAGATTCCCAGACTGTTGGCGCCGACCAGCCGCGCGCCGTGCGCCCTAATGCTTGCCGCCAGCTGTGGCTCATTCGGAATATCCGAGGCAATGCCAAGGAATCCGCGTACGCCGAGTGGCAGCGCTTCCGACACACAGTCGGCGATATCGGTCGACGGTATGCAGAGCGCAACCAGCTCGGGGACGTCCGGCAGCTGGGAGAGGCTCGGGTATGAACGTTGACCGAAAAGCGAGTCGATACGCCGGTTGACTAGGTGAACCGTGCGGCGATGCCTGCCGGTCAGCGCCCCGCTGGCCAGCCAGTAGCCCCATTTCGCCTGATTCTCGGAGGCCCCGACGATGGCGACCGATGCTGGATCGCTGAATGCGCTTAAGTCCCCGAGTGGTGTACCGGAACGCTGAGCTCCAGTTATCGGCGCTCGGCTATCCGGATACATGCAAAATTCCTCGATTTGCTGAAAACATGGCAACTTTCGTGTGGTGCTGTTCGGTTTGGGTCCTGGTGCTGCTAGCCGCCGACATACACCGGCTGCCGTTTCTGCAGGAACGCCCGGGCCGCCTCGACGGCGTCGGCCGTATATGCGCACTCGATCTGACGGCGTGCTTCGAGATCGCAGGCGTCGGCGAAGTCGATCGGCAGGTCGTTGAAGTTTCTTTTGATCGCCTGCAAGGCGATCGGAGCCTTTCCGGCCAGGGACGCGGCCAGCACGGACACCCTGACACCGAACCGTTCGGGCGCTTCGGTCCAGGAAACCAGTCCGATGTTCTGAGCTCGCTCGGCGGTGATCTTGTCGTTTAGCAGGTAAAGCTCCCTGGCCCGGGCTTCGCCGAGCAGCCTGGTCAACAACCAGGTTCCGCCGAAGTCGCCAGACAGGCCCGCATCGAGGAATGACGTCCGGAACACCGCATCCGTGGATGCCACCCGGATATCGCACGCCGCGGCTATCGAGAAACCGGCTCCGGCGCAGGCGCCATTGACCGCGGCGATAGTGACCTTGTCGCTTCGCCGAAGTAGCTCCGAGGCATGCATGAAGCGGCGCAACCTTTCGACCGAGGCGGTGATCGGGACGCCCTCCGGCCTGAACTTTCCGGCCGCGAACTCATTGAGGTCGCCGCCGACACTGAAGGCTGAGCCACTGCCGGTCAACAGCAGCACCCGCACGGTGTCATCCGAGACTGCCCGCTCCACGGCGCGAAGCAAGCTGCGCAACAGTTCGTCGGTGAACGAATTCCGCTGTCCGGGCCTGTTCAGGGTCAATCGTCCGACCGGGCCGTCCGTTTCATAGCGGACGGCGTCGCCGGCGGTGTCGCTAACGGCATCGTGCCGGGCGGTGTCGCTAATGGCGCCACCAAGCCGGTCTGTCAAGGTGACCCGATCGCCGTGCATCAGTACCCGCCCTTGCCGAGCCGTTGCACGCATACCCGGGTGAGCACGTAATGCAGCACCCCGGCGACGACGAATGCAGGCATCGACGCGGTCAGATACTCGAACGCGGACGACGGTTCATAGCTGACCGGATTGAGCAGCAAGGCATAGGTGACGGCGCCCGCGGCCACCGAAAAGAGGGCGAACGGGTTGTAACCGCGCCAGAACCGATAACGCGATGTTTGATCCTCGTGATAGAGATCCCTCAGGTGCAGGCGACTGCGGCGCAACAGGAAGAAGTCAACGATCTGGACCGCGCACAGCGGAGCCACCACGATCGCACCCCATGAGACGAACCGGGAATAGTTGTCATAGACCGCGCTCGGAAAGAAGACGATGACGGCGGCAGGCGCGAGGATGCAGGCCGCGAGGACCGGCCACGGGACCGCCCGCAGCAGCCGACCTCCGCCTCCTTTCAGCGCGATCATCGAGGAATAGCCCTGCGACACGATGCTGGTGAGGTTGGCGAAGCCGACGAAGGCCAGGGCGATGACGCCGAGAACCGCGCCGCCGAGCGGCACCATCCAGACCGTCGGGTCGTCCGAGGACAGCGCCAGAGCAGCAAAAGCGCCGACGATGGCCGCCACAACTGAGGCCAAAAAGAGGCCGAGCATGTTCGGCCAAAACGCCGAGCGGGTCGAACGGGTCAGCCGGGACAGGTTGCCGATATTAGGCCACCAGGCGAAGCCGCCCGCAATATTGAGCTCTATCGCCAGGATGAAGTTCAGGTGCTTGTCCTCCGGCGGCGCGAGCGGCTCAATCGCGGCAAGCTCCGACCAGCTGGTGTGCATGAAGACAAGCACCAGCATGCCGACGGTGACAATCGCTAGGCCGGGGGCAACGATCTTGTTCACCCACTCGATCGACACGGGCCCGCGGGCCAGAATGACCCAGGAGACGACGATGGCTGCGAGCGCAACGACGCTGACGGCCACGCTGTTGAGGCTGATGTTCGTGTTGAACAACTGGTTGCTTACGTTCACCAGCGCGTGTCCGCACATGATGGCGAGCACCGCGGACCAGGCAGCGGCAAGCAGTGCGGCCATGAAGATCATCAGGATTCGCGCGCCATTGGCGCCGAAGATGCTCCGCAGACCGACGAACTGCTCGATGCCGTACCGGCCGGAAGCGATACACGGCGCCAAAGCAACTAGCAGGACGCTGATTCCATAGCCGATCACGATGCTGGCGATCGCCGCCTTGACTCCGACGTAGTAGGCGACCGCACCGCCCTGCAGGAAGGCCCAGGTTGCGATCGCCAGCCCAACGTTGACCGACGAATAGTCCCAGAAACCCCAGATCCGTTCGCGGCGCAGCAGTGGTAGTTCGTTGAGCGAGGCATCGACCGCGACTTCGTCGATCCGGCCCTGTGTCGTCTCGCTCATCCGAGGTACCCCCACCAGATCATGAACACCGAGATGACGACGAGGCCGGCGACGGCAAGCCACAGATCCCGAGCCGGAAGCGGCGGCAGGATGGCCTCCCCACTGTCGGCATCTTCGAGCAGCGCGACCCTGCGCTCCAACTCCCGCTCAAATCTCTCAGCGTCCATCAGATCCTCACCTCAATAGTTGACTGACCCGTTAGTTATTGATTATGTGTGATGCAGCTCATACCTTGTCAAGGGGTTTGCCAACACTTGTTGGAAGCTGAGATTGAGCCGAGAGAACGGGAATAGATACTTGACGGACCAGTCAATCTACGGCAACAATCGGCCCATGCAACCACGTCCTGAACTTCCCAGCCATGTTCCCGCGGTAGTGGTCGGAGCAGGGTACGCCGGCCTGTCCGCGGCCTTGAGCCTTCAGGATCGAGGCATAGATGTGCTCCTGCTCGAAGCCTCGGATCGGGTCGGCGGCCGGGTACTGTCCGAGCAACGATCGTCGATCGTTGTCGACCACGGTGGGCAGTGGGTCGGACCAACGCAGCAGCGACTCAACGCCTGGGCCAAGAGGTTCGATTGCCCAACGTTTCCGACCTGGAACGTCGGCGAACACGTCGATATCTGGCTGGACGGCTCGAAGAGCCGCTACACGGGAATCGGGCCGGATCAGGGCGCCGGCATGGCGGAGTATCTTGAGGCGATCGATCGACTGAACGATCTCTCGAGCCGGATCGTGCTCGACGATCCGTCGAGCACGCCGGAGCTTGAGAAGTGGGATAGCGAGACTGTGTATTCATTCCTGGACCGCACCGTAGGTTCAGGGGACGCACGACGACGGGTGGCGCTCGCGGTGCAGGGCGTGTGGTCGTGTGAGCCGCGGGACCTGTCGCTGTTTCACCTGCTGTTCTATATCGCCAGCGCAGGCAGCTACGAGCAGCTGATGGAGACAGAGGGCTGCGCGCAGGAGCGCCGGTTCGTCCGCGGGGCACAGGATCCGGCGCTTGCGGTCGCCGCGGCGCTCGGCGACCGGCTGCGTCTCGGCACCAGGGTGCTGGGCATCGAACACCGGGACGACACCGCAATCGTGCACACCCGCGACGGATCGGTGCACACCGACCGGGTCGTGCTGGCGACGCCGCCACCGGCGACCGCAAAACTCGAGTTCGACCCGCCTTTGCCAATGTCCCGCGACCGCTGGATTCATCGCAGCCCGATGGGGGATGTCGCGAAGGTGCATGCCGTCTATTCCACGCCTTTCTGGCGCGCAGACGGATTGTCCGGCCAGGCCACACTCTACGGCCAGCATCCGGTCGGCGTGGTCTTCGATAACTCACCGCCGGACGCCGAACAGGGAGTCCTGGTTGCGTTCGTGTACGGCGACCGGCTGCGCAATTGGCTCGCTCTGGAACCGGAGGACCGCCGCACCGCCGTCGTCGACACACTCCGTCATGTCTTCGGCGAAGCGGCCGCCGATGTAGTCGATTATGCCGAGAAGGTTTGGCCGACCGACCAGCTGACCGGCGGCGGATACGCGGCAGTCCCTGCACCGGGAACCTGGTTCGAGCACGGGACAGCGGGTTGGCGGACACCGGCGGGGCTGATCCATTGGGCCGGAACCGAGACAGCCACCGAGTGGAATGGCTATATCGATGGCGCAATTTCTTCCGGCGAGCGCGCGGCCGAGGAAGTGGCCGCAGCGCTGCTTGCCTCGGCGACGGTCGGCTAGCAGGCGAAACGGTCCGCTTTGTGCTTCCAGACGCCTCCCATGTACGCGGCCCTTAGGAACAAACTGGACCGTTACGTTCTAGCAGGGCGTTCGACTGCCGATCAGGGCGTTCGACGACGCCGGAGGAATGGGTCCGTCAATGCTGGTGCTACATAGCCCTTGTCGCCTTCAGACAGCGTCACCCCGGGCGGAACGATCTCGTCAATCCGGTCAAGGATGTCTGCCGTGAGGGTCACGTCGACCACGCCCAGCTGGGACTCGAGCTGCTCCATGGTGCGCGGCCCGATGATCGGCGCCGTCACCGCGGGGTGCTGCATCACAAATGCCAGGGCCAGGTGGATCAGGGAGATCCCGGACTCTTCGGCGAGCAGGGCGAGGTCGTCCGCGGCGTCGAGCTTGCGCTGATTCCCGGGGGCGGACATGTCGTAACGCCAAGGGGTTCGCTTGGCCCGATGGCTGTCCGGCACTTCCTGACTCTTCCGGTAACGGCCGGTGAGCCAGCCACCAGCCAGCGGGCTCCATGGGATGACGCCCATCCCATACTGCTCGGCGACGGGGAGCACGTCGGCTTCGGCACCGCGGACCAGAATCGAATACGGCGGTTGCTCGGTGACGAAGCGGCCGAGCCCGCGTTGCTGGGCCGTCCACTGTGCTTCGACGATCTGGTGGGCGGGGTAGGTCGACGAGCCGAACGCACGGATCTTTCCTTGCTGCCGCAGGTCGGTCAGCGCCGAAAGGGTCTCCTCGACCTCGGTCTCACGCTCAGGGCGGTGCACCTGATAAAGATCGATCCAGTCGGTGCCGAGACGCCGCAGGCTGTTCTCGACCTCCCGGATGATCCAGCGGCGGGAGTTGCCACGCTTGTTGGGATCGCCGCCACTTTCGCCCATCGCGACGTCCATCGGGCTGTGAAACTTCGTCGCCAGAATGACGTCGTCTCGGCGGCCGGCGGCGAGGGCCTTTCCGACGATCTCTTCGGACTCGCCCTGTGAATAGACGTCCGCGGTGTCGATGAAGTTGATCCCCGCGTCGAGGGCCCGGTGGATGATCCTGACCGAGGCATCATGGTCGGGCTCCCCCCAGGCCCCGAACATCATCGCTCCCAGGCAGAGCGGGCTTACGTGCATTCCGGTTCGTCCGAGGCTGCGATAGTCCATCACCTCAACCTATCGCCGGAGGTTTTGCGGCGCTAGGCTTCGGGCCGACGACGCTTGGATCGCTATTGCACATACTCCTTCCCAACAATTATTGTTGGGACATGTCCACTCCAGCGTCCCGATCCTCCGGAGATTCTCCGGAAGACACTCCTGCCGGAGAAGCAGTCGAAAGTACCGTCATAGTTCGATCGCTTGGCCACGATTACGTGCTGCCGATGCGTGATGGTGTCGTCATCGCACCGAAGGGCGCGGTTACGGCGCGGACCCAGCGGCATCGGATTCCGTCTCGCGGCAGTTCACGGCCTTCGGCCGAGAAGGTCACGATCAAGGAGCATGGCGCGGCCACTTACGGCCCAGCCGCAACAGTGACCCGGTTGATAGAGACTCTGGGCAACAACGCGGTCGCCGACATTCTTGGAGTTGCGAAAGATCGCCCCGGTCGTTGGGCTCGTGGCGAGGGTAGCCCCGATACCAACAACAGAAGGGCTTTGGCGGATCTCGAGGGGTTGGTGGGTCACCTGCTAGCGGCTTTCACGCCCGAGCAGGCGTCACTCTGGTTGGGCGGCGCCAACGCCCTACTGGGCGCACGTCCGATCGACGTCTACCGAAATCATGGCAGTGAGCAAGTGATTGAGGCGATTCGCGCCCATGAGCAGGAAGCCTACGGATAGGTGCGTTTTTGGAGGGCAAGTGTCTTCTCCCCCAGCGCCCGCACCGCTGCCGACAATGGCCACCCGCTTTACGTCTGGCCTGAGCAAGGATTCGGCCGAATCGACGACCCCGAGGGGAGCTACCTCTCGTTCTACGCAGCCGATTCTCCAGATGCCGCGATCGCCGAGCGGCTAGGAAATTACGCCCGGTGGACGCCGGCCGTCCTGCAGCCACCTCCCGCGACCCCGGCCGGGAGCGCCCTCGCGCTGATTGAATACGAAGGCGAACCCGAGGTACTGAATTTGGACGATCCGTTCGCGCTGATCGACTGGGGATTGCAGCCAAGCTCCGTCGTCAGCAAAGATCGCACCTTGACTCAGCGGTGGGCGCGGGCCGTGTACGATTCCGGCCGATACGACGGGATCAGCTGGTGGTCGTACCGCGATCCTCGTTGGGCAACGTATGGATTCTGGAGTCGCGAGGGTCTTGAGGTCGTCGGCTCTCCGACGCCGCTGTCGCTTGATAGCGCCGAACTCGTGGAGGCGGCGCGCGTCATCAACCGGGTGATCGAACGGTAGGTTTCTGCCGTTAGCGTCGCTTCTCGTCTTCTATTGGCCGATGCTTCAAGCTGAGCATCCCGTTTCATCAAGCCCGCCAGCGGACGCATCCAAGTGCAATTAGTGGCAATTTGCACGTCGACGACCGCCGTCGCGACCCCGCTCAACTATTCATCACCCTTCGCAATCCGACGGCCCTCTCGACCACGATAACGATAACCACGGAGATCGCGATCAGGATGACGGACAGCGCGGCGACTCCCGGGTCGGACCGGTATTGCAGATAACGGAACATCTCGACCGGTAGCGTGGTCCGGCCGGAGCCGGCAACGAAGAGGGAGATGACGGCCTCGTCGAAGGAGATGATGAAGGCCATTACTCCGCCAGCGATGAGCCCTGGGGAGATGATTGGCAGAGTGATTCGCCGAAACGTCGTCCAGCTATTCGCCCCGTGAACTTTCGCCGCCTCCTCGCAGGAGACATCGCTAGTTGTCAGACTCATGAGGGTGGTCCGGATGACATAGGGCACCGTGATCCCGAAGTGCGCGATGACGATTCCCAGGTAGGTTCCCGTTAAGCCGATTGGCTGGAACACGAGCAGTAACCCGAGCCCTAAAACCACCGTAGGCACGAGCAGTGGGGACAGGAACAGTCCTGAGATCAGCGTTTTCCCCTTGAACTCGTATCGCGCTATCGCCAGCGCTATCGGCACCCCGATGACGAGGACGACGCTCGCTACGGCCACCGCGGTGATGAAGCTGACCTTTGCCCCTTCAATGAACCCCTGATTGGTCAGCATGCTCACGTACCACTGGAAGGACGGCGCCCCGAGATCAAGCGAAAGCCTGGCCGAGCCATTGAACGAGATGAGCACCACCGCGATAATCGGGGCGAGCAGGAAGAGATAAATGATCGTGATGACGGTTCGGTTTAACACTTTGAACACTGGGTCTCACCTGTCCTCGAACTTGGCAATGGCGCGCTGATATATCCCCACGAGTACCCCGAACACCACGAGCAGGATGACGGAAAGTGCCGAGGCGAGCGGCCAGTTCAGTGTCTGCGTCGCCTCGTTGTACACCTCGGTCGCCAGAATGAACACGCGTCCGCCGCCCAGCAGCCGCGGTGTGACGAAAGAGCTGATTGCGAGCACGAACACGAGAAGGAACCCCGTGAACACGCCCGGCAGGGACAGCGGCAGAGTGATCCGGAAGAAGGTCTTGAGCTTCGACGCCCCGAGCGACCCGGCCGCGTCCTCGAGCGACGAGTTGATCCGCCCGAACCCGGAGACCATAGCGAGAATCGAATAGGGCATGAGGATTTCCACGAGAGCGATCGTCGTACCCAACAGATTGTTACTCAGGCGCCACGGCGTGTCGATGAACCCGATCGATAAGAGCGCGTCGTTGATGACGCCTTGATCGCCGAGAATTGCGATCCAGCCGTAGGTTCTCGCCACCGCCGAGGTCAGCAGAGGCGCGATCGCGAGCGCGATGAGCACGCCCTTCCACTTCGACGTGGTGCGGATGAGGAACAGGGCGAGCGGGTAGGAGAGGACGGTTGCCATCAGCCCGCAGCCCAACCCCAGTAACAGCGTGTTCCCGATGACCTGCCAGTAGAAGGGATCGGCAAGTGCGGCTTGGTACGAGGCCAGGCTGAAGGAACTCACTAGCTGCCCGCCTGCGGCGTTCGTGTTCAGCGACATTCGCAGCATCACGAGAATGGGGAGGATGAATCCGAGGAGTAGCCCGAGGACGCCGGGCAATAGCAGACCGAGGAGCTCCCACTTCGCCCGCTGCCGGAATCCTTCGGGTCGGTCAGGGGCGCCTACGCGTGTCATAGTCATCGCCATCTCCTCACCTGTCCGCCACGAGGTAGGCCTCGTCTGGGTGGAAGGAGATCCGCGCAGAGTCTCCTAGGCGCAGACCACGCACGGAGTCGGTGAGCTGGTCGACCCGGATCACGGGCCCGCCGGTGAGTTGCACTGAGTAGCTTTGCACGTTGCCGGTGTAGCTGGTTTCAATGACTTCACCGATGCCGTTCGGGAGATCGTCTCCCGTTGTCTCGGTGACCCGGGCGGCCGCAATCCTGTGTGGGCGGACGACCAGGCTTGCCTTGCTCAGGTCGAGCCCCCTCACCCCGGGCACCTCGAGCGTCCCGAAGCTCGGGGTCATCACCCGGTAGCGGTCCGGCGCGCTCGCTGTAGCCCCCGTGACGTCGAGAAAGTTCGCCTTTCCCACAAAGTGGGCGACGAACCGGGTGGCTGGCCGATCGTAGACCTCGGTGGGAGCGGCGTACTGCTCAATTACCCCGTTGTTGAGGATTGCGATCCGATCGGCCATGTCGAGGGCCTCGTCCTGGTCGTGGGTGACGAACAGTGTCGTCGTCCCGGATCGCTTCTGAATTGCTCTGATCTCGTGCCGCATTGCCTCACGCAGCTTCGCGTCGAGGTTGGAGAGCGGTTCGTCGAGGAGAAGCAGGGTCGGTTCGATGACGAGCGCCCGGGCCAGGGCTACGCGTTGTTGCTGTCCGCCGGAGAGTTCCGAGGGGCGCCGTGCGCGCAGGTGGCCGAGTTGAACCATGTCGAGGGTCTCGGTGACCTTTTTCTTGGTCGCTGCTTTCGGCATCTTGCGCATCTGCAGCCCGAATGCGACGTTCTCGGCGATGTTCATGTGGGGAAACAGCGCGTAGGACTGGAATACCATTCCCATGCCGCGTTTGTGGACGGGGGTGGAGACGACGTTCCTGCCGTTGACCACGATCTGTCCTGCGGTGGGGGCGAGGAGTCCTGCCACCATCCGTAGGGTCGTCGTTTTTCCGCAGCCGGATGGCCCGAGGAGGGCAACGAGGTCGCCCTTGTCGACATCGAGGTTGACGTCGTCAACTGCGGGGTTGGCCGTATTCGGATAGGTTTTTCGCAGCCCGCGGATTGAGAGATGGGCTGTATCGGCATTCATGGTTTGACTCATCCTCCGATCACTCCCCGGCGCCACTGGTCGGTCCAAGCGTCGCGCTTGTCGGCCATCCAGACCCAGTCGATGTCGACGATGTTGGGGTCCTGCGGGCTTGCGACGCGCTCTTGCACGTCAGCAGGGAGTTCGACGTTGGATACGGTCGGGGCGTAGAACATCGCCGAGGCGAATGACTCCTGCGCTTCCTTCGACAGTGCGAAATCGATGAACTCTCGCGCGGCATCAGGGTTCGTTGCCCCTTCCACGGCATTGATCGTGTTGATTTGGAAGGCGATCCCATCAGCCGGCTGGACGACGCCCAATGCTCCGTTGGACTCGTCGCTGAAGATCTGCGAACGAGCGTTCCAGCCGATCGCATACGAGGCTTGGCCGGAGGTCACCGTCTGGTAGACGTCTGGCTGCGGGTCCCAAGTATTGACCTTCGGAGCGAGCTGGCCGAGTCTCTCGATCGTAGGCCCGATGTCTTTCTTGTAGTCGTCGCCGAGGTTGTTCGCAGTAAGCACGGTAAGCGCGATGCCTTGGATGTCCGGCGGCGCTGGTATGGCCACCGTGCTGTTCGGGGCATTCCACAGATCCTCGGTTCCGGTCGGAGCCTGCTTCACCTTCTCCGTGTTGTACAGCACAGTGAGGTTGTCGAACGTGACGGCTGGCCCGTAACCGTCCGGGTTCTTTCCCATGTCCACGACATTGGCAAGATTAGGGACTTCTTCCTCGGTGATCTTGGAGAACACGCCTTCCCTGACCCCAGTATTGGCCACCGAAGTATCGAGGATCGCGACGTCGATCGTGGGATTGGACTTCTCACTCCGAAGCTTTCCGAGCATTTCTGCGCTGTTCTGCGCGGGGACAAAGTTGACGGTAATGTCCTCGTGTTCGGACTCGAATTTCGAGATGACCGCTTCGGTGTACTTGTCTTCGAACAGTGCGGCATAACCGAGGATATTGACCTCGGTGTTCGCGTCGGCCCCGGAATCTGGCCCGCTGCATCCGACAACAGCGGTTAGGGACGCCGCAAGCGTAGCCGCGGCGAGAAGTGTCTTCGTTGACATGACGGAACTCCTTCGGTTCGACAGGCTCCGATGCCTGTGATCCTGGTTCCGCTTCATGCCAGCAATGCCTGGTTGCGACGATGCTACACAGAGGCGTGGAGCGAGGGCAAGGGCTTTTTTCCGTTTCCCTCTTCCCCATGATGAACTGGTCGGCTACCGTGTACATCACGTGTATACCGAACGTACACACCGTTTCGTGCAGCAAGCCTGGTCACTTGAAGCACCACAATCCACGGTTTCTCTTGAACCGACATCGTTGTCGGAATCGCCGACAACGACGCCGGCTTCACCCCCTGCGAAAGGACACCGATGTTCACCGACAATCCCATGCCCGCTCAGATCAGCGCTGAGCGGCGCGCCGCCCTTCTCGAGGTCCAGACCTCGACGCTCGGCCACCTCCGCGACTATGGCTTCGTCCTCGGCCTCACGCCGAACTTCCGCCCCATCTCCTTCGCAGGCACGGCCGTGACCGTCCGTCTGCCCCACCTTGATTCAACCGCCCTCCATGTGGCTGCCGACTACCTGCGCCCAGGTGACGTCCTCGTGGTTGAGCAATCCGGAGATGATCGATCGAGTTTCGGCGGAATGGTCGCCTTTACCTCGAGAACCCGCGGGGCCGAAGGCGTCGTACTCGCAGGCGCGATGAACGACTTCGACGAAGTCCGTGAACTCGGTCTGCCTGTTTACTCGTGCGGCGTGTCGGCTAGAACAACCCGAATCCTTGGCGTCGAGGGCAGCATCAATGTCCCCGTCACCGTAGGCGGGACCGTGATCGTGCCGGGCGACGCGATCCTCGCCGATTCCGATGGCATCGCCGTGCTCAAGGAGGACGAGATCGACGAGGTCGTCGCGATCCTTAAGGAGAAGGAAGAAGCCGAACCCGCGCTCAAGGACCAGATCAGGAATGGCACCTCGCTGGCCGAATGGTCCGGTGCCGCCGCCCGTTTCAAGGAAGGGAGCTCCGTGGCATGAGTGCTATAACTGTGGCCGTTGCCCAATACGAAGCGAGTCGGGACGTCGCCGCGAACACCAAGGCCTCAACGACTCTCATTGGTGAGGCGAGCGCTAACTCGCAGCTAGTCGTCCTGCCCGAAAATGCGATGTACTCTGACCCGGGCAAGGAAGCACCTGACGTCCACTACGCCGAGCCGCTTGACGGTGGATTCGTCACCGCCGTCAAGGACGCGGCGAAGACTCATTCCGTCCACGTCCTCGTCGGCTTTACCGAGGACAATGGCACCGACCGACCCTTCAACACGCTCGTACATGTCACTCCCGGCGGCGAGCTCGACGGGGTGTACCGGAAGATCCACCTCTACGACGCCTTCGGATACAAGGAATCGGACAAGGTCACCCCGGCCGAGATCGACTCCCCGCTCGTCTTCACCATCGGCGGGGTCACGATCGGCGCCCTCACCTGTTACGATCTCCGCTTTCCCGAAATATTTCGATGGGTCGCAGATCGTGGTGTCGACCTCGTTGCTCTTCCTGCCGCGTGGGTGGCGGGGCCCGCCAAGGAGTTCCACTGGGAAACCCTCATCCGCGCCCGAGCGATCGAGAACACCGTCTACTTCGCCGGCTGTGGGCAGACAGGCCCGTCCTGTGCGGGACAGAGCATGATCGTCGACCCGATGGGCGTAGTCGTCGCCAACGCCGGGGAATCGGCAATGGCGATTGCAACGGCCACGATCATGACGGAACGAGTGGCTCAGGTCCGTGCGACCAATCCGAGTTTGATCAATCGCAGGTTCACGGTTTCTCCCGGTGCCCCACAATGAGTAGATGAACCAAATTCACGACACCGCGAGCGCCCGGTTCGGTGGTTGGACGACGTCGACCACGCTGCCACCGGGCGTTCGGGATCCCTCCGTCACAGCAGCGGACCATGCGTACAGGTATCTCAAGGACCTCATTGTGACGCTTGAGCTCCCGCCACGCGCCATCATCACCGAGTCCGAGGTTGCCACTGCCACCGGCGTGTCCCGGACCCCAGTCCGTGAAGCGTTCTTCCGTCTGCACAGCGAGAAACTCCTCGATATCCTGCCGCGCCGCGGAGCGGTAGTTCCAGAGATCACGCTGCGCAATATTCGAGAGCAGGCGGAGACACGCCTCGTAATGGAAGGCCACGGGGTCGAGAGGATCTGTGCGGAGCGGATCATGGTCACCGACGAACTGCTCCGGCTCGTGGAGGAGCAACGAACCGTCCTCAACGAGGATCCAAACCGTATCGTCGATATGATCCGCATCGACAAGGAATTCCATTGGACTATCGTCAAAGCGACTGGAAACACCGAGTTCGCTCAGCTCTACAACACCTTGCATGATCGGCAAGTTCGCATCGGGATCGCTATGTTCGGTGCTGTCCGTCGGCGGCCCTGCGACGCCATCGACGAGCATGCCCATATAGCCGAGGCCCTGGCCGAGTTCAATGTCGACGAAGCACTCGAGCGGCTCAAGTACCACCTCATCGGCAGTCTCACACAGATCTCAGGAATCTTCACCAACTGAACTGGCCGTCGTGATCAAACGCGGGCCCAGAAATCTATGCCGTCATTCCGGCAATGTGGCCCAGTAGTGTGGTCGGATTTAGCTTCAACGGAACTACCGACGAGCGTGCCCGGGAACGGTTCGCCTAGCCCCGCACAGCCCGATGAACGCGCCCAGCTCCGCGAGCCCATGCGGTGTCGCGGGCAGGTACTCGGTCAGCGCCGGCGAGCGCACAATGATTGCCGCCCATTGCCCACGAGACACCGCGACGTTGATCCGGTTCCGGGACAACAGGAACTCCATGCCGCGCGGCACCTCGTCGGCGGAGGAAGCCGCCATCGAGACGATGACCACGGCCGCTTCCTGCCCCTGGAACTTGTCGACGGTGCCGACCCGGATTTCGCCGAGACCGGCAGCATCGAGGGCGTGCCGGATGGCTCCGACCTGGGCGTTGTAGGCGGCGACCACCAGCACGTCGTGCTGCGTCATCTGGCGCGGTTCGGCCTCGGCATCCGACGTCCACTTTCCGTTCAACAGAGCCGTCGCTTGCCGGACCACCTCGACCGCCTCTTCGTCCGACGAGGTGGCGTTGCCCAGATGATTCACGAATACAGGGTGGATTCCCGGCTCGATTACGTCGAGATACCGATGGGTGGCCGCATCCTGGGACTCGAGCCGCCCGTCGTAGGCATAGTCGGAGACCGGGGCGCATAGCGCCGGATGCATCCGCCACGAGTTGGCGAGGAAGTACCCGTATTCCGGCGGCAGCGTGTCGTGCCCCTCGGCCAGCCAGCCGAGCGCCGACTCATTGACCGGTTCCGGGTGGCGCCCCTGGCTGACCTGCGGAAGCTGCTGCGGATCCCCGAGCAGCATCAGCCGAGTCGTGGCCCGCGAGACGGCGATCGTATTGGCAAGCGAAAACTGACCGGCCTCGTCGACGACGAGTAGATCCAGCACTTCACTGTCGAAGCGGTTCGGGTTCACGAAGTCCCAGACCGTGCCGCCGATCAGGCAGCCGCCATCGGAGAGCAGGTCGGCCCAATCGCCGTTCGCGGACAGCTCGCGCCACGGTGACTGCCGCTCATCGCCCGCCTTGGACTTCTTCCCGATCCGGTCCGGGTCGACACCTGCCTTAATCGCGCCGCGCAGCATGTTGTCGACCACAGCATGCGACTGCCCGACAACGCCCACCCGCCAGCCGTCGCTGACCAGCGCCGCGATCACGTGCGACCCGGTGTACGTCTTTCCAGTCCCGGGTGGGCCCTGCACAGCGAGGTAGGAACGGTCGAGTTGCCGGATGGCGTTTGTCAGCGCCGCGATGTAGTCCCCGCCGACGACGACGGGCAGCGGCTCGGCATCCTGCAGTTGTGGCGGCTGGCGTCGGAGAATGTCCAACGCGCAGTCGGCCGGCAGGTCTGACAGGCTTGCAGCGACCAACTCGGCGAAGCGCCGAACCGACTCTTCCTGCCACTTGGTCTGGATGATCCCGCCGGGCACGATCGCGAACGGAAAGTCAGAGTACTCTCCGACGACTTTCGGCAATGATTCGCGAAGCGTCAGCAAGTCGCGGCCGAGCGCGTCGGTCGCCATTGCCTCCACGGTGAAGCCTTGTCCCCAGCCAACTCCGGCATCCGAGCCAACCTTCAACCCTTCCGGCGCCGGATCATATAGCCCCCAAACGGGGCTACCCACGGTAACGGTGGAACCTTCAGCCCAGGTCCCGGTCAGTTTCAGCCGACGAGACGGATTCTTACGCGGGGTTTCCTTCTCCCAGCCGCCCAGCAGCGCGGAAGGTTCCGAGACGACGAAAACATCCCGGTTCTGTTCCCATTCATCGATCGGAGCGCTCAGCCGGTTAAAGTGCTCCCACCAGAATGGCTTCGCCTCGCGCTTGTAGAAGTCGATTGCCGCCGCGACGCAGGCAATTGCCTGCTGGTCGGGTGTCCTGGGTTCGCTCGGTTCACCGGCAGCCTCAAACAGCCGGTCAGCCAGATCATGCACCGGCTCTTCTTCAGATCCTGCGGGTAGTTCGCTTTCCGCGCCAGCAATGGTGTGTGAGCCGCGCGCCTCGACCTGCACGCCGTTCTGGTCTGCCAGGCTCAGCAGCCAATCGCGCAGGCGGAGCGTGGAGACGCAGTCGTCTTCGTTGTATTCGGTGATGCCGTGCAGCAGGGTTTCTGCCGCCTGGGAGTTCCCTGCTTCTCGTTCCTGGCAGTAGTTGGCGTAGGCGACTACTGATGCCGCGGCGTCCTTGACGTCGGCATCGCGCAGGTCCTCGCCCATGTAGAGCGGTTCGAGCTTCTTGATGCTGTAGGAGTTGCCAGAGATTCGCAGGGTCTTTCGCACCACGGCATATAGGTCGACCAGCACGTTGCCGCGGAGCAGGTCATCAATGATGTCTTCCCCGTAGTTGTGCCGGGCTGCCAGCCGCAGCAGCGCGGTGCGCTCGTAGGGCGCGTAGTGGTAGATGTGCATGTCGGGGTGCGCCTGCCGACGCGCGACGACGTAATCGAGGAAGTCCTTCAGCGCCTGCTTTTCCTGGATGCGGTCGTGAGCCCAGAACGGCTTGAAGATTGGCTTGTCCCCGGCTTTGTCGGGTTGTTCGACCACGCCGAACAGGTACTCCAGACCCCAGTCATTCGTGCGTCCGTCGGTCCAGAGTGGATCGCCTTCGAAGTCGAAGAAGATGTCGCCGGGGCTGGTCGGCGGAATCATTTTCAGCCGGTTGGCGTCGTGGACCGAGTAGGACACCCCACCGATCGAGCCGTCGGCTTCGGCCGTGCCGCACTGCATTCGGGCCTGGTGCCACAACGAGGCTGCGACTCCCCTGACTGGATTCGGGCTGGCGGCGAAATCATCGATGGTGCCGATGCCGGCCCTGATCAGTTTCTTGCGCTGCGAGACACGCATGTTCGCTACCAACAGCAGGTCACGGTGCCTTTCCACCTCCGCTTCACAGGTGGCACAACGGCCGCACGCGGCAATGTCACCGTCCCCCCAGGTCACGGCCGGTTGCCGGCAATGCGCTTTGATAACGGCCAGCAGGTTTCGGCGGCGCTCGTGGTAGACCGGAACGATATCGGCCACCGGGAACGATGCCGTCGAACCGTCGCCAAGCAGCAGGTGCATTTGGGGAGCCACTGGGATGCGTGCGCGATGCAGCTGGTCGGCATAGGCGGCAAGCTGGATCAGCGCCTGCACCTTGGCGTGCCGGGCGAGCTTGGTGTCGTAGACCGCGTACTGGCTATGTCCGGCCGCGTTTGTTTCGCGGACCAGGAAGTCGGCACGTCCGTTGAATTCGCCGTCGAAGAACGCCGCTTGGTAGATGACGTCGGCCCCGATTTCGATCGCCCTCAACGTCTCATCGTGCAGCTTCTGCAGATAGCCGAGGCCGCCACCGGAACCGCCGGTGACTTCGTAGACGCCGCCAGCTCGATCCGGCGACCAAATGCCGTACTTCTCCCTGAAGGCGGACAACACCCGCTGCTCGTGCCCAGCACCCAATTCTGCGGTGCGCGCGAGCATCTCATCGGGCTCGGTCTCTGTCTTCGGTGCACGACCTAGGAGTCCATCGAGTTTCCGCAGCAGCGCGAACTCACACGTCGCGGAATCGACGACGTCGCTTGCCGAGATGATGACACGGTCATCGATGAGACGCATTGGGGCTCCACCAAGGTTGCTGTCTTAAGCATCTACTATCGCCGGTTTCCTGATTCGTGAGCATAACCGAGTGGTTGAGACTCGCTTGCCACTAGTCCAGGCGGCCGCTCAGTGACTGAGGATCTTCAGCCACCTCACCAGGTTTGCCAGTTCATATAGAGACGACTGATCGATAGCATCGGTACTAAAGTGCATTACTTCATTTCGCAAAACTCTTGCCTCTTCAAGAGCAGCCAAGAAGACCGAACGATCAATCTCCCAGTTAAATCGAGACCAGCTCTCGACTGGCTCAAATAGCCGAGCTAACTCGCCGAAGGTCAGGTTTGCGGACGACTTCACAGTACGGTCGGCATTTCCAGGTCGAGCGGCAGCTACGAGGGCTGACGTTTCGAAGTACCGATCAACGACTACCCGCAAGTAGCGTTCGCATTCACCCACGAGAAGGAACGGGCCGGCCATACTGGAGAACGCTTCACTCAAATCCGCTGTTGTAACGATTCCAGAGAGAGTTCGATTACGCGCCAATACAAGGACATACCCATCACGGATGATCTGAGGAACTAGCGGTAACAAGTCGTCCGTTAGCTCCACCGTACTAACCGGCGTAATGCAATCGGATAGCGCCATTGTCGCTCCGCGATGCATTCGAAACTGCGCGAGAGATTCCCAGCTAATCATCCCTCGAATATCCCTGTCGCCCGATAAAACAGGAAGCTGGGAAAAATCGTGTCGCATCATCAGAGATTGCGCTTCGGCCAGAGAGGAACTTGGAGTAATACTAACGAGGTCAGCTGATGCGGAAGGAACTTGCCCGACTCGCAGCGCACCAGCCACGGTTGATGCTATTCGATTGGTCTCTTGGAACTCATGAGGACCTTCAACCCGGTCGTTCTCACCGTCGTCGCTCTCATCGATGACGATCGAAACCTCATCATCGATCCAACCATATTCAAACCACGGGTCCGTGGTGAGACCGTAAGATTTGAGATCTTCCCCAATTCGCTGAGTCACCTGCGCGCCTCGCCGCTGGCTTCCCCAGTGAGTAATGAATCGTCGCGTCGACATTTTAATAGGAGTCTGTTTAGCCGACTCCGCCCAGTTTTTGAGAACTTCCTCGATATCTTCCCTCATGAACGCTCTCCTTCAGACTACGATAGTTTCCGAGCAGAACCGTCTCTTACGCGCGTTGTCACGTTTGTATTCGCGCTAGCAGGTATCGGGTATACGTAAACGGACGCGCGGGTGCCGGCTCACGCATAACAGTTCGTCGTACATCCATTCTCGCCTTCCTCCCCCAAGAGGAACTCTTCCTCGGAGAGGATCTCTAGCTCCGTCCCTTCTTGTTGAGGACAAGAGCACCGCAGTGAGATTGCCGGTACCGCCTTCCTGCAAGACGATGTCGATGCTGTGTCGCCCCTGCCGTGCCGACCGGGCAAGTCCTCCCATAGCCACACGTCGTTGAACTGGGCCGCATAGGTCGGATCGGTTTGCAGGTAGACGCGAATTAGGCGTTCGAACTTGCCTCCTTCTTCTCGTTCGTCTCGTTCGTCCAGCGAACCGTGGTAGAGCATGTCGAGAATGGCGCCAAAAGATGCCTCGCTGGAGAAGACAGACATGGCTCTAATCATGCCTCAGGCATCGGCGCTGGGCTGAAGGACCCAGGCAGAATCGTCTCCGTTTATAGTCGAACGGCGCATCTGCTCGGGACTGGCCGAAGCAGCGGAGACTAACGAGGTGGGGGCTACAGTACCAATCGGAAGCAGATACTCAGCGGTGGTCCTGCGCCGCAGGGAATCAGCGACGCCGTCTCCGTCCCCAACTCAGCAGAGCCTTCAAACGCAGCTTGACCGGGGGAGACTGGTAGTCCCTAGCGATGTACTCCTTGTAAGACCCATCGGATGCGAACCGCACTCGTGCAGGCCACCCTGGCTCGACCTCAGATCGGTGCATCAGCAAAGTTCTGGTAATTGCCTCGAGGGCGTACCACGCTGGAAACAGGTCCTCGTGATCTTCCTCGCCGTGGTGCACTAGCCGTGCGCGCGCTCTCACCACAGTGGCGATCTCGCTCGTGCTGAAGCTGCTACCCGTTCCATTAAGGGCTCTTTCAAGTGCATTACTGTTGAACGACTTATTCTTCTTCGGCAGCGGATCCACCAAGGCTTCGCAGGCCGTGCAAAGGAGAACGAACCCAGCCGCGGTCACTCTGAGATCGAGAGCGGCAAGGTACCAGCGAAGGGCAGCTGCGAGCACCGGGTCCTCCCTCAAATTCATCTGGGCAAGTGATTCCAGAACAGCACGAGGAGACGTTTCCGATTCTAGGGTTGTATCGAAATCTCGAACTCCCATGGCCACATCAATATCAACAACTTGGCCAGTCGAAAGCTCGACCGTCGCAACTTCTCCCAGAAACCGGTCGACAATCCGCTCGTCCAAGGAGGCCGCGACAAGCGCAACAGCCGAACGAGCACGCCTTCGGGCTGCAGCAAAGCAATCAGCCGGTGGCTCCGTCGCCGGGAATACTAGCGGAACCTGAACAACTGTCAAGAACTGATTCGGCTTCGTCCACTCGCGTCGCATCACCTTGTACATCGAGGGGCACTCTCCGGGCACGTGACTAATATCCGTATACTGGAGACGAAGCTGCTGCATGGTCTGCTCAATCACGATTTCCCCAACGTTCCACCGATCTTCGAGCAGCGCCCGCACGGGCGATCCTCTATACACCAGTCGGTAGATCCCTGAGCACCCAGTCAAATCAGAAGGGTCCCAATCTCCGCGGTCGGCGTGAGGATCTGAAGGCGTCCTTTCAGAGCGAGGCAATAGAAGGGTCCCTTCTACAGTTTGAACTTAGATGAAATTCAAGGCGTGGAGGACATCCACTAAGGCTGCCCTGCTGCGTATCGTAGTCGCTCGTCATCCACCCAGATCGATGGGCCCGGCGGCCCAACCTCGTTTGACGTAGGTGCCAGACTCCCGCCCCTACACCTCCGCGACGTTCACCCGCGCCCGCTCTTCGTCTTCCCGCTTGGATCCGCGCAGCGCCTTCGGGGTCAGCAGGTGCAGCAGCACAGCAAAGAACTGATCGGTCAGGATCGCCAGCGCAGCGACCCAGAGCGCTCCGGCGATCACGCCCTCCAGCCCATAGGCGACCTGGTTCAGGATGATGTCGCCGAGCCCGCCGCCACCTGCGACGGTTGCCAGCGTCGCGCTGCTGACCACCAGAACGGCCGCGGTGCGCAGGCCACTGAAGATGATCGGCAACGCCAGTGGCAGCTCCACCCGGGTCAGGATCTGCAGCGGATGCAAACCCATCCCTCGGCCGGCCCGGGTGATGTCCCGGTCGACCGAATTCACCGCGACGAACGTGTTCGTCAGAATCGGCGGCGCGGCGAGCAGCACCAGTGCGATCAGCACGTTCGAGAACCCGATGCCGACGATGCCGATCAGAATCGCGATCAATGCCAGGCTGGGCAGCGCGCGGCCGATATTGGACACGCTCACCGCGAGGAACTCACCCTTGTGAATGTGGCCCAGCCATAGTCCGATCGGAATCGCGATCAGCATCGAAACGACCATGGCCACGAAACTCAACCACAGATGGGAACCGGTCTTCTCCAGCAGCAAGCCGAAGTGGCTACCCATGAAAACAAACGAATCGAGAAATACCACGATCATGCCCTCGCTTTCGTCCATGGTGACAGCAGCCGGCCGAGCAGGGCCAGAACGCCGTCGAAGGCAAACGCCAGTAGCACCGCGAGTGCGCCGGCGCCAATAAACTGCGTGTTGAACGGCGACGAGATCGCCTTCAGGATCGGCGATCCCAGACCGGTGTCGATCACAAAGGCGGCGATGGTCGCGATGCTGACCGTGAGCACGGTTGCAATCCGCAACCCGGAGATGATCGACGGAATCGCGAGCGGTAGCTCGATCCGGCGCAGAATCTGTCCCCGGGTCAGCCCCATGCCCACCCCCGCTCGCCGGACGTCGGGCGAGACATTGTTCAGCCCGGCGATCGTGGCTCGAAACAGGATCATCAGGGTGAAAGCGACGAGGGCGATTTCCACCGTCAATAGCGTCAGTCCGGTGATCGGCACCAGCAACTGGAACAGCGCCAGCGGAGGCAGCGTGTACAGGAACGCCGACACCGCGCCGAATGGCCCGGCGAACCACTGCATCCGATGCGCGTACAGCGCGGCGGCGAACGCAATGATGAACCCGATCACGACCGCAATCAGGGTCATCATGATGTGGCTCAGCAGGGCCGGCGCGAAAATCACCGGCCATTGCTGCACGAACCAGTCACCGCAGAACAGCCCGTTGTTCTGCACGCACTGGCTGGCATCGCCGTAATCCGGAATCACCGGCGACGCCGCGGTTACGGCAGCCGGCGCCGATAACAGGCCAGACGCAGCCGATGCCGCGCTCAAGGCAGCGGCGCTCATACCGTCGACCCCGCGATAGAGGTCAAATCCTTCAGCGTCACGGCACCGATAGCCGAATCACCGCCATCGGTCACCACCACGCCGTCGGTCTCCGCCGCGAGCAGCAGCGATAGCGCCGTCCGGGCGCTGGCGTCATGCTGGATCCGCGGCCAGCCCGCCAGGCCGGGGTCGCTCTGCCCGGTTGCGGATGCCTGCCCGGTTGCGGATGCTGAATCGGCGAGCATCGACCCGACCTGAATCAGCGACAGTCGTTTCAGCCCGCGATCGGCTCCGACGAATTTCTCCACGAAGTCGTCGGCCGGCCGGGACAAGATAGCGTCCGGGGTGTCGTACTGCGCGAGTTTTCCACCCGGCTTGAGGATCGCGATCCGGCCGCTCATCTTGATCGCCTCGTCGATATCGTGCGTGACGAACAGCGTCGTCTTGCCGATCTCGTGATGCAGGGCCAAGAACTCGTCCTGCACGTGCGTGCGGGTAATCGGGTCCAGGGCGCCGAATGGTTCATCCATCAGCATCACCGGCGGGTTGGCGGCAAGCGCCCGGGCAATGCCGACCCGCTGCTGCTGGCCGCCGGACAGCTGGCCCGGGTAGCGCTTGGCGATGTCGGCGGTCGGCGTCAGGCCGACCAGCTCCAGCAGTTCGTGCACCCGGTTACGGATCTTGTTCTTGTCCCAGCCGAGGATCTGCGGCACGAGACCGATGTTTTCCGCGATGGTCATATGCGGGAACAGACCGGTCTGCTGGATGACGTAACCGATCTCGCGGCGCAGCGCGATCGCATCCAGGGAGCCAATGCTCTTGTCGCCCAGCCGGATGTCGCCCGAGCTCAGCTCGACCAGCCGGTTGACCAGCATCAGCGCCGTGGTCTTGCCACCTCCGGACGGCCCGACCAGGCAGACCAGTTCTCCGGCGTCGACAATCAGGTTCAGCGCATCGAGCGCCGGTTGCGCCTGGCCCGGGTAGAGCTTGGTGGCCTGGTCGAAAATAATCGACGAAGCTGTACGCAGGTCATTCGATTGTTCAGTCATGATGACCCTTTCTAAAGGAGGTCGTTGGCGTCGAGGAACATCTTCGCTACCTGGGACGGGTCCAGCCGATTGACAGCCGATGCCGCGTTCATGGTCTGGATCGCTTCCAGGGTCAGCAGTTCACTGATCCGGTTCAGCACGTCGGACACTTCCGAACCATGCCGTTCCAGCACGTCGCTGCGGATCGCCGGTGCCACGTTCTGGAAGCCGAACAGGTTCAGCGTGTCCTCCAACACCACCAGGTCTGAGCGCAACAGCTGCGGATCGGTTGTGAAGACGTCGGCGGCCTGGATCTCCCCGCGCTCGATCGCCTGGTAGTTCAGGCCGATGCTGAGCGTCTTCAGCTTCATGTTCGGCAGCCGGTACTCGCGCACGATCGCCTCGTAACCCTGACCGCCGGACACGTTGTCGGGATAGGTCGAGTAGACGAAGTCTCCGATGCCCCTGAGATCGTCGATCGTCTTCAGTCCGTGCTCGTCGGCGAAGGCCTTAGTGACCGCGATCGCGTTCTTGTTCTCGAATGGCGTGGCTTCGAGCAGGGTGACTCCGCGCGAGGCCTCGAACTCCTTGGCCACCTGGTAGGTTTCCGCGCCGGTGGCCAGCAGCTCTTCCCGCCCGGCCAGGGACATCACGATCACGCCGGTGTACTCCGGGTAAAGGTCGATCTGTCCGGAGGTCAGCGCCTGATCGATGATCTCGCTGGATCCGACGTTGGTTTTCAGGGTCACCTGCAAGCCCAGGGCTCGCAGCGCCTGAGCGTAGAGCTCACCGGTGATCCAGGATTCGGCAAAGCCCTTGGAGCCGACGGTTATCGCGTCGCTCGGGCCAGGTTTGTCCTGACCGGCGCAGCCAGCGAGGGCGAGTGACGCCGTCGCGAGCGCTCCGGATCGCAGAAGTGCGCGCCTAGAAAATTCCCGCATTGAGTCTCCGTTTCGATTAGTTCAGGTCCCGCGGGATCGTCGTCGACCAGCTGCGCGAGAACACCTGCTGGTCGCCTTCGTAAGCCACCAGTTCGTTCGTGATAAAGAAAAAGTCCTTGTCGCCGGTCATCCTGCTGAACGTGCACAGCTTGGCGTCCCACCCTGCCGATGCTTCCGCCTGGCTGATCTCCGACGGCGCGTTCGGGGTCGGAGCCCCGGGCACGGCTGGCCGGCTGAAGTGTTCGACCCGGCGGCATTCAGCCACCGCGGACAGCGGATCGCCGGCGGTGCGCAGGTACCGGTCCTGATCCCAGGTGTAGTAGACCAAGCCGTCCTGGCTGTCGTGCTGACGTGCTTCGTTGTTCAGCACCAGGTCGGTCTCGCCGGTGACCAGGTTCGTCGCAAGTGTCCGGGTCATCGGAACGCCGTCGACCTGGATCGGGTTGGGCGGGGGCGGCGTGGGTGCGCGGAACTCGTCCTGGGTGTAGGAGTCATCGCTATTCTGCCGCACCGGCAGCAGCAGTCCGTCGTCTACGGCAAGGTCCAGGGTGACCTTGGTTTCTTCGGGCGTCGGCCACGCCCAGGGCCAGTAGCTCGCCGAGATCGATACCCGGACACGGTGTCCTTCGAGGAAGCGGTGACCGCTGGCCAGCAGCGGTATCCGGACGGCGAATCGGGAGCCGGGCTCCAGCGGTTCCGGGTGCTCGTGGCTTTCGGCGTGGGTCAGGTTGAACATCCCGGCGGTGACCAGCCGGGAGGTTCCGTCCGGTCCGACGTCGCATAGCCGGACGGCGACCAGACCGCGTGGCGTGTCCGAACGCAGGGTGAGGTTCACGGCGGGTGTGCCAACGAACTCCAGCGGGGACTCCAGCTCTGGCCAGGTCGCGGTAAACGACTCCGCGTCGTCTTCCCGCTGGTCGGTCTGCTGCCCGGCGACCTCACCGAACTGCAGCCAGCTGCCCGCGGCCGAGCCAATTGATTCGGTACTGGACATTGTCGGTGAACCGTTACGCGTGGCCTCGGACAGTGAGAACCGCGCATCCGCGATGTTGTTGCTCGGCCACTGCTGCTCGGCGATCCAACGCCCGGGGCGCTCGGCGATATCCTTGCCCGGTCGGGCGCTGTTCGGGATGAAGGCGCGCAGCCGAGGCTGTTCGGCTACGCCGTTGTCGATGCCCTTCATCCAGCGGTCCCACCAGCGGACGGCCTCTGGTAGGAAGTCAATGGCGGGGCCAGGATTTCCCTGGTGCGGATAGTTGTGGGCCCAGGGACCGAGCAGCGCCTGGGTCGGGGCGTTCAGGTTGTCGAGCAACCGGAACAGCGTGGTGCGGTATTCGTCGTACAGGCCACCGACTGCGAGCACCGGCACTTCGATCGCGGAATAGTCTTCACAAACCGAGGCGTGCTTCCAGTAGTCGTCACGCCGCTGGTGCTGCAGCCAGGTATCGATGTATGGCGGCTCGTTCATCCGCCGATGCCACTGCTCGCGCCAGGACTCGCCGACGATGCGGGGGTCGGCCGGCCGCGCGTTGTATGCAAACATCGTCGACGCCCAGGAGAGCATTTCTGAACCGATGATGACGCCGCCATTGAAGTGAACGTCGTCGGCGTAGCGGTCGTCGGTGGAGCAGATCGTGATGATCGCCCTGAGCTCCGGCGGCCGGAGCGCGGCGATCTGCAGCCCGTTGAATCCGCCCCAGGATTTACCGATGATGCCGACGCCGCCGTCGCTCCAGCTCTGGCCTGCGATCCAGCTCAGGATCTCCAGGCCGTCGTCCAGCTCTGATTGCGCGTACTCGTCGGCCATCGTGCCGTCGGAGTCGCCGCAGCCGCGCATGTCCACCCGGATCGCGGCGTAGCCAGCCTGGGCAAAGACCGGGTGGATTGTGTTGTCCCGGCCGGCGGTCATGTCATTTTTCCGGTACGGAATGTACTCGAGGACGGCGGGGACCGGGTGTTCCTCGGCGTCCTGAGGCAGCCAGATCCTGGCCGAGAGCCGGGTCCCGTCGGAGAGCGGGATCCAGACGTGGCGCAGCACGCGGATGGCGCGAGGCTCGGCGACTGGATTGGAGCGGGCATGACTGGATTCAGCGGAGAAAGTAGACATCCCTATCGTGTATACCAGTTCGGCCCTGGTCAGGTGGCGGGCAGAAAAATAATGAGATGCCGCCGCCGAACCGTCGTACCTAGGCTGACGTCATGGTCGCATGCCGCCCTGCGCCGCGCCTCACGCCGCCCTGACTAGCCGGCCGTGCGATCGACGGCGGCAAGTATCGCCGCGCCGAGTTCGGCCGGCCTGGTGAACTGCGGCCAATGACCGGTGGGCAGGTCGACGTACTCGACATCCTTGATCCGGCCGAGTTCGGCGACAAAGGGATGACCGGCCTCGATCCACTCGTGCAGCTGTGCGGACGGGAACTCGCATGCAATCACCGTCGCGGGGACGCCGTAGCGGCGCTCGTCGCTCAGGTGCTGCTGGTCATACGCCACTCCCCGCGGCTCCGGCACGGCGCGCGCCCGGAATGCCGCCCGCAACTCCTCGGTGAGATCGGTAAGATCGGCGTCCTCAAACTGCTCCCACGGCGGCAGCGGAACGTCATCGCCGTCGGCGGGAAGCTCATCATTGATCACGCCACCCTCACCCAGCGGCCCGCTGTCCACATACACGGCGCGGATCACCCGGTCGGGGCGAGCGTCGACGGCGCCATGGATGATGCCACCACCACCGGAATGACCAACCAGGACCACCCGGTCATCGATTGCGTCAATCGCCGAAACCACAGCGTCGATGTGCTCCCGTAGCCCGATGCCGGCTCGGGAAGCGTCCGCCGCCTCCAATCCGGGCAGTGTGAGTGGATGGACTTGATGTCCCGCCGCAACGAGTGGCGGAGTGACTTCCGACCACGATGAACCGTCCAACCAGAAACCAGGAACCAGAATGATATGCATGCCGGTACCCTACGTCACTGCTCTGACATCGCTGCTGAAATCAGGCTGGTCCGCCAGCAAAAACACGCTCTAGGTCGTGGCGTCGAAGTCCGCCAGCAAAAACGCTCTAGGTCGTGGCGTCGAAGTCCGCCAGCAGCCGCTTGGACGCAGACGCCATGTGCTTCGTCATTGCCGCGGCAGCAGCGTCCGGGTCCCGCTCCTTCAGCGCTTCGAGCACCTTGGCGTGCTCCTGCACCGCGATCTCTGCATGTCCGCTGTCCTGCAGCGCGCGGTCCACCCAGATTCGCAGCAAGGAGCGGATGCTCTGCAGTAGCTCCTGTAGCACCTGATTGCCGGAACTGACCGCGATCTCGCGATGAAACAAGGAATCAGCCTCGACGAACGCGGAAAAATCACGCCCACTGTGGGCCATCGAGTCCAGGCAGTCGGAGAGCGTCACAAGCGACTCGTCGGTAATCCGGGTCGCGGCGAGTTCGACGGCTTGCACCTCGAGCCCGCTGCGCAGTTCGACCAGCTCCCGGGTCCGCGGCTCGCCGAGCATCAAACCCCAGCTCAGCGTGCGCGGTAGCAGTTCAGAGACGCCATCGCGAAGATAGGTGCCCGATCCCGGACGAACAATCACGATACCGAGGATCTCCAACGCGGCGAGCGCCTCCCGCACGGCGGAGCGGCCAACGCCCAGCGAGGCGGACAGCTGTCGCTCAGACGGCAGGCGCGTCCCGGGCGCAACGTCGCCGCTGGTGAAATACGCCATCAGCCGCTCGGCTACCTCGGACACAGCCGAACCGCTCTGCACCGTGCCGAGGGCAGCACTGATCCGCGCGGCGGCGACATCCGGAGTCCTCATGGTCACCGGATAACAGTACCAACTTGCGGCCTGCCAAAGACCCTTATTTCAGTCAACCGGTTGACCAATTGCTGAATCAGGCTTATGTTTGTGCCCAGGTAGCTCGCCGGATCGACTCGACGACGCCGCAGCGAACAGAACGGGCATCCGCCGCTATCGACGCGTACATGGTGGGTGGCTCAGCCAAATCTGAGGGAGTCAACGTGGACACCACACAGTCAGCGGTCGAAAGATCGGCAATCAAAAAGGTGGCGATCCGGCTAGTGCCGTTCGTCGCCCTGATGTTCTTCATCAATTACCTGGATCGGACGGCGATCTCGTTCGCCGCCCCGAACGGAATGAACCAGGATCTCGGCCTAACCGCGGCGCAATTCGGCTTCGCCTCCGGCGTGTTCTTCATCGGGTACATCCTGCTGGAAGTGCCCAGTAACGTCGCCCTGCACAGGTTCGGCGCCCGCCGCTGGCTGGCCCGCATCATGGTGTCCTGGGGAATCGTCTCCCTGCTCTTCACCTGGGTGCAGAACTCCGAGGGCCTCTACATCCTGCGTTTCCTGCTCGGCGTGGCCGAAGCCGGATTCTTCCCGGGCGCCATCCTGTTCCTCAGCCTGTGGGTGCCGGCCAAACACCGCAGCAGGGTACTTGCCCTCTTCTATCTGGCCCAGCCGCTCACTACCGTGATCGGCGCTCCGCTGGCCGGTTTGCTAATCGAGCAGCACGGCGTCTTCTTCGGCCTGGAGGGCTGGCGCTTCATGTACTTCGGCGTCGCAATCCCGGCGATCGTCATCGGCATCGTGGCGTGGTTCTACCTTGCCGACCGCCCGGCCGACGCCAAGTGGCTGACCGCGGACGAAAAGACCTGGCTCACCGCCGCACTGGAAAAGGAGTCGGCAGCGAAAGCCTCGAACACGCACGGTGGCGCACTGAAGGCACTTGCCAACGGACGGGTGTGGATGCTGGCCCTGATCTACTTCGGCTTCATCTACGGTCTTTACGCGCTGGGATTCTTCCTGCCCACCATCATCGAAGGCTTCGAATCGCAATTCGGCACGTCCTTCAATGTCTTCCAGAAGGGGCTGATCACGGCCATTCCTTATCTGCCTGCCGCGTTCGTGCTGTACTTCTGGTCCAGGGACGCCACCCGGCGCGGGGTCAGGACTTGGCACATCGTGGTGCCTGCGATCGTCGGCGGCCTGAGCATACCGGTCGCATTGTTCATGAACAGTCCTGCGGCAACCGTGGCCGTGATCACAGTGACCGCATGCGCGATATTCGCCGCCTTGCCCAACTTCTGGACCATACCAACCAGGTTCCTCACCGGTGCCGCGGCCGCCGCCGGCATCGCGCTGATCAACACGGTTGGCAATGTCGCCGGATTCGCGGCTGGATACGTCACCGGCGCACTGAAGGACCTGACCGGTGCATACATCGTGCCGATGTTCGTTGTCGGCGGGTTCATGCTGCTGTCGGCGCTGCTGATGACAGTACTTTCCCGGCGCGGCCGGGTCGCCGAGGATGCGACATCGTCTGCGGACGTGCAGTCGTCTGCGGGATCACGATGAGTGCGATCGGTCTGAGCAGCTACGCATTCTTCTGGCAGATGTCCGATCGGATGTCGGCGCCGTTAACCTTGCCGCAGGCACTGGAGAAGACCCGGGAGCTGGGCATTGATGTCTTCCAGATCTGCGACTACCAGCCGATCGAGGCAATGACCGACCCGGAACTTGCCGAGATCCGTAACCTCGCCGATTCGCTCGGTATCAGCCTGGAACTCGGCACAAAGGGCATTCGACCGGAGCACCTGCGCCGGTTCCTGCACATTGCCGAGCTACTGGAGGCGCCTCTGCTGCGCACGATGTTCGCGGTACCCGACCATACGCCGGACATCGACGAGGCCACGTCAGTTCTTGCCGACGTTCTGCCGGAGTTCAACGAGGCAGATGTGCGAATAGCCATCGAGACGTATGAGCAGGTACCGACCGCGGACGTGCTCGAGGTGATTCGCCGCATCGACGACCCCCGGCTAGGCATCTGCAGCGACCCCGCCAATACAGTCGCCGCACTCGAAGCGCCGACCGCGGTCATCGACGCCGTCGCCCCGCACGTGCTCAATATGCACGTCAAGGACTTCGCCTTCCAACGCAGGGACGGCTGGGTCGGTTTCAGCCTAACCGGCGCGCCGCTCGGCGAGGGGCTCCTCGACTACGACTACATGGCAGCAGCCATTCAGCCCGCGGCCCGCGATATCAATCAGATCATCGAGCATTGGCTGCCGTGGCAGGGCTCCGAACAAGAGACAATCCGGCTGGAGAACCAATGGACCCAGCAGAGCATCGACTACCTAAGGAGCAAGTGAGAATGTCTGCAGCACAAGTGAACGTCACCGTGATCGGAGCCGGCGGAAAAATGGGGATGCGCGTCTCCGCAAACCTGCAGAAGAGTGCCTATCAGGTGCGCTACAGCGAGAACTCGCCAGCCGGCCAGGAGCGAGTGCTGGGCGAAGGACGCGAGATCACCGACACCGCGGCCGCCATCGACGGCGCGGATGTGGTGATCCTGGCCGTGCCGGATACGGTGCTCGGCGTCGTCTCTCAGGAAGTTGTGCCGCAGATGAAGGGCGGTTCCACCCTGCTCACCCTGGATCCGGCGGCGGCGTATGCGGGACTGTTGGCGCAGCGTGAGGACGTCACCCCGGCCGTCGCCCATCCCTGCCATCCATCGGTATTCCTGGAGCGCTACACAAAGGAAGAGTACGAAGACACCTTCGGCGGCGCCGCCGCGCCGCAGAACGTCGTGGCGGCGATCGAGACCGGTGATGCCGCGAAGCAGCAGGCTGTCGAGGACGTGATCAAAGTGATCTACGCACCGGTTATCGACGTGCACTGGGTTACCGTCAAGCAGCTGGCAGTGCTGGAACCAACACTGGTCGAGACGGTTGCCTGCATGATCGGCACACTGCTGAACGAGGCGCTGCACGAGACGGTGCACACAGTCGGAGTGCCGGAAGCCGCCGCGAAGGCCATCCTGTTCGGTCATGTGCAGATTGCGCTGACCAACGCGCTGCGCGGCTCCAACCCGTTCTCCGAGGCCTGCGAGATTGCCATCCAGTACGGCAAGGACACCATCATCAAGGATGACTGGAAGAAGATCTTCGACGACAGCGAGCTGGACCATGTCATCGGGAAGATGCTCAAGCTGGAGGACGTGCGGAGCTAGGCCGCGAGGCCCCGAGGCGTGGACGTCAGGCTGCGAAGTAGTCGAGAGCTGTGAGGGCAAGGGCAGTGGCTCCATCGGTGATCGCTTGGTTGGCCGCCTCCCCGATGCAGTAGGCCTCGAACTCCGGCTGGTGGTTCGCCGCTGGGTAGCATCCAAGACCGATATATGGATGGATGGCCGGCACGACCTGGGAGACGTTGCCCATATCGGTCGAGGCGCGATTCATCGTCGCTTGTTCGGCCGGTGCGTCGAAGTTTCTGCCGAGGCCCCGGGCATGCTCCCGATAGAGTTCCAACGCTCGATTGTCAGTACGAAACTCCGAATACGGCTCAGACTCCGGCGTGCTGGTCAGCTCACATCCAGTTGCCAAAGCTCCGGCCTCGAAACAGCGATCGATGCGGGGCTGGAGGCGCTTCAGGTCTTCCAATGTCTCGGCGCGGACGTACCAACGTCCCTCGGTCTTCTCCGGGATCGCATTGGGCGCCTCGCCTCCCCGGGTCTGCAATCCGTGGACGCGAGTTCCGGCGGGCAGTTGCTGGCGGAGCAGTCCAAGGGCGACCTGGGCGACGAGGAACGCGTCGTTCGCGTTCACCCCTCGATCCGGGTAAGCGCCGGCGTGCGCTGACTTTCCCTGATATTCGATGTGGCTGTGGGAGACGGCAAAAGGACGTGCCTCGGCAGAATCCACCGGGCTCGGGTGCGCCATCATCGCGAGGTCGAGGTCGACGAACGCACCCTTGTTCAGAAGTTCGATCTTTCCACCCCCGCCTTCCTCGGCTGGGGTGCCATAAACCTCGATCGTGAGATCACGTTCGTCGGCGAACTCGGACAGAGCGATAGCAGCCCCGACCGAGATCGCGGTGATGATGTTGTGCCCACAGGCGTGGCCGAGCCCGGGAAGCGCGTCGTACTCGGCCATCAAACCGATCCGGTGGCTGCCGTTCCCGGCCACGGCGTGGATGGCGGTCGGGAAGCCCAGGTACGCCCTCGTGACGGCGAATCCGTGGCTGGACAGCGTTTCTGCCGTCCAGCTGGCCGCCTGGTGTTCCTGCCAACCAAGCTCCGGGTGCGCATGGAGTCGCTCGGACAGTTCGACCAGGGCAGCCGCGTGGGCGGCAACATTCGCCACTACACGGGAACGCGCCGCTACACGGGAACGGTCAGAATCATCGCCGCGCAGGTTCTCGTCATCGATCATCGCCAGGAACTCCGTATCCGCCCGCCGATGCGGGATCCAGCCCGCGGGCCACGTAGTCTTCCCGCTGCGGCATCCAGACTTGGAGGAGCCGCTCGAGTTCCCCGACGGGGTCGTCGTGCCAGTCCACACGCAGGTCCGTGTCTCGCCATCCGTGGCCCGAGACGACTGAAACGCCGGCAGAGTGAACCGGTCCCGCCTCACCCCCGGCCAGGAGCCCGGCCCGGAGTCCCGCCACGAGGCGAACCTCCAGGTCTCCGGCAGTCGCGTCGAATGCATCACAGACTGCCGACGGCACATGCTCGTTGTCCAGCATGTTGCCTGCACTCACGCACAGCGAGCCACTGGCTTTCCCATACGTGCCCAAAGTGTGGGATCCGCTGAAGACGGCAGATCGCCCTTGGGAGTCGAGGACAACGAGCTGCCGATAGTCCCGCGTCTCCTCCATCGAGACCAGCCGGTCGATCGACTCCGATGCCGACAAGCCATCTTCGAGGTACGACAGCAGGATGTCGCCGAGTCGAGGGTCCGTGATGTTCTGTGAGCTCACGGCGCCGACGTTGTCACGAAGGTGGATGCACCGCGCCGCGACTGCCGGCGAGGATGATGAGACCGCGATTCCGAATCGACCACTGGCGTCGGTTCCCGCGATGCTGAACGTCATGCGTCCGCCTCTCCCGACAGAACCGCGGTCACGTCGATCTCAACCAGCCATTCGGGCCGCGCCAGTGCATCGACGACGAGACCAGTCGAGACCGGGTAGACGCCCTTGAGCCATTTGCCCATGGTGCGGTACACCGGCTCCCGGTACCGGATGTCGGTCAGGTAGACCACAACCTTGACAATGTCTTCCAGAGTGCCGCCGGCCTCCTCCATGAGCATGGCGATGTTGCTCATGGCTTTCTCGGCCTGCGCTTCGACATCGCCGATGCCGACCGACTCCCGACTGTCGAGGTCCTGGCCGATCTGTCCCCGGAGATAGACCACACCGTTGGCTACCACGGCTTGGCACAGGTCGTTGTCCAGGCTCTGTTCCGGATAGGTCTTCTTGGTGTTGAACGGGCGAATTCTGGTGTGTTTCATCAGCGGATCCTTTGTTCTTTAAAGGTTTCGGAAGGGGTTGTTCCGGATGGCTGCCTCGCCTGCGTAGACCGAGTCGCATCTGAAGGTCCGTAGTCCAGATATCCCCGCTGGATCATGATGTGGTCGGCCAGGTAATTGGCATCGTGCCAGACCCCCCAGATGAAGCTCGAACCGCGCCTCGATTGCCAAGGTAATCCCAGGAAGTAGACACCGGGCTCGGACGACACGCCGCGCTGGTGTTTCGGCCGGCCATTCTCGTCCGTCGCATCGACATTCAGCCAGCTGTAATCGACGGCGAAGCCGGTCGCCCAGACAATCGACGTGACTCCGGCGTCAGCGAGATCGAGTTCGAGCAGTGGGTTCGTCACGCATTCCGCGTCGGGCCCCAGGTTGCGGGCCTCCGGTTCCTCGGGGAGATCGAGGCCGTTACGTTCGATGTAGGCGTCGGCCTCGTCGAGCAGCGATAGGTAATTGGCGTCGCCCCTGGCGATGTTGTCGCCGAGATCAGGTGCGAAGCGCATGGTCGGGCTCTGGTATGACTGGGCACGGCCAACGAGCTGGATGCCGCTTGCGGCGAGGCTGCGGAAGTCGACTGTGTGGCCGCCGTTGGCCCCGCTGACCGAGATCGTGACGTGTTCGGCGCCCTGCGGCGGGGCGGAGGCATCCCATTTGTTGAGGACTCCGAGCCACCAGACGAAGTCACGCCCGCGGTAGCTACGCGGAGGCCGGTCATGTGGGCCTACTGCAAGGTAGACCTGTCGACCCGAATTCTGGAGTTCATCGGCGATCTGCACCCCAGAGGACCCGGCTCCGACCACGAGGACGGCACCCTCGGGCAGCTGTTGCGGGTTGCGGTAGGAGCTGGAGTGGATCTGCTGGATGTCCGCCTCGTGGGGAACGAGAGCCGGGATGACCGGCCGCTGGAAGGGGCCGGTTGCGGCCACCACGTAGCGTGCGTCGATGGTTCCCTCCGACGTCTCCAGGTGAAAGCCGGGCCGGCCGACGTTCTTACGAACGGAAGTCACCTCGACGCCACAGCGAATCGGCGCGTTGATCTTCTCTGCGTATTTCACGAAGTAGTCAGCTACCTGCTCCTTCGAGGCAAAGGCGTCGGGGGCGACATCGCTGAACTCCAGGTTTGGGAAACGATCGTGCCAGACCGGCCCGTTCGCCACCAGGGAGTCCCACCGCCCTGAGCGCCACCGCTCGGCGATCCGGTCCCGCTCCAGAACCAGGTGCGGCACACCGCGGTTGCTCAAGTGCTCGCTCATCGCTACACCGGCCTGACCCGCGCCGACGATGAGGACTTCAATCTCTTGGTTCGACATCCTTGTCTCCACTCCTATAGCCCCGTGTCTCTAAGTCTCGGGTCGGCGTGAAACGGATGGCAAATAGCGGCTAATGAGGATGGCCATCAAAAATACAGATGTAAGCTGCCTTGTGGGATCGATAGCACATGTGCAAGGCCTAGGCAGACGGCCGCACCGCCCGCTACATCCGTGAAGCCTAGAGAGCCGGGGAGTTATGCCAAAGGCCCAGAGCGCCCTCACACTCAGCCAGATCAGGTACTTCGTGCGGACAGCCGAGCTCGGATCGATGACCGCGACGGCGGCGGAGATGTACGTGGTCCAGTCCGCCGTTTCCACCGCGATCGCGCAGCTGGAGACGACGGTCGGCTGCAAGCTCTTTATCAGGCAGCGAACCCGAGGGGTGGTGCTGACCGAACAGGGGCGGACGTTCTACGCGGCCGCTCTGGGCATCCTTAACGCCGTCGATGACGCCATCGATTCCCTCGAGCCGGAACGACTGACGGGTTCCCTCGTCGCCGGCTGCTTCACTACCCTCGCGCCGTTCTGGCTCCCGAAGGTCTTTGAAAGACTCCGGTCCAACTACCCTGACCTGAACGTGAGGATCCGGGAGGTGACAGGTGAGCAGGTGGAGCAGCTGCTGCATCAGCGAGAGATGGAAGTCGTCCTGACCTACGGCTTCGACTACGGTCGCGACATCGACTTTGTGCAGCTGAGCGAGGCTCCCCTGTACGCCGCTGTCTCGGAGGACAGCCATCTGGCCGGGCGAGAGTCGGTCTCGCTGGAAGAGTTGGTCTCCGAGCCCCTCATCCTGCTGGACATGGGGAAGAGCACCAACTACTTCCTCTCGATCTTCCACGACGCGCACCTCCGGCCTCAGGTTCACCAGAGGTTTGAGAGCTACGAGGTCGTGCGCTCCATGGTGGCCCGCGGGCATGGCTACACCATCCTCAACCAGAGACCCGCCCATGACCTGACCAACGACGGCGGCCGCATCGTCAGGCTCCGCATTGCCGGCGTGAGGTCCTACCTCCAGGTCGGCGTGGCCCACCGGAACGGTGAACCGCTGTCTCGCAAGGGCCAGGCGTTCGTCGACGAGTGCCGCGATCTCCTGTCGCACGGATGACGGCCAGGACGCGCCCTGGGTCAGGATCCGCTGTCTGACATGGATCGATTCGATAGGTCCTTCTGAATAAGTTGATGGTCGTTACCTGTACCGCGCCCTAGTGTTGAACACCAACGAGCCAGCGACTGGCCGGTCCGTGATCACGAGGAGGAGACATGGACGACATCGCAAGCATGAACTACGAAAGTGCCCGCAAGGGGCTCAAAAAGAACGTGGCCGCCGGGGCCATCGGGGTGCTCGTTCACTGGTTCGACTGGGCGATCTACGCCTACCTGGCGACGACGATCGCCGGCATCTTCTTCCCGCAGCAGGACGAGACGGCTGCACTGCTGTCCGTCTTCGGTGTGTTCGCCATCGCCTTCTTCGTCCGTCCCATCGGGTCGATTCTCTTCGGACACCTCGGCGACACCCTCGGGCGCAAGAAGACACTGTCCCTTGTCATCGTCGTGATGGCTTCGGGAACGCTCCTGCTTGGCTTGCTCCCCTCCTACGACTCGATCGGCATCTGGGCACCAATCCTGCTCGTCGTTGCCCGCATCATCCAGGGGATTGCCGCCGGCGGCGAGTTCGGCTCAGCCGCGGCCTTCCTGGCGGAGTACTCGCCGCCGAAACGGCGCGGCTTCGGCTGCTCGTGGATCGAGTTCGGTTCGGTGCTGGGCTTCCTACTGGCGTCGATGGTCGTGGCCGGGATGTTCGCTATCTTCACGCCGGAGCAGATCGATTCCTGGGCGTGGCGCTTGCCATTTCTCATCACAGTGCCCCTGGCGCTGGTGGGCCTCTACATCCGGATGAAGATCGAGGACACTCCCGAATACCAGGCACTCCAGGCGCTCGACACCGTGCCGGTCGCGCCCATTCGCGAGGTGTTCCGCCGGAACAGCAAGCAGTTCTTTCAGACGATCGGCATCGAGATCTTCATGAACTGCACGTTCTACGTGGTGCTCGTTTACCTCATCACCTATCAGGAGCAGTTGGTCGGTCTGACGGCCGGAGAGGCAGCGGTGCTTTCCACGGTGGCATCGCTGACGGCGATCGCGATCATTCCGCTCTCGGGGATCGCCTCCGACCGATTCGGGCGCAAGCCGGTGCTGACCACCGCGGGCGTGCTCCTTGTCCTGCTTGCTTATCCTCTTTTCGCGTACATGAATCAGGGCACAGTGACGGCCGGGTTCCTCTCGACCTTCGGGCTGGCAGCTATCCTGGCCCTCATCCTCGGCACGCATGCGTCCACCGTTGCCGAGCTCTTCCCAACCCGCACCCGCCAGAGCGGCCTGTCCATGGCCTACAGTGTCGCCGGCGCCTTCTTCGCCGGGACTCTGCCGTACGTGAACACCTGGCTGATCGGGGTGACGGGCAATGAAATGGTGCCCGCCTTCACCCTGATGGCGGTGGGCGCGGTCGGCCTGATCACCATCTCCACCATCCCGGAGACCCGCGGCGTGAATCTGCTCCACGAATCGGACACCCGCGTCGATTCAGCCAGTCGAGACCGGGGCTGACCCAGCTGTTTGTCCGATACCGTAGGTCGGACACTGTCGTCCGGGCCCGCCGCATCCGTGGCGGGGTGGGGCGTCCCGTTTCGTCGGCGAGGGGGCAGACGCCGTGATCATCACCCTTCGACAGCTCGAGTACTTCGCGATGGTTGCGGACCAAGGTACCGTCACTGCGGCAGCGCAGCAGCTCTACCTGTCCCAGTCTGCGGTGTCCAACGCGATCGCAGACCTGGAGCGACTGCTCGACGTGAAGCTGTTCGTCCGGCATGCACGCGGCCTCTCGCTGACTCGGGAAGGGCGGGCAGTGCTCAGCCAGGCCCAGTTCCTCCTGCGGGACGCAGCAGATCTCGAGCGCAACGCGGCCATACTGGGCGACGACCTCTCCGGCACCCTGAGTGTCGGGTGCTACTCGACAATCGCCCCGTTGCTGCTGCCGCGCGTCGTGGCCGACTTCGCCACGAAGCACCCCGGCGTCGATGTGCAGTTCGCGGAGGGTTCCCGCAGCGAGTTGCTCGAAGACCTGACCCTGGGTCGCTATGACGTCCTGGTCCTCTACGACTACCGGTTCAAGGACGACCTCTCCGAGATCGGACAGTCGACGCCTCTGGGCTCCATCCCGCCATACGCGTTGCTGCCTCCTGAGCACCGGCTGACCGGGTGCGGCCCGGTCGCACTCGCGGATCTCGCGGCGGACCCGTTGATCCTCTTCGGACTCGAGCCTGCCGACCAGTACTTCCTCTCCCTTTTCGAGTTGGAGGGGCTCACCCCCAATGTGCGTTACCGCACCGGAAACTACGAGGTGCTCCGCGGGCTTGTGGCACGCGGGGTCGGATACTCGCTGCTCACCCAGCGCACCCGCCAGACGACCAGTTACGAGGGTCTCGCTTACTCCGCCGCCGAACTCGAGGGCAACTATGAGCCCCTAGGCGTGATCGCTGTCACCCCGAGCCGGCATAGGCTTACTCGTCGGGTGGACGCCTTCGTCAACTCGGCGACGGCTGTCTTCGCCGAGGCCCCGACCTATGATCAGGAGTGAGGTTCGCGGAGTTTCCCTTGGTTCTTGACTGGCGGACTCCTGCACCGCTGGCGCGGTAATTAACACTCGAACTCGGCATCAGAGTGAGCCGCAGATCTATCCCTGCACCGGGTTAACCGGTTGCCCTCCCCGAAGCACTTGGGCGACATCCCGGACAACCGCCTCGCCCATAGCAGCGTTCGCGCCGTCACTGAAGGCGCCGATATGCGGTGTCAGCACGAGATTCGGAGCCGTGAGCAGCGGGTCATCGGCACGCAGGGGCTCGGTGCCGAAGGCATCCAGCGCGGCGAAGTCCAGGTGGCCTGCGTGCAGCAGCTCCGCCAGTGCCGTCTCGTCCACCAGGCCACCACGCGCCGCATTGACCAGTCCGGCGCCTCGGGGCATCATCTCAAGCAGGTCCCTGGTGAGCAGCGGCTGATCGCCCGGCCCAAACGGCATATGCAGTGTGACGAAATTGCTGATCGCAACACAATCCTCAAGTGAGACCGAGCGGACGCCGGCAGCGTCGAAGTCCGCTGCCGGTACGAACGGGTCGTAGCCGACCAGTGTCAGCCCGAACCCGTGAGCCCGCTGAGCCACGCAGCGCCCAATTCGTCCGAAGCCCACGATCCCCAGGGTCTTGCCGCGAAGTTCCTGCCCAAAGAATGTTGTCCACTGCCCCGCACGCAGCGAAGCGTCCGCCTGGACAATTCTGCGTGCCGAGGAAAGCAACAGCCCCATCGTCAGGTCTGCCACCCCATCTGCATTGGCACCCGGGGCATTGACGACCGCGATGCCCATGTCCGCGGCTGCCAACAGATCGATATTGTCGGTCCCCACCCCATGCTTGGCCACCACTTTCAGGCTTGGGGCGGATTCAAGTACCGAACGATCGACGCTGTCGAGGCCGACAATCACGCCTTCCGCGTCGCCGATCACACTGACCAGGTCCTGGCCAGACAGCGGGTGCCCTTCCGTCTTCCACACCAGGCCCAGGTCTTCCTGCTTCGCGGTTTCGATCGGTCGCTTCGAGTGCTTTGCGAACGACGGGGTTGTTACCACTACGGGGCCGAGAGGAGGCATCTCACTCTCCTCCAATTCCAACGCCGAACACCTTCAGCGTGGAGTAAATGCCCAGCGCCGCGATGGCGAAACTGCTGAGTACCAACGCGATGGTGAAAACCCGGTTCCGCTTGAAGCGAGGTGCCACCTCTGTCGCACGCAGACGCCAGACGGCGATCACCACCGCAATCAGGAAGATCCCGCTCGCAATACCGCCGATCTGCACCATGATGACTGGCGACTGAATGAGGAGGAAGCTGATGGCCCAGATGATCGGGAAAACAATCGTAAGTACCCGGATGGTGCGCTGGCGAGACTTCAGATCCTTCCAGTCGATCACCCCGAGCAAACCGAGCGTGTTCGTCCAGAGTCGGGGCACGCTTGCGCTTGAGGCGACGAAGGTCGAGCCGAGCACGGCGACCGCACCGATCAGGAATGCCCACATCGCCCAGCCGCCCATCGTGTCGGTGTACATTCTCGACAACGTGGTGATCATCTCGTTGCCTTCGGGCACCAGTCCCTGCGGATGCAGGATCGCCGCACCGATGATGTAGAACGACAGCGTGCACAGAGTAGAGACGATCCAGGATACGAGCACGTCGGTGCGCATCACCCTGATCCAGCCTTCCGCGCGGCGGGCACGATTTTCGCTGCCGTCATCCGGACCGGTCCACCGGGCGTACCCCTTTTCCAGGCACCAGTAGGTGTAGGTAGTCATCTCATCCGCTCCGACTCCGGTGATTCCGAACATGGCGACTGCGAAACCGATAGTGCCGGCCGGGATGGCGAGGCTAAGCCCGCTGGCCAGGTCGGCGCCGGTGTAGGCGAAATCGGTCAGCGGCAGGGCTAATGCGAGCCCGACAGTGATGACGGTGAACAGCACGACCGCGACGAGAGAGAATCGTTCGACGATCCCGTACTTGCTGGTGGACAGCAGGGTAATGACGAGCGCTACCGTAACGACCGTCCAGAAGATCAGCGATGGCTGGCCGAGTGGTTCGCCAATCACCGGGGCCATGATGCTCAATGCGGCCACTGTGCCGCCAATTATGCCGCCGCGCTGCAGAACCTTGGCGAAGTCCATCAGAATCCAGAGCATGTTGATCCAGCCGACACCACGAACCTTGGTGCCGACCTGGCTGAATCCCTCGAGCGCTGTCTTACCGTTGAGGATCGTCCACTGCGCAAGTTCCATCTGCACCCAGACCTTGATCGCGGTACTGATGATCACCAGCCACAACAGGACGAAACCTGCTTTGGCGCCCAGCGCCGTGGTCGTAATCAGCTCCCCGGAACCGATTACCGCCGCCGAGATAACCAGGCCCGGCCCCAGATACTTCAGCCGCCCGCGAAATGTTGTCGGCGGCTCGACCGCGTCTGCAGGGTCGAGCTGATACGGGTCGACCGGGGTTTGGAGCGGGTTGCGCTTAGCGGATGTCAACTCTGACATGGGGATCCAATCCAGTTGGAGGCGAGTACGGGTGGTGCGAGGACAGGGGCATGGCTACGTGGACCGGAATATCGGCGTCGTCGGCACGTCGGGGCCGACTGGTCTGCGGCTATGCCTTGGCAGCGGCCAGATGGTCGGCGGCTGCCCGCTCGAGGTGGACCACGTCCGAGGAGACGGTGGCGAAGGTGTAACCCTGGGCAAGTCGCTTGGCCGCGGTAGTTCCGTCCGGGTTGTGAATGCCAGCGGCAATTCCAGCAGAAGCCGCAGCTTTGCTGACGCGTTCGAGCGCGGCGTCGAACTCATCCGACACGGCAGGATCGCCTGGGAACGCACCACCGACCGCGAGGCAAAGGTCCGAGGGCCCGACGTAGACGCCGTCCAGGCCAGGGGTTGCGCAAATCTCTTCCACGTTTTCCAGACCCTGAGGGGTTTCAATCATGACAAGGACAACCGTCAGATCGTTGGCATCAGCAGGCGTCGGACCGACGCGCAGCCCGGAACGCATCGGTCCATAGGAACGGATTCCGAGCGGTGGGTACTTGGCGGCGGACACCGCGGCGGCTGCCTCATCGGCTGAGTTGACCAGTGGGACGATTACCCCAGCGGCGCCGGCGTCGAGCGCGTGCCCGATCGGCGTCACGCCGTTCTCCTCTACCCGCACCATGCCTACGGACTTGCCACCAGCATCGACGGCCATCAGATTAGCCACCAGACCGGAATAGCCCATCAGGCCATGCTGCGCGTCGAGGCAAACGTAGTCGTAGCCGAGTCGGGCGATTCGCTCAGTGCCCACAGGGGCGTCCATCACGATCCAATAGCCGACGGTCTGTTCGCGAGCGCGAACTTTGCGGGCGAATTCCATTGGAGTCATATTTCTGGGTCCTTGTCTTCTCTGTGGTGAGGTCTTCTCTGTGGTGAGGTTGTGGCGCATCGGCCCCAGTATTAATGGGCATCATCGGTTGTAGGCGGGCATCGGACCGCGAAGGGCCGCGCCGACCTCGTCGCACGCCGCGACGACATCAGCCGGCAATGGCCCGCGGCCGACCGCCTCGATGTTGTCCATCAGCTGTGTTGTCTTTGAGCCGCCCAACAGGATCGCGTCGGGAACCGAACTGCCTGCCAGCCAGCGAAGGGACAGTTCGACAAGGCTGACACCTGCGCCCGATGCGATGACGGACAGCTGGGCAATCGCATCGAACAGCTGCTGGTTCCAATATCGCTGCCGGTACATTTCAGCGAGCTTCGAGTCGCCAAACCGCCCGGTCTCCGGGGCATTCTCAAAAGCGTGGCGACCGGTGAGCAGACCGCCGCCCAACGGGTTGTACACGATGGTTAAGACGTCATGGTTGCGAGCGAACTCGGCATACTCCTCGTCGAGACGCCTGGCGACGAGGTTGTACAGCTGTTGTGCCACCACCGGTCGCGGGGCGCCGACCTGCTCAGCGACTCTGATCACGTCGGCGATTTGCCACGCCGCGAAGTTCGAGACGCCAAGCGCCTTGATCTTTCCTTCGCCGACCAGGTCGCGCACGGTGGCGAGCGTCTCTTCCAACGGCGCGAGGCGATCAGGCTGGTGCAGGTAGAACAGGTCGATAGTCTCGACGCCGAGCCGCCGAAGGCTCCCCTCAACACTCGACCGCAATCCCGCCGCAGAGAGCGGCGAACTATCACCGGCATCCGGATGCGGCATTCCTGCCTTGGTGGCGAGCACGATCGAATCCCGGTGCCTGGCTACGAGCGGAGCGAGAATGCCTTCCGCCCTACCGGCGGCGTAACCATTCGCAGTGTCGATTCCGGTGATACCGGCCTCGATGGCGGCTTCGAACATGCCTTCTGCCTGTGATGCTTCAAGGGTGTCCCCGAAAGTCATCGTGCCGAGCACCAAAGTCGATAGCGGAATTTCCACTCCGGGAACTTCTATTCTGCCCACGGTCATCTCTGACCTCCCGCTGATGCCGTTACGGGTGTAGAACGGCGTGGATGAAAGTTGTCTGGATCACAGTGACACAGTTGCGTGTTTCGCGCAACTCTGCAATTCTTAGTTGCGTAATTCAAGCGTTTGGTTTGTCGATTCGAAGGCGAGGGCACGGTGAAGGTCCTGGTTCTTGCCGACGATCTGTCCGGCGCAGCCGAAACTGCTGCTGCCTTTCTACGCCTACCGGGTCGGATCACTATCGAGCTCACCCGGCACGAAGTCGAGCGTCCCAGGGACACCTCAGAGGCCCTGCAAATTTTCGACACCGATTCGCGCACGGCTGACGAGGATACCGCTGTCGCCCGGTTGCGAAGCGCCCTGCGTGGATCGAACAAGGATCCGGCATCGGGCTCGGCTGCACCGTCGGTGAACAACAGCGAAGAACCGGGCAGTTCTCGACTTATCTTCAAGAAAGTCGACTCCCTGCTCCGCGGCAATATCGCAGCCGAGGTTGCGCAGCTGAGCAAGCTTAGCGATGGGTTCGCTATCTTCGCGCCAGCTCTGCCGGCGTTGGGACGAACCATCATCGACGGTCGTCCAATCGTCAACGATGTTCCGCTAAGGGATACCGGTCTCTGGCGAGCGGAGCCGACCAACCCACCGGACTCGGTGCGCGACCTGTTCGAGCCGCTAGCCGGTCGCGTGGTCGGCCCACATGTCGTACCGCTATCCGTTGTCCGCTCCGGCCACCTTCTCGGCGAATTGCGTGAACTGCGCAACAAGGGCCTCGTTGCAATATGCGATGCGGTCAACGATGACGATCTGCAGAGGATCGCGAAAAGCGCGCTCACTCTTCCTGACCCGGTTGTGATCGGCTCCGCCGGCCTCGCCACCGCCGTGGCGTCCGAACTCCTGGCGGCCGATTCGTCGACGACGGGGCCTTGCTCATCCGCCATATTCCCCTCAATAGACGGATCGCCCCGTCCGTACCCGTTGTTCCTGGTGGGTTCGGCGTCGATTGCGGCGCTTGAGCAGGGTGAGCTGCTCGCCCGCGAAGGCGTGGCGACCGTCCTTGTCCATGCCGCACTGCTCGCGAACTCAGCCGGCGAGGGGACGCGCGAGGCCTGGCGAAAGACTCTGCACGACGAACTATTGACCGGCCCTGTGCTGGTGAGGCTCGCGATCGACGGAATCGCGCCAGAGTCGGCCCGCCAGTTCGCCCGCTCGCTTGCCGACCTGGTCGCCCCCGTAGCAATGGAACATGACCTGTTTCTGACCGGAGGAGAAACGGCACGACGAGTACTCGATGCCATGGCGGTGACAGAGCTCGAGCCAGTGCACGAGGTGCATCACGGCGCGGTGCTCTCTCTCGCGCAATCCGCGAAATTGCCGGGCGGCGTCCAGAAGATCATCACTCGTCCCGGCAGCTTCGGCGAAATCGACAGCCTGATCCGGGTCCTTCGTGCCTTCACTACCGCCGCACCAACTATCAAGGAAAAGACTCACTCATGAACCTACCAATTGTTGCCATCACCATGGGCGACGGCGCAGGAATCGGACCCGAAGTAACGGTCGGGGCACTGTTGGACCCCGTCGTCGCCACCCTTTGCCGCCCGGTCGTGATTGGGGACACCTCGCGCCTGCACGCTGCGGCGAAGGGCCTGGGTGTCGATCTAAAGATCGCGGCGGTCGAGAGCATTTCGGATGCAGTGTTTGAGCCTGGGAGGTTGAACGTGATCGACCTCGGGCTACTACCAGAAGATCTACCGTGGGGGGAAGTTTCCCCGCTCGCCGGAGACGCCGCGTACCACTACGTACGGGTCGCAGCGGAGCTTGCGGTAGCTGGCGAGGTCCAGGCCATCTGTACGGCTCCGCTGAACAAAGAGGCCCTGCATGCCGGCGGGCACAATTACCCGGGTCATACGGAGATGCTCGCCGCCCTCACCGGCACCGACGAGGTATCGATGATGCTCTCGACGCCACGACTCAAGGTCATCCACGTGACAACCCACGTTGGGTTGATCGATGCAGTCGGGAAGATCGAGCCTGGCCTGGTGGAACGGACAATCCGTCGCGGCGACGAAGCCTTGCGCCGAGCGGGAAACCCGGCGCCGAAGATCGGTGTCTGTGCCATTAACCCGCATGCCGGTGAAAACGGACTGTTCGGTTATGACGAGGAGGCGCAAAAGATAACGCCCGGTATAGAGGCTGCCCGCGCAGCTGGCATTGACGCCGTCGGCCCATTGCCGGCAGACACAGCGTTCTTCCTTGCCGGCCGGGGTGACTACGATCTGATCGTCGCGATGTATCACGACCAAGGGCACGGTCCGATCAAGGTGCTCGGCATCGAAGCCGGGGTCAACATCACGGTCGGGCTGCCGGTGATCCGGACGTCCGTCGACCACGGCACGGCCTTCGACATCGCCGGCACTGCCACCGCCGATCCGGCGAGCATGGTCGAGGCGATCCGCCAGGCGGCCGAGATGGCGACCCGATAGGCTCGCCGCATGCATAAAGAAAGGACCGTTACCGCCGAGGGGGAGGCCATGCAGCTCGGATCGAAGGCGCGCCGGGATGCGATAGTGCGTCTGGCGACCGAGACCGGCCCCGCCAACGTGGACGACCTGTCCCGAAAGTTCGCGGTCACTGCATCGACGATTCGCCGCGATCTCGCCTTGCTGACCGACGCGGGCCGGCTTGCCCGGACCTACGGCGGTGCAATCTCGGTGACCGCGCATCCCGAAGCTACCCTCCGGCAACGCCTCGGCGAGGCCTACCTCGCCAAACAAGCCATCGCACGCTGGGCTCGGATGCAGGTGCGGTCGGGCGAAACGCTCCTGCTGGATGCCGGTTCTACAGTTGGAGCTCTCGCGCACGAGTTGCGGTCGGCGACAAGTATCCGGGTTGCCACTGTCGGTTTGACGACCCTGAATGAGCTGGCAGACGTCGACGAGGTCGAGGTCGAATGCCTGGGCGGCCGGCTGCGGCACATCAGCCAGGGATTCGTCGGGCCACTCACCGAGGCGGCGCTGGAACGGATGACATTCGACCGGGTCTTCCTGGGCACCGACGGCGTACACCCGGTGCATGGGATCTGCGAGGCAGAACTGGAACAGACCCGACTCAAAGAACTGATGGCGGGCCGGGCACGGGAAGTCTACGTCCTGGCACATGCGGACAAGCTCGGCGAGTCCCCGTTTCATGCCTGGGCGAAGCTGCCGGCCGGCTGGCACCTGGTCACGGACCAGTCCGCCCCGGATTCAATGGTCGCCCGGTTCGAGACCGCCGGAGTCGAAGTCGTGCGCGCCTAAGTCGAGGAGCACTACCTATGCCGGCGACACAACGTTCAGGTCGTATAGCTTCGCGGCATCGATGAGACGAGGATCGTAGGCGATCAGCTGATTGCCTTACGGCAGTGAAACGGTTCAGGAAGCGAAGCGTTGGGCGGATCGAGCCTTGTGCTTCGCGGCCTCGACTTCGCGGTCCTTCGCCGGCGCGGAAGTGACAAGTTCGCTCAGCAGCCGAGCGGACACTTCGGCGATATCATCCACCGCCCGGTCGAAAGCTTCCGCATTGGCCTGCGACGGTTTCGTCGATCCGCTGATCTTGCGGACGTACTGCAGCGCGGCTGCCCGCACTTCGTCATCCGTTGCCGGTGGCTCGAAGTTATGCAGGGTACGAATGTTTCTACACATGCAATCAAGCGTAGACATCGGGCGGCAGTTTGGGGAGGCCTTCTTTGAAATGCATACCACTCAGTCGGAGTAGGCTCCAGGCAAAGCTACCCCGCTGCCGCGACTAGTTTCCTGGGCGGCCGTCGAACTGGAGCGCACATGAGTCCCGAGCGCCGGGCCGACTGGAGTCTCGAAGCCGACATGAGAGTCGCGCGTGGACACAAGCTGGACGCGCACATCCCCCAGGTCTTTCTCGACTCCCCCATCAGCCACACCGGCGCCGCCCTGGCCACCATCCTCGGTTTCGTCTGGGGCCTGACACTCGGCCGCGGCAAAGTGACGCACGAGAAGGGCCTTTGGATATTCACCAGAATGCCCGGTTGGGCCTTCGGCCGGGGCGGCATCTGCATCGGTTCCTGCTATTTCACCCGCAGCACCGTGAGCCCTGCCGTGCTTGGGCATGAGCGAGTACACCGCGAGCAGTGGCGTCGATACGGACTGTTGTTTCCGCTGCTGTATGCGCTAGCGGGAAGGGATCCGTTGCGGAACAGGTTCGAGATCGAGGCCGGCCTGAAGGCCGGGGGTTACGCGCGATAGCGCGACGCGTCGTCCCGGTGCCCTCTGCGATAGCGAGGCCGTGGCCACCCCGACTCAGTCAGATGGCGCAACTATGGCGTAACCTTGAGATCGTTAGTGGCGCAACTATGGCGTAACTTCGCACGACAACGGGAGAATTATGTCTAGCAATGACTCGGGAGCCCGCGGGCCGACCCGGTTGCGCGCCGATCGGGCACGGGTGATCGCGGATCGGTTGCGACAGAAAGTAGTGGGCGGCGCATTCGCGTCCGGCGTACTACCCGACGAGCAGGTACTCGCCGGGGAATTTGAAGCGTCCCGCAATGCAGTCCGGGAAGCTCTGCGGCTACTCTCCGCGGAAGGGCTCGTAGTTCGCAGACCAGGACTTGGCACCCGGGTCGTCGCACGCAAATTCGAGCACAGTCTCGACCGACTGGCAGGTCTCGCCGAGACCCTGACCGAGCAGGGCACAATCACCAACGAGGTCCGCACCGCCCGTCTCGAACTTCCACCGCCCGAGGTCGCGGCGAGGCTGGGTCTTGTCGAAGGCGAGCGCGCCCTCTATCTTGAGCGATTGCGAACCCTGGCCGGCCAGCCACTGTCGCTCGACCTGTCCTACATCGTGGCCGACATCGGAATAGCACTCCTGGACGAGGACCTGCAGTCCCGCGATGTATTCGCACTCATCGAAGAGACCAGCGGTACCTCACTCGGCACGGCGGAGGTGACTGTGCACGCCGTCAACGCAGATGTGGCCACCGCAAGCACCCTGGAGATCGAGCCGGATGCGGCAGTGTTTCAGATCGACCGGCTCACTCGGCTCGCAGACTCCCGCCCCGTGGACCTGGAGTTGATCTATCTTCGCGGCGATCGAATCTCACTCAACAGTGTTCTACATCGCGCCGCTGGACCTGCGGCATCGACTCCGTGAGCGCGGAGAACTCCGTGAGCGCGGAGAACTCCGTGAGCGCGGGCGAAACCGCGTACGCGGCCTACGGAGGTACAACGCGTGACTGACCCTATTGTGGCGCTCGTTCTCCTGGCCAGTTTCGGACTGATTGCCGGCATCGGAATCACCGCGGTAGGACCCGGTGGCGTGCTCGCTACCGTGGGCCTGTTTCTGTTCACGGACCTGCCGCCAGCAACCGTGGCCGGAACAGCGATAGTCACCCACATCGCCACCGGCTCGCTTGGCACCTTCGCCTATTTCCGCTCGGGCCACCTGCGTGAGGCGAATACCCGTCGCATCGCCCTCATCCTCGCCGGCACAGCTTTGATCGGGACCCCCGTCGGCGTCCTGGTCAACTTCGTGGTGCCGTCGAAGCTGTTCGGCATCCTGCTTGGCCTATTCCTGACCTTCATCGCGGTACTCACCTGGCTCCGGCACCGGAACTCCAGTGCAGAGGCTCAGGGTCACCCGAGGCACTCCATGTCGCTGCTGATCGGCGGCGGCATTGCGGTTGCCGTCGCTAGTGGCATGTTCGGAGTCGGCGGCCCCCTGCTGACAGTGCCGCTGCTCGTCGCTATTGGCACTCCGATGCTCCCAGCTCTGGCGGCTGCGCAGGCGCAATCCGTGATCATCTCCGGAGTCGGCACCGTCGGCTACCTCAGCCAGGGATCCATCGACTGGCCACTGGCGATCGTTGTCGGCGTTCCGGAACTGTGCGGCGTATTGATCGGCTGGAAGATCGCGCGTGCGGTTTCGCCAGATCAGCTCAGACGAGTCATGATCGCCACCCTCTTGGCCGTCGTCCCGTTCCTTGCCTTCCACGGCTGAGCGACTCCGAACACCACAAGGCGACAGCGGTCCGTCATTTGACCATCGACTCGACGCCATGGCGGCGATCTCCGAGAACTCGTTCCGTGTTGCGCGCCTCCGATTTGGCCGAGTAGTTGTCGAGGCGTGTAGCTACGGCCGCGTCAATGTCCTCGGCGATGAGATCGCTGTTTATTGCGACGGCCGCCTGCACGCCGCTCGCTGCGGCGCCCATCACCTGGGCTCTGAGGTCGGCGACGTTACCGGCCACCCAGACGCCGGGAACCGTGGTAAGCCCATTAGGATCCGATTCCACGAAGCAACCCCCCATTGGATGGTCGGCGACCTGCAGGCCAAGGCCGGCCAGCAGATCTGCCCGTGCCATGAAGCGTGGTGCAACGGCGAGCGCCTGCACCGGGTGGGTGGACCCATCATCCAGCACGACGCCGGTCAGCACGTCATCCGCGACGTTCAGTGAGGCAACCTTTCCATCGACGACAGAGATTCCGCGTGCGGCGAGCTGCTCCCACTCGTCATCGTTCGGCTGAGGTGCGGTGTTGAGGAAAAGGGTGATGTTGTCGCTCCACTGCCGGAACATCTGCGCCTGATGCACGGCCATCGGCCCGCTGCCCAGAATTCCGATTGCCTGGTCACGAACTTCCCAGCCGTGGCAGTAGGGGCAGTGCAGCACGTCTTTGCCCCAGCGTTCACGCAGCCCTGAAACGGCAGGCAACTCGTCGATGAGTCCCGTGGTGACAAGCAGTCGACGTCCACGAACCACGGTGCCGTCATCTACGGCTACCTCGAAATCCGCATCGCTGCGCGTGATGCTGGTCGCTTTGCCATTCATCATCTGCCCGCCATAGGCAGCCACTTCGGCATGGCCGGCCCTCAGCAGCTCGAGCGGATTCATGCCATCCCGGCTGAGAAATCCGTGCACTCCGGCGGCCGGCGCATTGCGCGGTTCGCCTGCATCGATCACAGCAACGGACCGTCGGGAGCGACCGAGCGTCATCGCCGCACTGAGACCGGCCGCCCCGCCGCCAACAATTACTACGTCATACATATCGCCAACTACCTCCGTTATCGCGGCCCCGTACCCCTCGTGGCCTCTACATCGATAGTCCGTCAGCTCGGCATCGACTGGCAAGTTTAGTTGCCGAAGTGGCAAACTAGCGGGATGAGTGAATCAACCGAGCAGGTCCTCGACGCCGTCGGCCCGAGGTTAAAGGCGCTGCGCCTGCAACGGCGCGTAACCCTGGCGGACCTCTCGACGACCACGGGAATCTCGGTCAGCACGTTGTCCCGGCTGGAGTCCGGGCAGCGCAGGCCGAACCTGGAACTACTACTCCCCCTTGCCCGGGCACACGGAGTCCCGCTGGACGAGCTCGTCGGCGCACCGAACACCGGCGATCCGCGAATCCATCTGCGGCCAATAAGTCGCCACGGGCAGACGATCCTGCCACTGAGCCGAACCGGCGCCGGTGGCCTGCAGGCCTTCAAACACCTCATTTCCGCCGAGACACCGCAGGGCGAGCCCACCCCGCAGCGTCACGAGGGCTATGAATGGGTATACGTGCTTCGCGGCAAGCTGCGCCTCATCCTTGGCGAGCACGACATCATCCTGAGCTCGGGTGAGGCGGCCGAATTCGATACCCAGACACCGCACTGGTTCGGACGAGGAGGCACCGAGGCCGTGGAGTTCTTCAGCCTGTTCGGGCCGCAGGGGGAAAGAGTGCATGTCCGCGCCCGACCGGCGAAAAAGTAGAGCCTCTACCCCTTCTGCGGCCGGGACAGGATTGCATTCACCAGCGCGTCCAGCGGCTCTTTCGGCGCCAGCGGGTTCGTGAGCAGAACGAACTCCACGTCTCCAAGCTCAGGCAGGTTCGCCTGAACGGAAAGCTCAGCCAAGTCATCGGGAATCAGCGTCCGTGGGAACACAGCCACCCCGATGCCGGCGCGCACCGCGGCCAGAACACCGTTGACCTCACGGGTGCTGCAGGTAATTTTCCAGGTCCGACCCGCTGCTTCAAGCGCATCCATCGCCAGGGCTCGACTGAAGCTCCGATTGCGATACGCGATTAACGGCACCGGGCCATCTGCGGGAACTGTTGCCTGCGGAGTGCCCATCCACACCATGTGGTCGCGTCGAACGACGGTGCCTTCACCGCCGCCCGGCGACTGTTTCACGTAGATCAGGTCGAACTGCCCAGATTGCAGATTCCGATAGAGCGGTCCGCTCTGGGTCACGGTCAGCTCAAGGTTGATCTGCGGGTGCAGCTGCCGGAACTCCCGGAGGAACTTCGGCAACTGAGTAAGGGCGAGATCGTCTGCGCAGCCCAGCCGGATTCGGCCGCGCATTGCCGAACCGGAAAAGTAGCTATCCGCCTGGTCGTGCGCGGCGAGAATCGTCCGGGCAAATCCTGCCATCGCCTCGCCGTTGTCGGTAAGTGTCACGTCCCTGGTGTCCCGATGGACGAGTGCTCGTCCGGCGGCGACTTCGAGCTTTCGGATGTGCTGGCTGACGGTGGGCTGGCTGAGCCGCAACTGTCCAGCCGCCTTAGTGAAGCTCAGTGTCTGGGCGACTGCAAGAAACGTCCTGAGCAGTGTCGGATCGAACATCTTCGTCCTTTCATTACGTTTCTCAATAGTACTTATAGCCTCAATTTAGTTCACTAATAGCCCACTCCTCCTTAGACTTGGAGGCGGGAAGCCAACACGGCACGAAGTCCCCAATCTCCAATTCACCCCTACCCTGGAAAGAACCTTGGCCACCGCACGCCCAGCGTCAGCCCACCTGTCCGCCATCAAAACCGTTCCAATCCCGATCGTCACCGAACGCCCGCCACTGAGTGCCAGTTTCTCGGCCTTCTCCGTTCACAACTTCAGGGTCTTCGCCAGCTCGCAACTGGTCGCGAACACAGCGCTCTGGATGCAGAGAATCGCGCAGGACTGGCTGGTCAAGGACCTCACCGGCAGCGCTGCGGCCGTCGGGTTCACTGTGTTCATCCAGTTCCTGCCGATGCTCGTCCTCGGGCTGTATGGCGGCGTGATCGCGGACCGCTACTCCAAACGCACCCTGCTGATGATCACTCAGGGCACCGCCGCGCTCCTGGCCGCCGTCCTCTCTGTCCTGGCGCTCTCCGGCGGCGTGCAGGTCTGGCACGTCTACCTGGTAGCACTCCTGCTCGGTTTGGTGACCGTCGTCGACAATCCCACCCGCCAGGCATTTGTCACCGAACTCGTCGGCACCAGGCACCTGAAGAACGCCATCAGCATGAACTCGTCTATCTTCCAGATCGGCGGACTCATCGGCCCCGCTCTCAGCGGCGTGCTGATGGGCACGGTCGGTGCGGGATGGGCGTTTGCCCTCAACGCCATCGCCTGCCTCGGCGTCGTCGGGGCACTTACCCTCATGCGCACCGGCGAGCTGAACCGGATTGAACCTGCTCCCCGGGCCAGAGGTCAGCTCCGGGAAGGCCTGCGGTACGTGCTGAGCAAACCGGCGATTTTCTGGTCCGTCATCATGGCCGGGTTCATCGCCGTCTTCGCGATGGGAATGCCGGTTCTGCTCGTGGCCTTTGCCGATGACATTTTCAACACCGGCGCGAAGGGCTATGGGCTGTTCAATTCCCTGGTGGCCCTTGGCGCCCTGGCCGGCGCCCTGATATCGACCCGGATTTTCCGGGTGCGACTCCGGGCTGTCGTGCTCACCGCGCTCGGCTTCGGCCTGGCCGAGATCATCGCCAGCACCCTGACCGCTCACAACGCGTTCGCGAGCGCACTGATCGCCATCGGCTTGCTGAACCTGGTCTTCCTCACCAGCGCAAACTCCCTGGTGCAGATGTCGTCGAACGCCTCGATTCGCGGCCGGGTTATGTCCGTGTACATCTTGGTCCTGCTCGGCGGTCAGGCAATCGGCGGCCTGGTGATCGGCAACCTCAGCGAATGGCTCGGGCCCCAGGGGGCGATGACGATCGCCGGTGCCGTGCCGCTGCTGGCCGCGCTGACGATCGCCATCATCCTGTCGCGCAGCGGTCAGCTAAGGCTCCGGTTCAGCAGGCATCCGCGTGACCGTTTCATTGCCATCGTGCCGAGTTCGGCGGCGGGCGCGGCGGACGAACGCACAACAGTCAGCTGATGACGGCCGCGGTGATCTGGCTCAGCACACAGAGCCAACTGTCGTCGCGCCGCACGAAAACGTCCGTCGTCCACTCATCAGCGTCGAACTGCTCGCCCAGATAATGCGCCGTGTTCGTCACCCGGGCGGTGAAGATGGCGGTATCGCCGTAGACCTGAATCCTGGCCTCGCCCTGCTGGGCGAATGCCGAGTGGGTCAGGTCGCCGGAGGAAACCAGGGCCAGGAAGTCCACCCTGGATGAAATCCCCGAGTCAGAGACCATCACCCATTCCTCCGCCATGAACCCGGCGATCCGCTCGGCATCGTTGGCGATGATCGCCTCTGCCCAGCCGGCAGCGACAGCGAGCAGTTCTGATTCCGGCGGGTTCATCGTTCGCTCCTACGTTTGCAACTTCTCGACTAGTTTCGCAGGAAGAGCATCGTCAACTAAGCCAAGCTGGCCGCTGATCACGCCGAAATCCTGACCGGCAACCACGGTCACCACGGCATCGGAGCTCAACCGTTCGCTGTCCGCCGGGTCGACCACGACAACCGGCACCCGGATGTCATAAAGTTCGGCGGCGGCGATGGCGCCCAGGGCAATAATCGCGTCCGGCAGGCCAAGTACGATGCCAGCCGGTGCGACGCCGACCCGCACCAGCTCTGCCAAAACGCTTGACGATGACGACGAACCGCGGCCGCTCGGCATCACCAGGATCTTGCCGGAAAGCGAAGTGCCGCAGTCCGGATGGTGCCGATCGCTCACCGCCCCGGCATGATCCACCCCGCCCCAGAACGACAGGGGCTGCCCGAGCCGAACCACCTTCCCGCTCGCCTGACCCGGGCTCAGCGTCCGGCAGCGGATCTCACCAGGCGTCATCAACCATCAGCCTTCCGGCGCACGCCGAACGCACGCAATCCTCCAGCGACCCGAACGCAACGTCCACGCCGAGATTTGCCGGCGCGTAGTGCGCCCATTTGCCCGAGTTCGTCAGCACAGTCCGCGTGCCAGGTTTGAGGATCGGCGTCACATAGGTGCAGGTGTCGACCACGAGCCGTCCGCCCGCCCGTTCGATGACCTCGACATAGCCTGCCTCCTGCGCGAGCGCGTAGACAGCGCGGCCGGTCGAGATGTAGAAATCGACGCTCGGATGGATATCGCCGGAACGGACGAGTGCCTCGGCGGCGTCCCGGATCTCGGCCAATGAAGCATGCGGGGTGCCTACACTGACTGCGTCGAGTCGATCGCCGCTCGCGCTGGTCAGTTCCCGCCTGGCCGACCTGAGCATGTCTACAGTGACAGTCACCGTCAGCTCCGGCTCCTGGCCCTGCATCGCCACCGCCAGACTGGGCGCTTCCGGGGTCACGCCGACCACGTGGAACAGCGCCACCGAACCGGATGACGCGCTGGTCGAGCCGAGTGCCTTGAGCTGGTCTTCCGTGGTCGTGTCCGGCAGCCCGCTGAACACCGGCACCTTGCCTCCGCTGTGCAGGCCGGCCAGGTAGCCGAGCAGCGCGTATCCGATCTCGTTCTGGAACACCGCCGCGGGTAGGTCTTCGCAGTCGAAGAGAATCTCGGCTCGCCGGTTCTGGTCCAGATGCAGACCGGCCCTCGGCGCCTTGCCGGTGATTGCCGCACAGATGTCGAGAAAATCCCCGTACCGGTCAGTGCGTGCGCCGAATACCGAATTGGCGAAGACAATCGCATTCGATTCAGCCCAGGCGATATGTTCGCCGAATGCCGGTCGTGACTCGACGTGGTAGGGCGCGCAGGTCCAGGTCGGCCGGGCGCCCAGCTCGAGATAGGTCTGCATCAGCTCCCTGCCCTCGGTTTTGATCCCGGGATATCGCGCCGGGTCGTCACGGATCAGGTCCGGGTGCATCAGGTCCAGCGAGCCAACGTTGAGTGTGGTCGGAATTGCCACCTGGCCGCCGAGATCGCGCAGCTTCCGGGCGAAGTCGAGGCCGGCACGGCCGTGGAACAGGCATGAGTCGATGTGCGCCCGGGTTACGTCGATGAGCTCGGAGGCTTCCCGCGCCCTGGCCAGGCTTACGACCACCCGCATTGCCATCGCCACAGCTTCGCCGCGATCGCCGGCAAGCATCTCGCGTTCGCCATCGCGCAGCCGGAGCATGACCGGACTAGAGCGCATTGCCGATCCCGCTGGATGCGCGGGAGGTCCCGCCGGACGCGCGACGGAACCCGCCGGCGATCCGCGTCATCCCGCGTCGCCCGCCCAGATTGAACGAACGTGACCAAGATGCTGACTCACCAGCTGGCGCATGCCTTCGACGTCCTTCTGCAGAGCGGCATCCACCATCTGCTCGTGCTCGGCGGCGAGGATGCCGAGCTTGCCTGCATTTGCCAACGTCTCCAGTCCGTAGAGCCTTGACCGGGATCGCAGGTCGTGCACCACCTCGACCAGCCGCTCATTGCCGTGCAGCGACAGGAACGCCAAATGAAACTCGGTATCGGCCTCGATATAGCCGACCAGATCCTTCTTGTCCGCTGCCTTCACGATGGCCCGAGCCTTTGGTCGCAGGGCGGAAACCGCCTTGGCGAGACTGCCTTCACACTTCCCGGCAACCAGGGCCATCGTCGGCACCTCGATCATGGCGCGCAGTTCCGCCAGCGAATCGAGTTCATGCCCGCTGACCCCGGTGACCCGGAAGCCCTTGTTCCGCACCACTTCAACCAGACCCTCACTCACCAGGTCCAGCATCGCCTCGCGGACTGGCGTCGCGGAGACGCCGAACTGGGCCGCCAGCTTGGGCGCCGAGTACAGCACCCCCGGACGCATATGCCCTGACACCAGTGACGCCCGAAGTGCTTCGGCCACGTGCTGGCGGAGGCTCATCCGGTTGTTGAACGTCGGCAGCGAGAGCTCTTCGACAGAGTCGGACCCGGTCGACTCCGTCGGCGCGGATGTGGCGCGGGGCAGGTCAGATCGGGTACTCATGCATGCACTTCCTTCGAAAGCTCACCATTGTCGACCGCCAGAAAACGTGCCATTGCCGACCGTCGAAGCGCCAGTCGATCGGTCCGACTCCACAACGATAGTCGACCGGCATCCCGCCCCGCATACACTGCTGTATCAGCAACCTCCGCGCAACAGCTGCGCGCTACTTTGCACCTCATCGCAGCACGAAACCCGGCGTGATCGAATCGCGCGGATCGACGCTGAACGTCGACTCGCCCGTTCTGTACGCCATCCCCACCACCTCCGGTATCACCGGTTCAGCGACACGGGCATCGGTGGTCGCAGCGCCCGCCTGCGCCCGGCCACCGGACAGCACCCGGCCGAGGAACCTGCTGCCAACGATCGAATCGTGCACCAGCTGTTCGCCAGGTGCGAGCGTGCCGGCGTCGGTCAGCAGGGCGAGCCGGGCGCAGGTGCCCGAGCCGCACGGCGAACGGTCCACCTCGCCATCGGCGAACACAGTGACGTTACGCTGATGCACCACGCCATCGGCGGAAAAGTCGTCATAGAGAATCGTGCCGTAGATGCCGGAGAGCCGCTCGTCATCCGGATGCCGCGCCACCTCGTGGGAATTGAGCAGGTGCTTGATCTCGCGGCCGATGCGGATCAGCTCCGGGTAGTCTTCCGGTGTCACCGAAAGGCCCACCGCCGATGCCGGCAGGCTGGCGTAGATCGCGCCGCCGAACGACACGTCGACACTCAGGTCGCCACGCAATGTCGCCACCGGGACGTCCCGGGCCACAACCCAGCTGGGCACGTTGACGAAGGCGACCGACTCGACCTGTCCGCCCAGGCAGGTCACCCGGGCAGTGACCCTGCCGGAGGGCACGTCAATGACAACATCTGTGCTTCCATCCGGATCAGCCGACACCCTGCCGGATTCGACCGCCCACACGCCGAGCGCAATGGTGCCATGGCCGCATGCTGTGGAGAATCCGTCCTTGTGCCAGAACAGCACGCCGAAATCGGCACCGTCGTCATCCGGCGGGGTCAGGAATCCCCCGTACATGTCGGCATGACCGCGAGGCTCGGAACAGAGCACCTTCCGCGTCCGCTGGATGACGTCATCGTCGATCGCGTTCATCCTGCGCTCTGCCACTGTCGCACCCGGGATGTCGGGCGCACCGGCTGTGACAATCCGGAACGGCTCACCGCCGGTGTGATAATCGACGGTCGAGTAGGTTTCAGTCACCTGAGCTCCCCTACTTTCCGAGATTGAAATCTACTTTCCGAGGTAGGCATCGATAACCCGGCCGTCCTGCTGCAGCTGCTCCGAGGTGCCTTCCAATGACACATGCCCCGATTCGATCACATACCCACGGTGCGCCACCTTCAGCGCCGAGCGGGCGTTCTGCTCAATCAGCAGCACCGAAGTGCCCCGGGCGTTGATCGTCCGGATTACCTCCATGATCTGCGCCACCACGAGCGGGGCCAGCCCCATCGATGGTTCGTCGAGCATCAGCAGTTTCGGCCCGGTGACCATAGCGCGGCCGATTGCCAGCATCTGCTGCTCGCCGCCGGAAAGCGTTCCGCCGGTCTGCGTGCGCCGCTCCGCCATCCGGGGCAGCAGATCGTAGACCTCGGCGATTCGCTTGTCGATCAGCCTGGTGTCCTTGACCGTGTAACCACCGATCTGCAGGTTCTCGTGCACTGTCAGCCGGGAGAAGATCCTGCGACCCTCGGGTACGTGCACGATTCCGCGCTCGACGATGTCCCACGGGCTGGCCCTGCTGATGTCCTTTCCGAATGCCTCAACGACGCCCGACTTCGGCCGCACCACGCCGGAGATGGTGGACAGCGTGGAAGACTTGCCTGCGCCATTGTTGCCGAGCAGCGAAACGATCTCGCCCTCCTCGACACTGATGCTCAGATCACGCAGCGCGACGACCTTGCCGTAGGCAACGTTGAGGTCCTTGAGCGTGAGCACGGTGGTCATGAGTCCTCCTTCATTTCCGCCGCGCCTTCCGCGGCGATCGCGGCGGCCTCCTGCTGCGTTTCGCTATCCTCGGCGCCGAGGTAGGCCTCGATCACCTTCGGGTTCGACCTGATCTCGGCCGGCGTGCCCTCGGCTATTTCCTTGCCGAAGTTCAGCACCACGATCCGCCGCGATACGTCCATCACGAGTCCCATGTCATGTTCGATCAGCACGACGGCGGTGCCGAGCTGCGCAATCCGGTTCAGCAGTTCGAGCAGCTTCTCCTTCTCGCCGTGGTTGAGTCCTGCCGCAGGTTCGTCCAGCAGCAGCATCTTGGGCTCCCTGGCCAGCGCGCGGGCGATCTCCACCAGTCGCTGTTCGCCGTACGGCAGGTTCCGCACCTCCGAGGCGCGGTCGGAGATCACGCCGACGAAGTCGAGCCACTTGTGCGCCTCGTCTGTCGCCTGCTGTTCCGACCTGTGAAAGCGCGGGGTGTGCAGGATGGCGTCCAGCGCGCTTTGCTTGATTCGGACGTGCATGCCGGCCCGAACGTTGTCCAGCACAGTCAGCTCGCCGAACAGGCGCAGGTTCTGGAAGGTCCTGGCCACCCCGTACGAGGCGATGACGGCCGGCCGCTTACCGGTGATCCGGCGGCCGTCGAACGTCACTGTTCCGTGATTGGGCTTGTAGAACCCGGTGATGCAATTGAAGGCACTGGTCTTGCCTGCGCCGTTCGGCCCGATTACGGAGAGCACATCGCCAACGTAGACATTGAAGGACAGGTCACTGACCGCGCGCACACCGCCGAAGGCGACATGCATTCCGGATACCTCGAGCAGCGGGGTCCTGGTTTCTGTCGCAGCGCTCATCGCTCCAGCTCCTTCTCCCGCTGTTTGGTGCGTTTCTTCTCGATCTTCGATACGCGCTCGCTCACCTTCGAGGGCCAGATTCCCTGCGGACGGAACACCATCATCACGATCAGCACGATGCCGAAGATGAAGTACCGCCAGTTCTCCGCGCCACGCAACAGCTCGGGCAGCAGCGAAATGATCAGCGCACCGATCACGACGCCCGGGGTCGAGCCCATGCCGCCGAGAACGACGGCCATCAGGATCAGCGCCGACCACAGGAAGGTGAAGCTCATCGGCGAAATCGCGGTCTGGTGCGCCGCGAAGATCACGCCGGCGATGCCGCCGAAGATGGCTCCGCCGATGTACGCGGCGAACTTGATCCGGTAGGTGTGGATCCCCATCGCCTCGGCGGCGTCCTCATCCTCACGAACGAAGCGCCAGGCGCGGCCGATCCGGCTTCTGCCCAGCCTTGCAGAGGCAAGCACCGCCAATCCGACAATGATCACGGTGACGAAGTAGAGCGCGACATCCGGGCGCAGGCCGAACTCGCCGAAGCCCGGGATGCCGAAGATGCCGTTGGGCCCGCCGGTGAAATCCAGGTTGTTCGCCGTGATCCGGATGATCTCGCCGAAGCCAAGAGTCACGATTGCCAGATAGTCGCTGCGCAGCCGCAGGGTCGGTCCGCCGATGATCAGGCCTGCGACGACGGCCGCCACGATCACGGCTGGAATCGTCGCGATGATCGGCCAGCCCAGCACCGTGGAGAGGATGCCCGAGGTGTACGCCCCGATGGCGAAGAAGGCAGCGTAGCCGAGGTCGAGCAGGCCACAATACCCAACCACGATATTGAGCCCGACCGCGAGCATCACGAAGATCAGCGCGTCGGTCGAGATCCGGATCGTGTAGGACGAGGAACTGATGAATGGCACGGCAATGGCCAGGATCATAACTCCCCAGGCAAACCAGGGGCTGGCGATGAAGCGGGACGCAGCGGTCTGCCGGTGCACCCGGGTGCCACCGAAATCGCCTCCCGGCCCGGAAGAGCTGCCCGGTCCGCCCGGCGTCAGGCCGGTACCGACCCCGGCTTTGACCGAGCCGCCGCGCTCTTCCACCGCTTGTACGAACCCCGAGGCGTTCTGGTTATCGGTACCCATCAGACACGCTCCGTTACTTTCTCACCAAGTAGGCCGGTGGGTTTCACCGTCAGGAAGAGGATCAGGAAGCCGAAGGCGAAAACATCGCGCCATTCGCTGCCGAGGAAGGCGGTGCCGAACGATTCGAGCAGGCCGAGCACGACGCCGCCGAGCACCGCGCCGCGCACGTTGCCGATGCCGCCGATCACTGCCGCGGTGAATGCCTTCAGGCCGATCAGGAAGCCCATCAGGAAGTCGATCTTGCCGTAGTACGCGCCAGCCATCACACCGGCGGCGCCAGCCAGGGCGGAACCGATGAAGAAGGTGCGCGCGATCACCGAGTCGACGTTGATGCCCATGAACAGGCATGCCTTCGGGTCCTGCGAGATTGCACGCATCGCCCGCCCGGACCTGGACTTGTTGATCAGCAGGTCGAGGCCGACCATCAGCGCAACGGCGATCAGCATCATCACGATCTGGTTGATCGTGATCCGCGCGCCGAGGAAGTTCAGCGTGCTGCTTTCCAGCTGCACCGCGTACACCTTGGGATTCGGGCCGGCCCAGAGCGCGATGCCATATTCGAGCGCGAAGCTTGCACCGACCGCGGTTATCAGCACCGAGAGCCGTGGCGCGCCCCGAAGTGGCCGATATGCGACCCGTTCCAGCACCAGCCCGGCCGAGCCGGTCAGCGCCATAGCCATGATCATCACGATGACCAGGGTCAGCAGCGAACCACCACCGGCGAAGGCACCGCCACCGAAAGTGAGGATGGCGAACCCGGCGAAGGCGCCAAGCATGTAGATGTCGCCGTGAGCGAAGTTGAGCAATTTGATAATGCCGTACACCATCGAGTAGCCGAGGGCGACGAGCGCGTAGAACGAACCGACGAAGAGTCCGTTCAGGATTAGTTGAACCAGATGATCCATGTCACTCCTACGGCCGCTGACTTTCTCGAACGGCTCGTTTGGTCCCGGTGGAGGGCCCGGATCGTTTCTCGATCGGGCCCTCCCGGTAGGTGAATTACTTCTTCAGTACGAGCTTGTCGTCCTTGACAACGAGAATCTCGAAGCCGCCGGCTGACAGCGTGTGTTCCGGCGTGAACTTCAGCGGCCCGGAGAAGACTTCGAAGCCGTCGATGGCCTCGAGTGCCTTGGTGATGTCCTCACCCTTGGTCGACTTCGCGTTCTTGATCGCTTCCGCGGCAATCCGAACCGCGTCGTACGACTGGGTGGAGTACGGCCCTGGATCGGCGTTGAACTTCTTCTTGTAGTTGTCGACCCAGGCCTGGTCGCCGATGGTCTCGGGGGTCTGCGTCATGGTGGCAAGCACACCCTGAGCGTTGTCCTGACCGGCGATCTCGATCAGTTGCTTGTCCACGGACCCATCGGCGACCATGATCTTGCCGTCGTAACCGGCCTCGCGGAACTGCTTGATCAGTAGTCCGCCTTCCTGGTAGTAGCCGGTCCAGTAGACGAAGTCCGGCTTTGCCTTCACCGCTGAAGTGACGGCTGCGGAGTAGTCGGATTCGCCTGCGGTGATCGACTGCTTGTTCACGACCTTCGTGCTGCCGTCAGCTTCGATGCTCTCGGCGGTCTTGGTGGTGATGTCCTTCGAGTACGAGGTGTTGTCGTCGATCAGCGCAACCGACTTCGAGCCTTCGGCCTTGATTTCCTCGACAGCCCTTTCCGCCTGCTGAGAACCGGTGCCGTTGACCAGGAAGACGTTGGGCAGCTTCTGGTCGACCAGGTCGTTCGAATTAGCTGCTGGAATCAGCATCGGGATGCCGGCCTTGTCGAAGATCGATAGCGTCGGCAGGGTCGCACTGGAGCAGTAGCCGCCGACCGAGGCGGTAATACCCTCCGTGACCAGTTTCGAGGCGCCGGCCGCGGCGGTCTTCGGGTCGCAGGCTTCGTCCTCGACGATGAGTTCGAGCTGCCGGCCGTCGACGCCGCCCTTCTCGTTGATCTCATCGATCGCGAGTTGCGCGCCATTCTTCATATAGGGGCCGATCGCGGCCGATGAGCCCGAGGTCGGGGTGAGCATGCCGAGCTTGATCGGGCCCGAGTCGTCGGCTTCGCCGCCCGAGTCGGCGGTGAGGCCTCCGCCGCCACAGGCACTCAGCCCCAGGACCAGGGCAGCCGCAGCAGCCAGCTGCGTCATCCGTACGCTTCTTCTGAACATCATGGTGTACTCCGCTTCTTTGCAGGGGTATCGGACTTCATTTCAGGACTATCGACGCTCATTCGCGCCGATACAGCGCTGTGTGACATTGCACTAAGTTAACGCCGGTGACGTGCTGGTTCTAGTCTGAGTCGGTCTCTCGTAGTCAAAACTTAATAATTACGTGCGCCGCGAGGTACACACCGGGAACGACCTGTCACGGCATCGATCCATTACGAATCGACCCGTCACAGATCGGCCCGTCACAGCAGGAAGCCGGCCGGAAACGGATCCTCGGGATCGAGCATGTACTGCGCCGTCCCGGTGATCCAGGCCCGCCCGGTCACGGTCGGCACCACGGCATCGAAGGCGCCGACCGTGGTGCGGCCAACCAGCCGGCCGGTGAACTGGCTGCCGATGAACGATTCGTTGACGAAGTCCGTCTCCAGCTCGAGTTGACCCCGCGCGGCTAGTTGCGCCATCCGGGCGCTGGTCCCGGTGCCGCAAGGCGAACGGTCGAACCAGCCAGGATGAATCGCCATCGCATGCCTGGAATGCCGTGCCGTCGACCCCGGTGCCTCTAGATAGACGTGATGACATTCGTTGATCTCGGGATTCTCCGGATGCCGGACCGGATTCTGCTCGTTGATTGCGGCCATGATGCTTAAGCCCGCATCGAGCATCTGCCCCTTGTTTGCCCGATCGAAGCCGATGCCCAGGTCCTCGAGCTTGACGAAGGCGTAGAAGTTCCCGCCGTAGGCGATGTCGTAACCGACCGAACCGAATCCATCGACGTCTACCCGCTGGTCGAGCGTGTAGACGAACGAGGGCACGTTCCGGATAGTGACCGACTTCGCAGCGCCATTCTCGACCCGCACCCGGGCCTCGACCAGGCCGGCCGGGGTATCGAGCCGGATCAGCGTCTCCGGTTCCCGCACCTCGACCATCCCGGTCTCCACCAGCACGGTTGCCACGCCGATCGTTCCGTGGCCGCACATCGGCAGACATCCCGACACCTCGATGTACAGCACGCCGAAATCGGCGTCCGGCCTGGTTGGCGGCTGCAGGATCGCACCCGACATCGAGGAGTGGCCCCGGGGTTCGTACATCAGCAGCGTGCGAAGGTGATCAGAGTCGGCGAGGAAGTTCTGCCGCTTCTCGGACATCGACGCACCCGGCAAAACCCCGACACCGCCCGTGATCACCCGGGTGGGCATTCCTTCGGTGTGCGAATCCACCGCGTGATAAACGACTTGGGAGCGCATGGCAGGTTAGTTTAGCCCTGCGTCGATGCAGGCCTGAGTGGCCTCGCGGACGATCTTCTCGGTTTCGGCAGTCAGCGGCTGGCGAGGCGGGCGGCAGACACCGGCGAAGTGACCGATCATTTCCTGTCCAAGCTTGATCGCCTGGATGAATTCGGTCTTCGAATCCCAGCGCAGCACCGGATGCATCTGGCGGTACAGCGGCAAGGCCTTCTCCAGATCACCAGCTATCGCGGCATTGTAGAGTTCGATGCTTGCCTTCGGGAACACCTGCGGGTAGCCGGAGACCCAGCCCTTGGCGCCGGCTATGGCGACCTCGAGCACGGTGTCGTCGGTGCCGATCATCAGGTCGAGTTCGGGAGCGAGCTCGCTGACTTCGTAGCAGCGGCGTACATCTCCGGAGAACTCCTTGACCCCGACGATGAATCCCTCGTGCGCCAGCTTGGCGAGCAACTGCGGAGTCAGGTCGACCTTGGTGTCGATCGGGTTGTTGTAGGCGGTCACCGCAAGGCCGACGCTTGCGATCAGCTCGAAGTGCTGCAGGATCGACCGCTCGTCTGCACGGTAGGAGTTCGGCGGCAACGCCATCACGGCCTCGCAGCCGGCGTCCTTGGCGAACTGGGCGTGCCGCTTCGACTCGAGTCCACTGTAGGCGCCGACTCCCGGCATCACCGAGAACCCAGCCGGCGCTGCTTCGACGGCGGTCCGCACGACCCGGTCACGCTCTTCGACGGTCAAGGACTGGTACTCGCCGAGCGAGCCGTTGGGCGTCACGCCGTCGCAACCCTGTTCAGCTAGCCAGGCGATGTTGTTGGAATATGCGTCGAAGTTGACGCTGAAATCTTCGTTGAACGGCAGGCTCGTCGCTACCAGTACTCCGTGCCAGGGCTTCTTGTCCGCCACGCTATGCTCCTTCGGATAATCGGGTCTCAAGGCGGGAAAGCTGGGTTCACCTTCTCTCGCTTGTGCAATATTACATAACACTGTGCCAAAAGCGCCAGAAGTATTTTTACTCGGTTGCCGCCAGCGCTCCCAGCCGGACCGGCACCGCGACCGAACGCCCGGCAGCGGACGGCGTCATCGGCTCACCGTTGAGTTCGGCAGCCAGGCAGTCCGCAGCGAAACCGCAGATCCGGCCCTGGCACCACCCCATTCCGGCCCGGGTCAGCTGCTTGATCTGCCGGGAATCGCGGGCGCCGTGCGCTTCGCAGGCTGCCACCACGGCCGAATAGGGAACCTCTTCGCAGCGACAGATCGTGGTATCTGCCCGCAACGCCTGACTCCAGCCGGCCGGCACCGGATGTGCCGTATGCATGGCGACGGCGAACCGGCGCAGCCGCGCGATCTCTGCGCGGATCTGGCGCTCACGTCGCGTCGCCACCACCGGCGGCAGACCAAGGCTGCGGCACACGGCCTCGCCTGCCAGCTGACCCTCGCGCACCGCGAGCTGCGATCCGCCGACGCCGCACAGCTCACCGGCGGCGAAAACGACGGAAACACTGGTCATTTGCTCGGCATCCACACTGACAACCATCGAGCGGTCAATGTCGGCGCGCAGCTCACAGCCCAACGCCACGGCAAGGTCGAGCTGCGGGGTGAATCCCCAGCCGACGCCGACCGCATCGACCGCAACCCTCCGTCTGCCTCCCGGCCGGATAGCGCCGCCGCGGCTGAGCCGGGCCACCGTGACCGCCTCAACTCGATCGGTGCCATGCGCTTCGACGATCATTGTTTGCGACCGGTAGGGCACCCGGTGCCGGACGAAACTCGCGGCATAGTGCGCGCCTTCGATGAGCTTGGCCGGATTCGAGGCCAGCTCGCGCAGGTGACGACTCCAGTTAGTGACCGGCGCGGATTCGAAGACGCCGACGACGTCCGCACCGCGTTCGGCCAACCCCGCTGCGACCGGGAGCAGAAACGGCCCGGTTCCACCTATGGCGATCCGCGCTCCGGCGCTGACGGCGTTGGCCTTCAGCAGAGCCTGCAGGCCGCCGGCAGTCATCACGCCCGGCAGATCCCAGCCTGGAAACGGCAGCTGGCGATCGAAGGCGCCGGTGGCAAGGATGAGTCGGCGACTCAGAACGATCCGTTCGACATCGTTGCCCGGACCGGCCGAACGATCCACCATCCGGATACTGAGGATGCCGTCCCGGCTAATCGTCCAGACGTGATGGTTCTGGAAGAGCGCGAGCTGCCCGGTGGCTTCGGCGGCGCGCAGCGTCGCGCGCAACTGGTGGAAGGTGTCCAGGTCATGGTGCAGCGAGGCGGTTTCCCGTTCCGTCAATGGCATGGCGCGAGTCGCCTTTTCGTGATCGGCGCCATCCGCCGGTCCGTTGCTGGCGCCATCCGCCGGTCGTTCCGCTTCGTCGTCCCGTCGCGGCCCGCCCGCGTCCACCGGCGCGGGTTGCCGCCAGAACTGGCCGCCGAGCGCCGAGCCGGCGTCGATGAGGGCGATCCGCAAGCCACCCCGAACCGCGGTGGCCGCCGCGGCCAATCCGGCGGGACCGGCACCGATCACGGCAAGATCAAACGGCTTGGTCATCGCGGCCGGTTCCTTCCTGACTCTGCACAGACATCCCGTTGCGGGCCGGCACAAGGCAGGCGCGCTCATTCGGTTGGCCGTCAACGATCAGCAGGCAGTCGAAGCACACCCCGATGCCGCAGAAGAGTCCCCTGGGTTTCCCGGCATTCCGGGTTGAACGCCAGCTGACCGTGCCATCGGCCATCAACGCACCGCCAATTGTCTGACCGGGTCGGAACGGCACGTCCCTGTCGTCGAAGCTGAATGTAGTCACTGATTAGCCTCCTTGGCTTGGCCGGCTGTGATCGTCTGCGCGATTGCGGCAGCAGTTGGAGCGTCCGGAAGCAGCGGAGCCTCCGCCTGCGCCGTCGCGACAGCAGTCTCCGGATCGAACCGATCCGGTCGGAACGCCACATAATCAACTCCCGACTCCCGAGCGCTCTGCTGATGTGCACCACCGAGAATCTGCTGGGTAATCGCATACCCGGTTGCCGGAGCCAGGCCAATTCCGGCACCCTCGTGCCCACAGGCGTGATAAACGCCCGGCGTGCGGAGGTCGGCGCCGATAACGGGAAGGTGGTCCGGGCAATAGGGCCGGAATCCGTGGTAGACCCGCAACAGGTTGATCTGCGCGAGCATCGGGAACAGTGCTATTGCCTGCCGGGAGAGGGTAGCCACGATGTCGGCCCGAAGAGATGAGTCGAATCCCACCCGCTCCCGGCTGGCGCCGATCAGCACGGTGCCGCCCTGGGTTCCTTCGACCACGCATGATGTCTGCAACCCTGCTGTCGACGCGGCGACATTGGCGACGTAGTCCGCCGAATAGACCTTGTGGTTGACCACCTTCGGCAAGGGCTCGGTGATGAGCACGAACCCGCGCCTCGGCAACACCGGAACGGGAGCGCCCAGCGCCTCGGACACGGTACCGCCCCAGGTCCCGGCGGCATTGACGACAATGTCGGCAGCTATGTCGCCACGATTCGTGCGAACCGCGGCAACCGCGCCGGAGCCATCGGTCTTCACTCCGAGCATTTCAGTCGCACCGAGGTAGCGGACGCCGCGATTGCGGGCGGCAGCAAGCATCTGGTTCGCCGCCAGCACCGGCTGAACCTGCATGTCTTCGGGATAGAACACGCCGCCCGGCAGCTCGGGATTCAGATGCGGCTCGAGGTCGAGCATGCTGGTTCGCGGCTCGACGGCGATCCCGGCTCGGGACTGCGCCTGGGCGAATTCGTTCAGCGGATCGAGCGAGGCGGCAGAAGTCGCCACGACCAGGCCGCCCTTCTCTTCCAGCTCGATCGTTTCGCGGCCGAGTTCGGCGCCGATTTCGAGCCATAGCGAGCGACTGAGCTTCATCAGCTCGAGTTCGGCGCCCGCACCCTTGTCGGAGACCAGCAAGTTGCCCTCGCAGCGACTGGTCGTGCCGGAGCCAGGCTGCCCACGGTCGATCACCGTGACATCGAACCGTTCTTTCGACAAGTAATAGGCACAGGCGGCACCAATAATGCCGGCGCCGACGATGACGATCTTTGTCACCGAAACGTCCTCCTCATGCTGTGTCGCCGGTTCGAGTCCAGCGTGCTGAAAACCCGAGCGTAGTGCAATGTTACATAGCGCAGTTTCGATGTGAAACACTCATCGGGTACCTCATCATCGTCGATTTGAAGGAAGTACCCATGACAATCAACGGTCATTCACTCATCGCCGGTCAGTCAGTTCCCGGCACTGAGGGCTCGACGCAGGCGGTCGACCCCGCCACCGGCAAGTCGCTCGACCCCGGTTTTTCTTTCATCTCCGCCGACCAGCTTGATGCCGCGGCCGCCGCGGCCGCAGAAGCTTTCGACAGCTACCGAGCCACCACGCCCAAAGAACGCGCGGAGTTCCTGGAACGAATTGCCGACAACATCGAGGCCCGCGCGGAGCAGATCACCGAACGCGGCGTCGCCGAGACCGGCCTGCCAGCCGCCCGGCTCGAGGGCGAGCGCGGGCGCACCACCGGCCAACTGCGCCTCTTCGCCCAGACCGTCCGAGCCGGTGACCATCAGGAGGTTCGGGTGGACCCCGCTCAGCCGGATCGTCAGCCGGCCCCCCGCCCCGACATCCGTCAGCGCCAGATTCCGGTCGGGCCGGTTGCCGTTTTCGGTGCCTCGAACTTTCCGTTGGCGTTTTCAACCGCCGGTGGCGATACCGCATCCGCACTTGCCGCCGGGTGCCCCGTGATCGTCAAGGCTCATAACGCACATCCCGGCACGGCCGAACTCGTGGGCCAGGCGATAACGGAGGCAGTTCAGGCGAGCGGTCTGCCGGCCGGCACCTTCTCGCTGATCTATGGTTCCGGCAAGACCGTCGGCCAGGCACTGGTATCCGATCCGCGGATCAAGGCGGTCGGCTTCACCGGCTCACAGGCCGGCGGCACCGCGCTGATGAAAACCGCCGCCGCCAGACCGGAGCCGATTCCGGTGTATGCCGAGATGTCGTCGATCAATCCGGTCTTCCTGCTGTCCGGCGCGCTAGCCTCCGATGCCGAAAAACTTGGCGCGGATTTCGTCGGATCACTCACCATGGGGTCGGGCCAGTTCTGCACCAATCCCGGCCTGGTATTCGTGCCGAATGGCGCGGATGGCGACCGCTTCGTTTCCGCGGCAGTCTCAACCGTTGGAGTGACTGCGGGCCAGACCATGTTGACGCCCGGAATCGCCGCCGCTTGCGCAGCGGGGATCGATCGACTTGGCGGAATCAATGGTGTCTCACTGATTGCCGAAGGCACGCCGGGCGATACCGAGAACGCGCCAAGTCCAACCTTGTTCGAGACTGAGCTCGATGTGTTCGCCAACGAAATCGAACTACAGGAGGAGGTATTCGGCTCGGCGTCGCTCATCGTGCGCTACGACTCCGTGGACGAACTGGTGACCGCAGTTTCGGCGATCCAGGGCCAGCTCACCGCCACCCTGCACGTCACGGACCAGGATGCAGCCATCGCCGAGCGGCTACTGCCCGTGCTCGAACGTCGAGTCGGCCGCATCCTGTTCAATGGCTGGCCGACCGGAGTCGAGGTGAATCATGCCATGGTGCACGGCGGGCCTTTCCCCGCCACCTCTGATCCACGGACCACCTCCGTCGGCACGCTGGCAATCTATCGGTTCCAGCGTCCGGTCGCCTACCAGAACATGCCGGCATCGCTGATGCCGCCGGCCGTCTCTGACCAGAACCCGTGGGGTCTCCGACGCCGGGTCGATGGGGAGCCCCGCCAGGACTAAGCGCCACCGGCGAAACGGTCCGCTTTCTGCTTTATTCCGTCCGCTTTTCCAGCTGCCGGAGCGAGAAAGCGGACCGTTTCGCGTTTACCCGGCCGGCTCGCCGCATTTGCCCGGCTAGCTCACCGTGAGGATGTACTTGCCGAGCACATGCCCTTCTTCACTTTTGGCATGCGCGGTCTGAGTGTCTTCGAGCGGGAAAGTTTCTGCGACCGGCAGCGTGAACTTTCCTTGCTCGAAGAGCGCCGCGGCATCTGCCCGTCCCTCGGGCGCTCGTCCCTCTCCACCGGAGGTGAACCGCACGCCGTGCCTGGCCGCATCCGCGTCGGCGATGGTGATCACCGCATCGGGACTCCCGGTGATCTGGATAAGCTCGGGGAGAGTTCCGGAGCCGACAGCGTCGAAGGCGACATCGACACCCCGTGGTGCGATCTCATTCACCCGATCGACCAGCCCTTCGCCGTAGCTGACCGGTATTGCGCCAAGGGACCGAAGGAACTCATGATTCCGCTCGCTCGCCGTTCCGATCACCATGAGCCCATCGGCCAGCGCGAACTGCACGGCGGCCAGGCCGACCCCGCCTGCGGCACCGTTGACGATCAGAGTCTGACCGGAACGGGCCGGCAGCAGATTCAATGCGCGGCGCGCCGTTTCGGCCGGCATCGGAAAGCCTGCCGCTTCCTCGAATGAGAGTCCGGCGGGTTTTTCCACCCAGTCCGAAAGAACGGCAAACTCGGCCGCTGCGCCGGAAACAGCGTGGCCGAAAACCTCATCGCCAGGGACAACGGAGTCGACGCCATCACCGATTTCATCGACGACGCCGGCGGCATCCATCCCGACTCCGGCCGGTGTCTCAAGCGGATGGCCGGCCGCCATCACGCCGGAGCGTATCTTCCAGTCGATGGGATTGACCCCGGCGGCGCGCACCGCGATTCGGACCTGCCCGGCCGCAGGATGCGGTTCCTCTGTCTCGACGACCTTCAGGACCTCCGGTCCCCCGTACTGAGCAAACTTGACTGCCTTCATCACATTCTCCTCGCCGGTGCTTCTGCTGATCTGCGGTACGCGCGATCTATCCGAATCAACTGGACGAGCTGCGGCCGTATTCCGGGAAGCCCGGCGAGGGCGGTGGGCGTTCGTTTTTGTCAGGTCTGCCGCGGTCGACAGGGACAGACCAGCCGTCTGACCCAGCCCAGGGATCGACCGGTATGGCGCGCTCACAGCGGCCAAGTTGATCAAGAATCCGTCCATACACCTTGACCTGCCGGGTAATCAGTCGACGGTCCAGGATGGAAGCGGATGGATACCTGGTCCGCACCCGGCGGAAGACCGTCTGCAGATGTTCCATTGACCGGACACCGACGATAAGCAGCAGATTCGCCGGGCTCGTCACCTCTGCACAAAAACGGGTTTCCTTCCACCCGCCGATGGCCGAACCTATGGAAGCGATCTCGTCGTCCGGAACCTGGAGCTGAACTACAGCACCCAGCGGATACCCGAAGACCGGGCGAGCGATATCGCACCGGAACCCGATTTCGCCTGCGCGGGAGAGACGATTGATCCTACGTTTGATCGCGTACTCAGATTTGCCAAGCGATGCGGCGAGTTCGGTGAATGATCGTCTGCCATCCAGAGCCAACGCCAGAAACACTGCTCGATCTTCTATTCCGAGCAATGGCGTCGCTGCCCGCAATTGGTCGGCATCATCCTTTACGTACCTGGTCATCTGTGGCGAGATCACGCCCTCGCGCCAAAGGACACCGCCCAACATGCTTCCGAAAGCGTGCACCCGCGAACGGAGAATGCGAGGGTCGTCGGGTATCGCCCGAGCCAGGGCATTATGTATCGAGGCCAGATCAGTGGTCAGCAGTATGCCGTGCACCTTGAATTCGCCGGTTGAGACGCCGACCGTGATGACCTCCGGCCGTTCGGCCAGCAGCATCGCAATCGCTTCCTCACTGCCGTGGCTGCATTCGAGCTCGATCACCGCGCCCTGCGAAGCCTGTGCAGTCAGCGAGATACTCGACCATGCCAGCCGATCATTGGTCAGACGTTCCCACCTCCGCGCCAGCGTCACGGTGGAGGCATCGACGACGCGCGCGACGACGGACCAGCTGGCCCTGGCATTGAGCTGCAGGGCATCCACCAGTTCGATGTCTCTCTCGTCGGGATGTGTGGATTGCAACATAGCTACAACTTAGGCTAATTCACCCTGTTTTTGTCCTAGATTTCTCGGTTGGTACGCCATTTTCCTGCATTTAGCCGACACTTCGTCAAACCGATCATAGGGTCATACCAGGTTTCACACGACGAGGCATAAGGGCGCCAGATGACAATCGACAAAGCTGTCAAAGGAACGAACGCAGCAACCGAGCGACTGTACCGAAAGGTGACTCGGCGAATTCTGCCGCTGTTGCTGATCTGCTACATCTTTGCGTACCTCGACCGGGTCAACATCGGATTCGCCAAGCTCGAGATGGCGAAAGACATCGGCCTGTCCGAGGCGGCCTACGGCCTGGGAGCCGGACTGTTCTTCCTCGGCTATGTCATCTTCGAGGTGCCCAGCAACCTGCTGCTGCAGAAGATCGGGACGAAGAAGACAATTTTCCGGATCATGATCCTGTGGGGCGCGACGTCTGCATCGATGATGTTCGTGAAGAACGAGACTGCTTTCTACATTGTCCGTTTCCTGCTGGGCATCTTCGAAGCCGGCTTCGCACCCGGCATCATCTTCTACTTGACCTACTGGTATTCGACCAAGAAGATGGCCGGCGCCATGGCTATCATCATGCTGGCCGGTCCGATCGGTTCGATGTTCGGCGGCCCCGTTTCCGGCTTCATCATCGGTCGCCTGCACGTCGTCGGTGGCCTCGCGGGCTGGCAATGGATGTTCCTCCTCGAAGGGATCCCCTGCATCATCCTGGCATTCCTGGTCTGGAAGTTCCTCGATGACGGTCCCGACAAGGCGACATGGCTAACGCCAGAGGAGAAGCAGATCATCGCTGCCGAGGTCCGCAGCAAAGACGCTGAAGGCAGCCACAGTTTCGCCGCGGCGCTTCGCGATCCCGTGATCTACCTGATGGCGATCGGCTATTTTTCGTTGATCAGCGGCATCTACGCGGTGAGCTTCTGGTTGCCGACCATACTGTCTGAGAATGGCGTCACTGACATCACCACCATCGGACTGTACTCGGCGGTCCCGTACATCTTCGCCATCATCTTCATGATCTGGATTGCCAAGCGATCAGATGCAAAAGGCGAACGTACATGGCACGTGATCATCCCCGCTATCCTCGCCGGTCTCGGCCTGACTGCCGCTGCCCTCCTACACGACCAGTTCTTTGTCTCCTTCGCCGCGATCATCCTGGCCACAACCGGTCTGTGGGTTTCCTACACAGTGTTCTGGGCCATGCCGTCCGAGCGGCTCAAGGGGACTGCCGCAGCCGGCGGCATCGCCCTGATCAACAGCATTGGCCTGCTGGGAGGCTTCGTCAGCCCCTACGTGATCGGACTGATCAAGGAATCTACCGGCAGCACCCAGGCGGGCCTGATGACGATGGTCGGCTTCCTGCTAATCGGCGTGATTTCCCTGTTCATATCGCAGCTACCAGCGCTGAAACACCGGATATCGTGATTCCGGCCTGGCAGGCGACACCAGCAGCACCGAAGACCCCTGAAAGGCCTTAAAACCATGCGCATTCTGATCGCGGGATTCCTGCACGAGACGAACACCTTTGCCCAACGACCTGCTGACTACGAGAACTTCGTCAACGGCGAAGGGTTTCCGGCCCTGCGTCGAGGCGAGGAGCTCTTTGAACTGGCGGCGGTCAACATCCCGCTCGGCGGGTTCATCAAGGCGATGGACGAGAGATCGCACGAGCTGATCCCGGTCTTGTGGTGCGCGGCATCTCCTTCGGCGCCAGTCACCTCAAGGGCCTTCGAGCTACTGGTCGGCGAAATCACCCAGGGGTGCCGGGACCACGCGCCGGACGCCGTGTACCTGGACCTGCATGGCGCAATGGTGACCGACGACTACGACGATGCGGAGGGCGAGGTTCTTCGACGGGTTAGGAGCATTGTCGGTCCCGATGTCCCGATCGTCGTGAGCCTGGATCTGCACGCAAACATGAGCAGCACGATGTTCGAGATAGCCGACGCGATGACGGCCTACCGCACCTATCCGCATGTGGACATGGCTGAGACAGGCAAAAGAAGCGTTGAGCTGCTGGAACGGTTACATCGTGGCGAAGAACTGCACTGCGCATGGCGTCGAATTCCCTTCCTGATCCCGATTAACGCCGGAAGCACAAACTTGGAACCAGCACGAGGCATCTATGCAACACTGGACGGCCCGCTGACCGACGGATACGACCTGTCGTTCGGCGCGGGGTTCCCGGCCGCCGATATCCCGGATTGCTCACCGGTCGTCTGGGGATACGGTCCAGACGCTCAACGATTGGACGCCTTCGTAGACGAACTTGCTGCGCGGGTGGCACGCCACGAGGGCGACTTTGTGCCTGAACTCCTGAGCCCGGATGGCGCCATGCAGCGCGCAAGCGAGTTGCTTGCTTCCGGAACTCGGCCGATCGTGATCGCCGATACTCAGGATAATCCCGGCGCCGGCGGTGAGGCGACAACCACCGGGATGCTCAGATCCCTCTTGAAACACAACATCGCAAAATCGGTACTCGGGGCAATCTGCGATCCCACGGTGGCAGCACATGCGCACGAGGTTGGGGTCGGCGCGACGATGACGGCGCGCTTCCCCGGTTCGCCGTATAGCGGGGACGCGCCCCTGGAACACGAGTTCACCGTAGCCGAACTCTCGGACGGGTACTGCCGGTTCGACGGTCCTATGATGCACGGAAACGAGCTGCACCTGGGCCCAAGCGCGCTATTGCTCAGCCGAGAGGTTGGCGTTGTCGTGACGACGCGGAAGGCGCAAATCATGGACCGCAATCAGTTCGCAATGGTCGGCGTTTCGCCCGAAGCGCAGAACGTTGTGGTGGTCAAGAGCTCCGTGCATTTCCGCGGCGACTTCCAACCTATTGCCGGAGCCGTGCTGGTTGCCCAGGCTCCCGGTCCGATGGCGGCGAACCCGGCCGATTTGAGCTGGACACGACTGGCTGAGGGAGTCCGGGTCGGGCCACTCGGGCAAGAGTTCCACCGGTCGGTCGAACTGAGCGGTTCATAAGCAAAGTTCTGCCGCTCCGGCGGAGCTCACGATCGCGAATTCCCCGCCGGCGCTGAGTTCACTCCTGCACTCGCTCCCAGCTGGAGACCGGGCCAGGGATTGTGGTGAAAAGCGGATGCGGGGCCGGGCTGGCTTCGTCGACCCAGCGCCTGGCGACGTCGGGGCTCCGCGTGTTGAGCTTGGCCAGAAGATGGGACCATTCATAGCCCAGTTGGCCTGAGGTAACCGGGATCAGCGGGCCAGGTTGCGGTTGCCGATTGATCTTCCCGCGGTCGAAACGATAGCCGCGGCTGTCCGCCTCATCTGCGATGCCGGCTAAATAGCTCGCGACGGCGGCGGCCGGCTCGGCCTGAGCCCTGAACCGTTCCAGCTGCGGGTGGTTGCTGTAACCGCCTGCCGGCTTCGCGAGCACCGATTGCGCAAGCAGTGCCTCCCGCCAGCATGCGGTGAGTGCCTGGCGATCGAAGTAGCGGGGATGTACGGACCAAAGCCTCATGATCGCGATCCAGCCTGGCCCGCGGAGCGGGATGCGGTGAGGGCCGCGGACCACCGGCCCGCGACCCTCACCATAGGAAAGCCACTAGCCAACGTGGCCGCGCCATCCACCATTTTGATTGGCTGGATCCTCGACGAAGTCCTTAAAACTGGCAAGGTCCTTCTTAATCGCGCGATCGTCGACTCCGAAGGCGGCACCCAGCTTTTCCAGCGCGCCTTCCGCCGCCCAGTCGAGCTGCACGGTCACCCTGGTCGTTGCATCACTGAGCTTGTGAAATGTCACGACACCGGCGTGGTTCTCTTCGCCGCCGATGCTGTTCCAGGCAACGCGCTCGTCGGGGTTCTGCTCGGTTATCTCAGCATCGAACTCACGCTCGGCGCCTGCGATTTTCACCTTCCAGTGTGTGTGCGTGTCGTCGATCTGGGTGACCGATTCAACGAAGTTGAGAAAGTGGGGAAATGATTCGAACTGGGTCCACTGGTTGTAGGCAACGCTGACCGGGACGTCAACGTCGATTGTTTCGATGACTTGTGTCATTTCGTGTTCCTTTCGATCCGGGCGATTCCGTGCCAAGCGGCACGGTCGGGGGCAGCGTGCCGGGCGCTGCTACCTCTTTGGGAGCGTCAACTGCGGCGCTCAACAGATTCAGGAAGTTGATCACGGTTTCCTGCTGGTCACGGGTCAGGTTCTCCGCGACGGCAAGCATCCGTTCATGCATGGAGCTGAGGGTTTTCCGCACCTCGAGATGGGCGGCCGGCGTGACGTGCAGCAGCTGCGCCCGATGATCATTGGGGTTAACTTCGCGGCGAAGGTGCCCCGAGCCAACCAGACGCGCAAGTAGCTTCGCGGTAGCCGCAGACGAAATTCCAAGTAAGCGTGCCAGGTCCTTTGGAGCGATTGCACGTCCGCTCGGTTCGGCCGAGATCAGGTGACGCAGAGCGCGCAGGTCGCTTTCATTCATGTCCATCTCGACTCTGAGACGTTCACGCATTGCGGAGTCGGCAGCGTGGAAGCGGCGCAATGCCCGGAGCACCAAGACGGCAGGTTCGGCGGCGCCGTCCCTATCGGCATACCAATAGCTGGTCGGCACCCGATCGCTCTCCCTGGCAACCATGGCTCGATGGTATCGCAGATTTAGCTAACTCGGTTAGCTAAATCATCGTCCAGGCTGTCAGATGCCGAGACGAAGGCTGCGCAGCTTGCGATTCTGAGCCGGCCTGGACGGCGGGAGCTGAAAACCCCGGGCTACGACGCGGCAGAAGTTGAACAGCCGTCCCGGCCAGGCTCCCGTAAAGCAGAGTCCGAATGTCCCCGCCTTATAGCCGGGGGCCGCGGCGAAGAGCTGACTTCGAAGACAAGCTGTAACTGTCAATCGCTGCTTGAGTCGCAGCCATCGAGTGACTGTCAGTGCTGGGTGGGAGCATGGGGTTATGGAAAGCAATGGTGCTTCGCATAACCGCAGGGATGACAGTCGTCCGGCGGTTGATGGCGTCGGCTCGGCGCCGCTCGGCGTTGCTGCCAGTGATGTCACCGTTGATGAGTGTTGGTTGCTGGTCGAGGGTGCGGTGGCTGAGGCCGTGTCTGGGGTGGTGAGCGCGGATTCGCTGAGACTGTTGCGGAGCGTGTTGGACCGCTCCCTGGCCTGTGACTTCGGTGAGTACGTCGTCTTGTTGGAGCGGCTCGATGAGGCGGAGGACCTGCCGGAGGAACTCCGGGTCGACGTGATCCGGGCCTGGGAACGCGTGTCCGCCAGCGCCCGGGCCCGCCAGGACGACCAGCTGGCGGACCACCGGGCGAACGCCGCTGCTGCCGCGGCCCGGGTGTACCGCGCCCAACCGGCAGGGAGTACCCGGCCTGGGGTGGAGGAGTTGGAGCGGTTCGCCCGGATGGAAGTCACCGCCGCCCTGAAATGGACCGATGGGCACGCTAAACGCCGGATCGATCAGGCGTCCCGGGTGATCGACCGGCTGCCGAGTACGCACGTCCTGCACCGTGCCGCGGTGCTCAGTTCAAGCCAGGTCGCGGTGCTGGATGAGAACTCGAAAGACTTCGACGCCTATCAGGCGTCGGCGTTCGAGATGTGGCTGCTACCGAAAATCCCGGAACTCACCGTAGCGAAAACCCGGCGCCTCGCGGCACGGTATTGCGCGAATCTGTGCCCGGAGATCCTCAGCGACCGACACGAACAGGCCCTCACGAGACGGTGCGTGAAGAAGCAGGCGTGTCCGGACGGGATGGCGATCCTGGAAGCCTATTTGCCCGCGGATGCCGCGGAAATCGTGTACAACTGCCTGACCACATTCGCCCACACCGGCCCGCCGGAGACCACAGTGTCGCAACGGCGTGCCGATGCCCTGGTCGACCTCGCCCTGGCCGGTCTCGCCGGCTACACCGAACCCGCCGGCAGAGCACTAACCACCACCTTGAACGTCACCATCCCCGCCACCCTGCTAGCCCAAACCCTGGACGACCTCGCCGCCCGCGAAGGTGGCGATAGGACAGGTGTTGGCTCTGGCGGGGCTGGAAGTGGCGACGATCAGAAGGGTGCCGTGGGAGGTCGGCCGGACGACGGCATGACGGGCAGCGGCAATGACGCGCATTCAACTGCGGGAGGCGCGACCGCCAGCGGCAGCGCAGCCGGTGCGAGTGGTACCTCTAGCAGCAGCTCGGATGTTCCTGCCGGCGATTTTACTGGGGCTGACGCTTCCAGGAACGCAATCTCGACCGGCCCACCCACCGGGGAGCGGCCGGCTAGTGACGAGGAACCAGCCGGTGCGGCGATCCTGGCCGGATACGGCGTGATCCCACCAATACTCGCAGTCAGACTCGCTGCGGACGCCACCTGGCGGCGGATCATCACCGACCCCATCAACGGAACCGTCCTCCACATCGACAGCAGCGAGTACCGTCCGCCCGAAGAACTCAAACGCTACGTGATCGCCCGCAGCCAACACTGCATCTTCATCGGCTGCACCGTCCCGGCACACAAATGCGACCTGGACCATACTGTTCCGTTTCCGGTGGGCCGGACCACCGCAGCGAACATGGGCCCGCTCTCGCGCGGGCATCACCGGCTAAAAACATTCGGACAATGGAAACTCGAACAGCCAGACAACGGTGTCTTCCGCTGGACCGACCCACACCACCGGCAATACTGGGTCACCCCAGAACCACTGGAAAGCGAACCCCTCCACGACCTCAACCTCGCGCTGCCAGACGTCCCACCCTTCTGACAACCGAAACCGAGACGCGCCCCGATCTGATAACCGAAAACGAGGCCGCAAGGCGATTCAATCGATCGAATCAGCACCTTGATCAGGTAGGTGTCGGACCGGCTACCGTAGAGAGTCCTAACGGCGCGGTCAACGCTCCGGCTACCCGAGATCGTGAGGACGAGTGCTGGGATTCAACACCATCGAAGTGCTGCTGACGATCTTGTGGGCTCTCGGCGCTGTGGCCGCCCTCGCCAGCCTCTTCAAGGGCAGCTCGCGCTGGACAAATATTGGCACGGTCCTGATCGCCTTTGTCGTCCCAGTCCTGGGGTCGCTCTGGGCCATCAGCTACGCGGTCACGGTCTTCGCGCGAACCCGACGCTCACGGGAATTGAAGCGCCCGCAGACCCACTAGTAAGGCAATGCCACTCGTCGGGAAAGGCTGCTCCCCGGACCGTCTCCCCTCACCGCGAGTCCGCCGGAAACAGCGGCACGCCAATCTGCGGCACCGCCGCCAATAGTCGCTTGGTGTACTCGTGCTGTGGATCTTCCAGCACGTCCAGCACGTGGCCCTCTTCGACGATTTCGCCATGCAGCATCACGGCCACCCGTTCACAGACATGCCGCACGACGGCCAGGTTATGGCTGATGAACAGCACCGTCAGTTGCAGCGCTTCCTGCAGCTCCCTGAGCAGATTCAGCACCGAACCCTGCACCGAGACATCGAGCGCCGACGTAATCTCATCCGCCAGCAGGACATCAGGGCCAGCCGCCAATGCGCGGGCGATAGCCACCCGTTGCCGCTGGCCGCCGGAAAGAGCTCCCGGGAGGCGGTGGGCGTAGTCAGGGTCGAGGTTGACCGTTTCCAGCAGCCGGGCGATCTCGGTGTCGCGGTCTACGACAGGCCGCGGCCGCTGTCTCCGCCGGCGGTCCAGGGCGGTTAACGACTCATCAACGGACTGGCCGACTGTTCGCCTTGGGTCAAGGCATGACTGCGGATCCTGAAAGATCATTTGGATACGCTGGCGCTGGCGGGCAGCAACGCCTCGCGCATGGGTGACCGGCGATCCGTCGAGCAGGATGTCGCCACTGCTTGGCTCCACCAGCCCGACTGCCGCACGGGCGAGCGTCGACTTCCCCGAGCCAGACTCGCCAACCAGGCCAAGGATCCCACCCTCAGGCACCACCAGGCTCACCCGCCGGACGGCGTCAAATGAACTGGAACCGTGTCCGAAGGTGACGGTCACATCGCTGAACTCCAGGCTGCTCACGAAACCACCCGCTCCGAAGTCGTCGCCGAGGGAGACGTCCCGTCAGCCGCCGAGTTCCCGTCTGCCGCCGAGGGCGCGTCCGAGGACGGCGGCGAGGTCTCGCCCGATATAGCGTCCGGGCTCGAATCGTCGCCGAACGACTGGCCTTCCGGTATCGTCATCAGCGGTCGGCTGCGATCGCTGTCCATCGCCGGAACCGACGCGAGCAGCGCCTGGGTATATGGATGCCGCGCCTTGCCGGCAACGAGATCGGCCACCAAAATGGTTTCAACGATCCGGCCCCGGTACATCACCAGGACCCGCGAGCACAGCGCCGTGACCACCGCGATGTCGTGCGAGATCAGTAACACGGCGGTGTCGTTGTCGTCCCGGATCACCTTGAGCAGTCTCAGGACCTCCTTTTGAACCGTCACGTCAAGGGCCGTAGTGGGCTCGTCGGCAATCACCAGCGCAGGGTTCCCCATCAACCCCATCGCGATCATTGCTCGCTGCCGCATGCCGCCAGAAAACTCGTGCGGGTACTGGCCGGCCCGCCGCTCCGAATCGGGGATCCGAACCGCCGCAAGCCGATCCTGGGCTCGTTGCATCGCGGACTTCCGGCTCAGGTCTTCGTGCAGCACTCCGATTTCCGCGACCTGACTGCCCACTTTCAGCGCCGGGTTGAGCGACGACATCGGGTCCTGGAACACCATGGCAAGCCTGGTGCCGAGTTGCCGGGCGAGCTTCCGATTCTTGGCCGGTATTCGCAATTTGCCATTCCGGACCAGCTCCGTGCCATCGAAGCGAATCTGATCGGCGGTGACCTCCAGCGGTTCCTCAACCAGCCCGGCGACCGACATCACGCTCAGGCTCTTGCCCGAGCCCGATTCCCCCACCAACCCGACAATCTCGCCACGGTCGACATGGAATGAAATGCCCTTGACCGGGTAGTGCCAGGCGCCCTTCTCCGGAGCGGCAACTCTGAGATTTCGCACCCGGAGCACGGCCTGCTCGGCTTCTGCCGCAGCGCCGAGGCCGTCTGTCGAAACACCACCCACATCGCCGCCCCCGGCAGTGCCACCCGCGACGCTACCGCTCTGGCCGCCCCCATCCCCGGCATCGCCCAGTCTGCGACCGCCACGGCGGCTCCGGCCAAGAACCGACCGGGAACTTGCCCCGGTCAGCGACTTGGCCAGCACCTCGCCGAGCAGGGTGAAGATCAGACCGGACACGATGATGGCGATGCCGGGCACCAGCGCGGACGTGGGGCTGACAAAGATCCGGTCCACTCCCTCACTCAGCATTCGGCCCCAGTCGTAGCCGGGCACCTGTACGCCGAGGCCGAGGAACGATAATCCTGCGAACGACACCAGGCAGACACCAGCGCTGATACTCGCATTGACGATCAGCGGATCGCGGATGTTCGGCAGGATGTGGCGCAGCATAATCGACGGCCGGGACACGCCAAGCACCTTGGCCGCGGCAATGAAGTCCCGACCGGATACCGAGGCGCTGAGCGTGTAGGTAAGCCGGGCGTAGTTGGGCACCATCGCGAATCCGATGGCGAGCACCGCACCGATGGCGCTCTGACCGAGAATGACCGAGAGTCCGATGGCGAGCAGCAAAGCGGGAAACGCCACCGCGATATTGATCAGCGAGACGACCAGCCGGCCTAACCGCGGACGCAGCAATGTCGGCAGGCAGCCGAGGAAAATACCCGCGGTCACCCCGATCGCCGTCGCCGCCAACGCCATCGATACCGACAGCCGGGTGGCGACAAGGGTACGTAGCAGAATGTCGCGCCCGCCGGCATCCGTGCCGAAGATATGTTGCGCACTGGGCCCCTGCGAAATCTGGATTGGGTCCGAGTGCGATGCCGCCGCACCCCACAACGGCGGGGCGGCGATGGCAAGCGCGAGCAGCGCCAGGAAGCTGACCGCCGTCAGGAGTCCGAGCGGGGTTCGCAGCGCCAGCAGCAATCGTTGCCGTGTCGTCAGGGTCCGGGTCACGCTCATCCCTCCTTCAGCGCCGAGCGAGGATCGATCAGAATCAGGATGATGTCGATCAGCAGGTTGATCAGCAGGATCACCGCGCCGTAGAAGATCACGATCACCTGGACCAGCGGATAGTCCTTGCCCTGGATCGACTGCACGATCGTCATGCCGAGGCCCGGCCAGGCAAAGATGTTCTCGACCAGCACCGTTCCGGCGATCATTCCGCCGAGCAGCAAACCGGCGATCGTCAAGGTCGAGGTCATCAGATTGGGCAGCACGTGTTTCAGGTAGAGCCGCCAGGCCGGCATCCGCTTCGCTCTCGCCGTCCGGACATAATCGTTATCCAGCACGGTCAGGGTTTCCGCCCGGACAATTCTGGACAGCGCCGCGGCGCTCCCGATTGCCAGAGCAGCTACCGGCAGAACGTACGAAGCCGGCCCGCTCCGTCCGGCGACCGGAAGCAGCTGGGACGAGACCGAGAACAGATACACCAGCACGACGCCGAGCAGGAATTCCGGTATCACGGCCAGAACCCCGGTGGACGAGGTGTAGGCGAGCTCGACACCGCGCCGACGTCCTCCGCGGGTCAGCGCGCCGGCGATAAGTCCGGACGGAATTGCGACAACCAGGACCACGCCGACCGCCAACCCCGCAAGTTCGAGAGTTGCCGGCAGCCGGCTCGCCATCACGTCGGTCACCGGAATGCGCAAGGCGATCGATTCACCCAAATCGCCCGTGAAGAGACCACGCCAGAACTGCAGGTACTGCAGCCAGAGCGGGAGGTTCAGCCCGAGTTCCTCCCGCCGCTGCTCAACAAGTTCGGCCGGAGCATTCGGACCGGCCGATGCCTGGGCAGGATCACCTGGAATCAGCTGAACCATCAGGAAGGCGGCCGTCACCAGCACGATGACCGAGACAACGAAGTGCCCCAGCCGGCGCCCGGCGTACGCGAACCATGGGTTCCGGGTCAACGGCTTGGATCCGGCGGGCTTCGGCGGCACGGGCCGTGCCGCCAGGATCGGATTGGTCATCTGATCCGCTGCCCCTTATTCCCTGACCCGCACGGAGATCCCGCCAATGTGGTTCTTCAGGGCGAGCTCCGCGCCGTTGAAATACGTCACCTGATCCTGCGCGGCGTAGGGGATAGTGTCCGCCTTCTCGTACAGGGCCTGTTCGGCCGCCTGCCAGGTGTCGCAGGAGGCCTCGCCGGCAATCTTCCCGGCCTCGGCGATCTTGGCGTTGTAGACCTTGTTATCGATCCCACCGGCATTACGGCCACCGGGCGGCAGATCGCCGGTGTTCCACGGGATCATAATGCTGGGCAGCCAGGCGTTGACGGTGGATGACGCCAGATCGAAGCTACCGAGATTCTCCTTGGTGTACAGGTGGTCGAGCAGGTAGTTGCTGTCGCCGCCGTCCAGCTTGATGTTGACGCCGATCTCCTTGAGCTGCTGTTTGACCAGTTCCATCGCGGCCGACTTCGCATCGGAATCCTCGCTGTACAGCAGGGTCAAATCGAGCGACTTTCCGTCCTTCTCCCGCACGCCGTTCGATCCGACGGTCCAGCCGGCATCATCGAGTAGCGCCTTCGCGGCATCGACGTCGTGGGCGGGAACGGCATCCTTCGTGGCGTCGTACTCGCACGGGTTCGGCCGCATCGTGGCCAGACGCTCTGCCCGGTAGCCCTTGCCCGCGGTGATCACCTTGGTGAGGGCATCGAGGTCAAGGGCTTTCGTCAGGGCGACGCGCACCCGCTGGTCAGCCGTCGGCTTGTCCTTGAGCTGGCTGAAGTAGAACTGACCGATGATCAGCGACAGGGTCCGCTCGGCGGTTGTCTTCTCGGCAACCCGGTCCTCGTCCGGCCCCTTGACCGTTGCGGCGTTCAGTTCGCCGGACAACAGCAGGTTTGCCGAGGTGCTGACGTTTTCGACAACCCGCACCACCACCTCTTTGGGAGCACCCTCAGTTGTGGAGGAATTACCCCCTTCGGGCGCCCAGGTGTAGCCGTCGCGCCGGGTCAGCGTGTAGTGATCGTTTGGCACCGCCTCGGTCAGTTCGTACATTCCGGTTCCGTTCGAAGCCTTCGCCACGCTGTCGGGATCGTCGAGCGCCGACTGGCACAGGATCTCCAGCGCACCGGTCTGGGTTAGCAGGAAGGACGTCGGTTCCTTGACGCTGACCGTGACGGTTCCGGCCTGATCATCGAATTCGGCAGTGGCATCGGGTGGTACCAGCACGCCGTTGATCGCTGACTTGTTCTGCGGATCGGTTATCCAGTTGAAGTTGTTCGCCACAATTTCCGGCGTGAGCTTCGAGCCGTCCTGACAGGTCACGCCGTCCTTCAGCGTGTATTTCACCGAGGTAGGCGTCACTTCCCAGGATTCGGCCAGCCAGGACTTCGGCTCGCCCGTCTCGCCATCGAAGTACACAAGATTGTCGTACAGGAACGGAGTAATTTCCCGGGCGGCGTCGGAAGTGGTCATGAACGGGCTGAGCGTACCCGGATCGGCATCGAGGCCGTATGTGAAAACACCGTCGGTGGCGTACGGCGCAGCGGCTCCACTGCCGCCACCGCCTGAACATCCGGAAAGCACCAGAACGCCTGCGGTCGCGATTGCTGCAATCTTCTTGAGTTCCATCAGTTCTCCCGATACTTGATGTCGTCCCAGGCTTTGCGGGCCATGCCCGGCCCAATCTCAGCTTCACATCCGACAGGAATGAAAAGCATTGGCACGTTCAACCAAACATCGATGCACCTATTGGCCTAACCGACAATCCAGGTAATCGACGTACCCCTTCGCTGAACGGACGCCTCGGCAAGCCCTCACCTCCTGGTGATCATCGACTGTCGGGCGGCGACTGCCGAAGCCGACAGCTGGTACAAGACAGTAATCATGCCCAGCAGCTCCGCCGGATCAGACACTTCCCGTCGGATCGTGCGGATGGCGGTTCGCTCTGCGCCGGGAATGGCTTCCGCCAGCTCGGCTGCCGTCTCGTTCGGTAGATCCACCTCGAGCACAAGCCAATCAGGCAGCGTCGGAGGGGTCAGCTCCTCTGCGTTCCGAACCGCCTCGGCGGCAGCGGCCGTGATCAGTGCCCGCGCCTGCCCGGGAGACACGGAATTCGCCGCAGACCAGCCCAGGGAATGTTTGACAACTACCGTGCCGGTGCCCGGGAACTCCCGATGAACAAGGCTCGCGGTGACGTCGTCGCCCACGACTAGGCCGAGCGGGACGCCGACGGCCGCGAGCTGTAAGGCGTTCACCTCGGCTTCGGAGACCTGCCGCCCGTTGACCCTGACCTGGCCAAAATGTGCCGAAAAAGTGTGGGCCAGCACACCCGGACCGCCGGCCGGAGCGTGGTAACCGATGAATAGCGCGACGTCATGATCGGCGGTGATGCCCTCGGCCATACAGTCCAGCTTCGGTGTACCGAAGATCAGTCGCGCCCTGGCATCCAGCCGCTCATGCAACAGGTTGTCCATCGTGCCGTGACTGTCATTCACCAGCACCTCGGTGGCACCAGCGTCGAACGCTCCCTGGATGGCGGCATTCGCCTCTGCCGTCATCAGCTCCTGAGCCCTTGGATAGCCGAATCCACCGCGGGCGATCTGATCCAGCGTGGCCACCCCGGCAACGCCTTCCATGTCCACCGAAATGTATACCTTCACGACTCACCTCGGAGCTGGTCCACGGCTGCTCGGCCAAGTTGGCCGATGGCGGCATCCGCACGGGGATTTCGTGGCTCTTCACTTGCCTCCCGCAGAAAGACCGCAACCGCGTACCGGCCGCCATCCGGATACTCGACGACTCCGGCCTCGTTGCGAACGTAGGTCAGCGTCCCGGTCTTGCCGCTGACTGTTATTCGTGAATCCGGAAACCCGGACCTCAGCCGGTGTGGCCAGACCTGCAGTCCGAGGATCCTGCGCACCTCAGCGCACGCCTCCGGCCGCAGCACCTGGTTGCGCCAGATCGCGGACAGCAACTGCGTCGTCTCTCGCGGCGTCGTCCGGTTCGTTGCCTCGGGGGTCACAACGCTCATGCTCTGCAAACGTTCACGCAGCGCCTCGCCGGGATGTGCCCATGCCGGATCGCCAACCGGCACCCCGGTCTCGTCCAGCATGCTCTGGAACAGCCCGGCGCAGTCGGCGACCAGAACGGTTTTCGACAGGCCGAACCCGCAGGTCGTCGCGTTGATCGCGTCGATTCCCACCATCCGCATCAGGATGTCCGTTGCCCGGTTGTCGCTGACCGACATCATCAGATACGCCAGGTCGCGAAGTGACACCGAGATGTCGTCGCGCATGACTGAAAGCCCGGCGTCGCCATCGGTCCGCATGAAGTCGCCCGCGATATGCACGCTCTGCGTCGCGCTGAGCGAACCATCGGCGATTCGCCGGCAGACTTCGATCAGCACCGGCAACTTGAATATGCTGGCCGCGACTACCAGTTCATCGGACCTGTTTCCGCAGTCGGCGCCGGTATCGATGTCGACCGCGTGCACGTACCCGGTGACTCCTGCCTCCGCCTCGATGGCACTGGATCTGTCCCGAAAGCTGTCCGACATTCTTCCCCTCACGTGGCTGGTACTGGATAGGCAGGCGATGGTGATGGAGCCAAGCGTGCGCCCCGCGGAACTTCCAGGCCGCGCCCGGCCGAGGCCGTCACCGTGTCGTCGCTGAGCACCAGGTCGCCACGGCTGAGCACGAATCGCGGCCATCCTCGCGCCTCCCAGCCGTCGTACGGTGAATAGCCTGCCTTCGAGTGCATCGTGCGACCGTCAATCACCCTGGTCTTCCCGGGATCGAGCACCACCAGGTCGGCATCCGCTCCCACCGAGATCGATCCCTTCTTCGGGTAAAGGCCGAAGAGCCTTGCGGCATTCGTGGCGGTCACTGCGACCATCCGCTCCAGCGATATCCGACCGGTGAGAACTCCGAAGGTGAACAGCATCGGCAGGAAGGTTTCCAGCTCGGGAACGCCCCTGGGCACCGTCGACACGGTGAGCCCCGGAGCGGTTTTCTGCTCAAGCGTCCATGGCGCATGATCGCTTCCAATGGTCTGGATAGAACCGTCGGCAAGCCCAGCCCATAAGGCGTCGACGTCCGCCTGCTTCTTCAGCGGAGGCATTCCGACGAACCTGCCGCCATCCGGCTGGGAGTGCACCTCATCGGTGAGGTAGAGGTACATCGGTCTGGTCTCGACGTACACCGGAAGTCCGCGCAGCGTAGCGGAGCGGGTGACCGCGAGCGCGCTCGCCGATGAGAGGTGCACTATGTCCAGCTGTGCGCCGGTGAGTTCACAAATGGCGATGGCACGTTCTACCGCGGCTCGTTCGGTCACGTCCGGACGGGACAGCGGATAATTCTCCACGCCGTCTCTGCCTTGCGCCTCCAGTCGAGCTGTGCAGAACCGGATCAGCGCCTCGTCTTCGCAATGCACCATGGTCAACATTCCGGCATCCGCGGCCCGCTGCACCGCCTCCACCAGGTTTCGGGCACCCCAGTCGAAGGCGAGCATCGGCAGCTTCAGGCTCGAATAGCCCTCGCTCGCCAGCGCCGATATCTGCTCGAGGGTCTCGGCGCCCGCATCGGTAATGCCCGGATGCAGGAAGTAGTCCACCGCGGCTTCCTGTCCAGCTGCGCTCGCGTCCCGCGAAACCGCCGCCCGCAATGATTCATCGTCAGCGAACGGAAAGCTCATCTGTCCAATGGTCCCCACACCGCCGCCAATCGCGGCCAGCGAACCGGTATAGAAGTCGTCGACGAACTCAGGGGTTTCACTGGCCAGGACTTCCGGCGCACAGAGGTGAACGTGCGGATCCACCGCGGACGGCACGACGTAGGCGCCCCGGGCGTCAAGCGTGCTGCGGGTCGTCATCTCCCCGCCGAGCTGGCTAATCCGGCCATTGGCGATGCCGACATCGCATTCCGCCCGGCCATCGGCGGTGACGACGGTGCCACCACGGATCACCACGTCCATGTGATTACCCATCCGGCTACACTCCTTCACAACGCGGGCGTTAATCGCAAGTGTGTCCTACCTGCGCGGGGCAGGCATCGTTTGGAGTTCCAATAGCCACAACTCATTATTGTTTGATCGGACGAAGGAGTCGGGTTTGGCATTAACCATCGGCAGCGTTCTGGAACGGCTGAGCTTTGCCCTGCTGACCTATTCTGCCGGCCACTACGATCCGGACGCACCGATACTCTCGGTCACCACGAGCGACAGCCTTGATCAGGGGGAGCAGGATGCAGGCGCTCTGGTGCTCGGCATCGGCCTGCACGAAAGCGCCGATATCGTCGCGGCCATCCAGCACGGCGGAGCGGTAAAGGCCACAGCGCTCGTTGTACGTTCACCGATTGAGACAGATCCTGAGATCACCGCGGCGCTGATTGCAAGCAACCTGGTACTGCTCTGCCTCAGCCCGGGGGTTTCCTGGATCCGGCTGGCAACGATCATCAACTCCGACATCGAGCATCTGTACAGCCGGGGCGAACAGATGGATCTGGTCGGGGACGGCGACGCGGATCTTTTCGACGTCGCCAATTCGCTTTCGAGCCTGCTCGGCGGGCCGGTCACCGTCGAGGACATGTCTTCCCGGATTCTGGCGTTCTCCTCCGACCATGACAAGGCCGACGAGCCGCGGAAGCAAAGCATCCTCGGCCGCCAGGTTTCCAAGCGGCACAACGAGAAACTTGAGCAGGCCGGGGTGTTCAAGAGCGTTTTCGCCTCGGCCCGGCCGGTCTTCGTGCTGCCCGACGTGGAAGGCAGTCGGCCCCGAGCCGTGATGCGGATCCGCACCGGCGAAGAAACCCTGGGCACAATCTGGGCCATCGTGGACGGACCGCTCTCTGCCGCTCAGGAGCAGGGGTTCGTTGAAGGATCGAACGTCGTTGCGCTCACCATGATGCACGGCAAGCTCGCCGAAGACGCCGGCATCCGGCTGCGGTCATCGTTGGTGTCCCGGCTGGTCGAAGGCGGCTCCCCGGCGATAGAAGCCGCACAGCAACTGGGAATCGCAGGCTCACGCTGTTTCGTGATGGCCATCTCGCGAACCGGGACGGACACGGCAGGAGGCAGGGAAGACACGGCGCTCCGATCGCTCGCAAAGCTGCTGTCCACATTCATCAGCTCGGTGAGTCCCAAGGCCGTTGTATCCCCGGTCGGCGGCACTCTCTACGCCGTCATTCCGTCGGCCGCCGGACCCGGAAATGGCTTCGCCGCGGGTCGGGGAGCCTCCGCCGCGCACCGGGGAGCCTCCGCGGGTCGGGGAGCTGCCGCCACCGAGCACCTCGAATCCGGACATGCCAACGATGCCCGGCGGATAGCCGCCGATCTGCTGCGCCGGGTCCCGGATGCCGGGCACCTCAGGATCGGCATCGGAGACCTGATGGCTGACGTCACCTCCCTGGCACGATCCCGCAAACAGGCGGACGCCGCCTGCCATGTCCTTCAGCAGCCGAACACGGCAAGCGCAGTTCGCCAGGTCGCCTACTGGCGAGACGTGCAGGTGGATTCGCTCCTGCTCGAACTGGTTGATGCGATGGCGGCCCGGAACGAGCCGATCACTCATCCGCTGGACGCCCTGATCAGCGAAGATGCCAAGGGCATGGGCGAACTCGTCGGCACCCTCGGGGTGTATCTGGAGAAGTTCGGGGACGTTGCCACCGCTGCCGCCGCACTGCATGTGCACCCCAACACGTTTCGCTACCGGCTGCGCAAGATCGCTGCCATTGGTGGAATCGACCTCTCAGATCCGGACACCCGCTTCGCGTTGATGCTGCAGCTTCGATTGCTGGAGTATCAGAAACGGCAACGACTCGGCTAGCGGTTTGGGCTAAGCGGCCGTCGAGGTAATTGGTTTCGCGCCCTCAGCTCGCGGTGCGGTAGCGGAGGAAGATCACGCCGTTGCCGAAACGGCGTAGTTCCAGTAGGTCCAGCTCCAGCCGAACGCCATCGGGGAGGGCCCGCTTGCCTGCTCCGATAACGATGGGGGTGAGGAACAGGTGGTACTCGTCGACCAGTCCGGCCTCGATCGCCTGGGCTGCGAGGCCGGGACCGCCGATCAGGATGTCGCTGTCCGTTGTGGCTTTCAGCTGCCGGATAGCCTCAGGGTCGAAGGCTCGCTCGAGTCGGGTCCGCCCGGTCGATACCGATTGCAAACTGGAGGAATACACGATCTTGTCGGCAGCCTGCCACAACTCCGCGAAGTCACGAACGAACGGGGGCTCGTCGGCTAGAGTGTGCGCCGTCTCCCAATAGATCATCATCTCGTACATCCGGCGGCCGTACAGATACGTGCCAGCTGGGCGCTCAAGATCATTAACGAAGCGGTGCACCTCCTCGTCCGGCTCGCTCCAGTCGAAGTTTCCATCCTCATCGGCCACGTAGCCGTCGAGCGATTCGATTGCCGAGTAGATCAGCTTGGCCATTTGAGCCTCCATCCGGATGTCGACTATAAGAACCGCCCGCCGCTCGCCGGCGTTCGGGGCCAGATTGCGGCTGGTCCTCGTCACGATGCTGCCAGACAGATCACCCTCGTAGGTCAGTACTGTCCAATGCCACAAGAACCAATCAGCAATTTGATTCAACTCGACGATGAGCTCGCTGGCGATGTCGGCAATTCTGTTCAGGAGCGGCTTTTCGCAGCAGGGCATCAAGAGACAGGACATCATGACATCGACCGGGCAGTCGACGCGCGACGGGGTCGTCGTACGGGAGGTCGCAATCACCGCCCGCGAGGAGGCAACAGCGGCGGCAACGGCAACCGGGATCGAGATTCGTGAAGTTCGCACCGCCGACGGTGCACGCGAGATCATTGCCCTGCTCGACCGGGTCTGGGAAATCGGCGCCGGAAAGTCCCATCTGGACCAGGGCCTCGTGGTCGCGCTGGCCCATGCCGGAAACTACGTGTCGGTTGCTCTCGCCGATGGGGAGCCGGTGGGAGCGGGAATTGGCTTTTTCGGTGCTCCGCCCGGCCGTAACCTGCACTCGCACATTGTGGGGGTGCTGCCCGATGCTGCCAGCCGTGGAATCGGCAAAGCACTCAAACTGCATCAGAAAGCGTGGTGTCTCGATCGCGGAATCACCGAGATGACGTGGACCTTCGACCCCTTGGTCAGCCGAAATGCGTATTTCAATCTGCATCAGCTCAGAGTTGAGGCCACGGCGTATTACGTGGATTTCTATGGCGAGATGAAAGACGGAATCAACTCCGGTCAGCCCTCGGACCGGATGCTGGTCACCTGGCGGCTAGACCGCACACCTCCCTCGCGCCCGGATAGCCAGCGGCAGGTCGATGTGCTCAGCGTAGGCTCCGGAGAGACACCGCGGCCCGCGCGAATTGCCGTTGCCGATGCCTTTCCCGATGCCGATGCCGATGCCGGCAGCACCGCACGGGTTGAGCTGCCCCGGGACATCGAGGCGATCCGAAAGGCCGATCCGGACCTGGCCCGACAATGGCGTATCGCTCTTCGCGACGCTTTGACCGGGCTGCTCGACGAGGGATGGCGCATTGTCGACTTCGAGAAAAACGGAACCTACCTTTTGGAACGGAAGGCATGAAACTCACCAAACTGACCCTGCATCGGATCGAGATGCCCCTGGTGTCACCGTTCACCACGTCGTTTTCGACCCAGACCGCGCGCAACGCTCTGCTGCTGGAAGCCGAATGCCGGGTGGACGACGAGCTGGTGACCGGCTGGGGCGAGTGTGTCGCGATGGCCGAACCGCTGTATTCCTCCGAGTACCTCGAGGGAGCCGCACACGTGATCAGGAAGTGGCTGGCGCCTCGTCTGTTTGCCGAAGCGGATGTGACGGCTGAAACAGTGGCCGGTCTGCTTGCGCCAATTGTCGGGCATCGGATGGCTAAATCTGCGCTGGAGATGGCCATCCTCGACGCGCAGCTACGGTCGCGGCGTCAGTCATTTGCCGGCTACCTCGGCACGGCACGGAAGACGATCCCCTCGGGAGTATCGGTGGGTATTCAGGACTCAGTCCCGGCCATGGTGAAAACGGTGGGCGGCTACCTGGACGAGGGATACGCGCGAATCAAGCTGAAGATCAAGCCCGGCATCGACCTGGAACCGGTCGCGGCAGTGCGCAGGGAATTCGGCGATGACCTCCTGCTTCAGGTCGACGCGAACGCCGCCTACACCCTCGCCGATGCCGCACACCTGAAGCGGCTGGATGAGTTCAACCTGTTGCTGATCGAGCAACCGCTGGGAGAGGAGGACCTGCGTCAGCACGCCGAGCTGGCCCGGATCATGACCACCCCGATGTGCCTGGACGAATCAATCGTCTCCGCTCAGACGGCGGCGGACGCCATCGTCATCGGAGCCGCCGCGGTGATCAACATCAAACCCGGGCGGGTCGGTGGTTACCTGGAGGCGCGCAGGATTCATGATCTGGCCCAGGCGCACGGAGTCGCGGTGTGGTGTGGCGGGATGCTGGAAACCGGAATAGGCCGGGCGGCCAATGCGGCACTCGCCGGCCTGCCTGGGTTCACGCTTCCCGGCGACATCTCGGGTTCGGACCGGTTTTATGCCGAAGACATCAGCGAGCCGATCGTG